>JALZHG010000013.1:15423-67772 GCA_030914045.1 Chloroflexota bacterium | reverse complement strand
GTTTTGAGTTGAGGGATAGAACCCAACCATCATCCTCTTGGCGCGTCCTTGGCGTGCTTGGCGTCTTGGCGGTTCCGTCTCCTATCCCTCAACTCAAAACTCAACACTCATAACTCATAACTTGCAGATGGTCTATCGTCTATCGTCCCTCCCCTAGCGTGCTGAAACGACTCGTGGTAAAATGAACCTGCCGGATGCCTTTTCCTGGCCTCTCACTTCCTGCTAAGTGGCGCACGGCGATGGAAGCTTTTGCTTCCGCGTATCCTTTTCGTGTATCAGGAGCAGGAAATGAGCACCTCCCAGGAGATAAAATTTCGGTTCAACCCCTCGTCCGAGCGTTCGAGCAAGGTACTTGGCCCTCTCGAAGATGACATCATGGAGGTGGTCTGGTCGCAGGGCAGCGCCACGGTAAGCGCCGTCCACAAGGCCCTTCGCGAGAAGAAAGACATCGCCTACACCACCGTCATGACCACCATGAGCCGCCTCGCCAAGAAGCACCTGCTCAACCAGGACACCACCAGCTCCAGCTACGTCTATACGCCCACCCTCTCACGTGGCGACTTCGAGCGTTACGTGGTCAATGGCGTTGTCAACGGCCTCTTCGAGGATTTTGGCGACGAGGTTATAGATTACTTCCTCGATGCCGTCAGGCATCGAGGGGATGGTAGCATGGAGAAGCTGAAGGCAGCTATAGGCTGAGCCTGCTTCTTCCTTCTAACCTCAAGTATTTCGCTTGCCCTCCCTTCCAGACCTTACCTCGTTCGGCTGGCACTACTCTCTCCTGCGCCTCCGGTCTTCCTAACCAGATAAGAACGTAAGCACCTCTAGGCACATCCTTTGCAGTAGTGCCTTGCATAGCACCCTGCACTTCGGTCGCGCCCCGTTCGCCCCAATCAGGCTCAGCACAGGAGAGAACAAAGCAGTCTACATCCAGGTCACCTGCCACGCCTGATCCTGCTGACTACCATGTTCGCATGGCTCAAGAACAAGCTAAACTCGCAGATGGAGATTGTGCCGGAAGCCCTGCAGCCAACCATCCGCGAAGCCCTGCTTTCGGAGCGCCCCTCCGACACCTTCGCACGCTGGGCCAACGACGGTGTGCTTGGGAGCCTCCTCAGCGACCTCGATTACCTGCGCAAAGTCCCTCAGCTCCCGGCGCACCGCGACAACGCCTTCATACACACCCTCAAGGTGGTGGATGCCATCGAGCCTACGCTAATCAGGCGGTGGGCCGCCTTGATGCACGACATCGGCAAGGGCCCTACCTATATAGCGACGCCGGAGGGACGTTCCCGCTTCTTCGAGCACGACTTGGTAGGCGCGGTCATGGCTGTCGAAATCATGTCAGAGCATGGAGAGGCCGCCGAGACGATTGAGGCAGTGGAGCGCCTGGTACGGCTGCACATGCGCCCTATCTCATACCGGGCCGACTGGACCGATGCCGCCGTGCGCCGCCTGGTGGAGGAAGCCGAAGAGGTGCGCGGCCGCGAAGGGTGGGACGACCTCATGTCCCTGGCTCATGCCGACCTGCGCGGGTACCTGCCGGAGCCGATAGACCGGGGTCTGTGGGTCTTACAAACCCTGGAGGAGCGCCGCCGGCACATGGACGAGGCGGAGGCACATGAGGCGCACCAGGCCCAGCTTGAACCCCGCTCGCCCCTCGACGGCACCGAGTTGCTGGCCCTTGGCAATCGTGAGCCAGGCCCGTGGGTGGGGCAACTCAAGGACTTCCTCTGCGGCGAAGTAGAGGCCGGGCGACTCCCCCAAGACGACAAGGCCGCCGCCGCCGAGCTTGCACGGCACTGGTTGGAGACTCACCCACCCCGCATTGACAGCCCGCCGCGTGCGACATAGAATGTCCACAGCATGCGAATCTTCCGAACACCTCCCTACCGCGATGTCCCGGAACTTCTGGACTCGACAACGGGCGTCGATGAACACGACCTGCAAACGACCCTCCGCGACATCAGGCGGGCCAACATCTTCGGCCTCGGGACGTGGGTGGTCAAGCACCACCTTGAGAAGCTAATCACGGGCCGCACGGGCAGGTTGAGCGTGCTGGACGTGGCTACGGGGTCTGGCGACATACCGGAGGAGCTTTTTCGCTGGGCCGGGAGCCGCGGAGTTGAGCTAACATGCGTGCTAACGGACATCAGCCCCGAAATCCTGCGCGTGGCTCGCGAACGTATTAACCGGGTAGGGTTCGGCAACGCCGCTAGCTTCGCGGTATGTGACGCAGGCAAGCTGCCCTTCCCGGATGCGTCCTTCGACGTGGTGGTCTGTTCGCTGGCCTTCCACCACCTGAACGTCCGGCAAGCCATGTCGGCGCTGCGGGAGATGGCCCGGCTGTCGAGGGTGGGCTTCATCATCAACGATGTCTATCGCTCGCAAGGTGCCTGGTACATGGCGTGGGCGCTGGTCCACCTGACGACCACCAACCGCCTCACCCGGCACGATGGCCCCGCTTCGGTTCTGAGGGCCTTCACTCCCAGGGAGTTGCGGCGCATGGCCTCCGAGGTGGGGGTGCCCGTCACGGTGTTCAAGCACCCATTCTGGCGCATGGCGGTTGTGGGCAAGATCGGCGGATAGCGGTGGCATAGGGGTGGCTGGCTAGAAGGAGCAAATCGTTGGGGACTCCGGTTTCGGGGCAATATGACGCCGTAGTCGTGGGGGCGGGGCCTGCGGGTTCCGCCACCGCCGCGCTGCTCGCCCGACGGGGCTTCTCGGTGCTCCTGCTCGACCGCGCCGCCTTCCCGCGTGACAAGGCTTGCGGCGAGTACACCAGCCCCGAAACCGAACAGGTGCTCAAGCGCATAGGCGTGCTGGAGCCAGTGCTGAGGGCCGGGGCGCGGCGGTTGCCCGCGATGAAGGTTATCAGTCCCTCGGGCGGCAGCTTCACCATGCAGTACAGCCGAGACGGGGGTGCCGGTCAAGCCCACGTCCTTGCTACCCCCAGGCGCATTCTGGATGCCACTCTAGTTGACCACGCCCGTCGCTCCGGCGTCTGCGTCCGCGACCGGGAGAAGGTCGAGGGCGTGATACTAAGGGACGGCCAGGCAGCGGGCGTGACATTGCGGAGCCGTAGCGGCGGCGTTCGCGAAGTGGCCGCCCGGCTCGTCATAGGTGCTGATGGCGTGCATTCGGCGGTGGTTCGCAGCCTCGGTCTGGAGGCTCCACTCAGGTGGCCGCGCAGCCTTGGCATGGTGGCGCACTATCGGGGGCACAATGGCCTCGAATCCTGGGGAGAGATGCACGTTTCCGCGAGGGGCTATGCCGGGCTAGCGCCACTATCGGGCGGCTTGCTGAACGTCGGCCTTGTCATGCCCATGACGGGCGATAAGGCAGGTGGTGAGGGTAGCGCGGCTGCCAGGTTTGAGGCGTTCGCCAAGTCCTTTCCGGGCGTTCGGGAGCGTCTTGCCGGGGCCGAGCGAGTGTCGCAGGTACGGGGTGTGGGCCCAATCGGGGTCAGGGTGCGGCGCTCGTACGGGCCTGGATACCTGCTCGTAGGAGACGCGGCGGGCTTCTTCGACCCCTTTACGGGCGAGGGTGTTTACAAGGCGTTGCGCGGGGCCGAACTTGCTGCCGAGATAGCTACCGAAGCCCTGGAGGCGAACGACTTGTCGGCGCGGGCCTTATCCAGGTACGGACGGTTGCGGCGCAGGCACTTCGCGGCAAAGGAGATGGTTTGCCGCCTGGTCCAACTCTTTGTGGCGTTTCCCCCTGCTATGGACTACGTAGCGGCTCGTCTACCGAACCGGTCCGCGCCGCTCAACACCATTACCGGGGTGCTGGGCGACTTCGCTGACGCGCGCGCCGCTCTAAGCCCCCGGTTCCTGTGGTCGCTGTTGAGGCCCTGACTGCTATGCACACCAGCAACGAAGTGACCATGCAGGCCCCTTACGAAAAGATCTTCGAGCTAGCCTCGGAGGTGGAGAACTGGGGCCGCATCCTGCCACACTACAGGTACGTGCGGGTGCTGAAGCGTGCGGGCAACCGCAAATGGGTGCGCATGTCCGCCTGGCGCAACTTCATTCCGGTCACCTGGAGCGCCATCGAGACGGTGGAGCCGGGCACCGCAGAACAGCCGGGCCGCATATTGTTCCACCATATCAAGGGCCTCGTGAGGGGCATGGACGTTGAGTGGTCGTTTCAACGGCAGGCGGACGGTGCTTACCTCGTCAAAATCAGCCACCAGCTTGAGCACCCTCCATTCCCAACCCGCATCCTAGGTCCTCGGCTAATCGAGCTTGTGGTGGGAAGAGGCTTTATCGGCTACATCGCGGGCAAGACCCTGCGCCGGATCAAGTATCTCGTTGAGCAAGGTTAGATAACTGAAGCGGTCATCTTACCAGTCCGTCAAATCTAGGGGAGCTTTTCTTTGGCAGCAGCGCATTCGTGGTTGAAGAGAGTAGTAATCACGGGTATAGGGGCAATCACGCCGCTAGGGCAGGGGCGGCAGGGGCTATGGAAGGGCGTGCTCGCCGGTAAGTCTGCGGTCAAGCGCCTGGACAGGTTCGATCCGGCCCCTTATCGCTCTCAGGTCGCGGCCCAAATTGACGATTTCGACCCCCTGGACCACCTTGACGCCCAGCGCGCCCGCCGCCTCGACAGATACTCGCAGTTCGCGCTGGCGGCAGCCCAGCAGGCGGTGCTCGACTCGGGCCTGTGCCTCTCCGCGTCCGAGGCCGAGCAGTCCGGGGTGTTCCTAGGGAGCGCGCTGGGCGGCCTATCCTTCGCGGAGGAGCAGCACGACGCGTTCGTCCAGCATGGCCTGCGGGCGGTAAACAACATCCTGGCGCTTACGGTGTTCGGTTCGGCTTCTTCGTGCAACGTGGCTATGGAGATGGGCTTCAACGGCCCCAACCAGACCAACGCCAACTCATGCGCGTCGGGTACTGTAGCGATAGGAGAGGCGTTCAACCTGCTGCGCCTGGGCCGCGCCCGCATCATGCTGGCGGGGGGCGTGGAGGCCCCGCTGGCACCTCTCACGTTCGGGGCGTTCGACCTAATCCGCGCCATTTCCAGCAACTCCAACGATACGCCGTCCACAGCCTCACGCCCGTTCGACGCCCGGCGCGACGGCTTTGTCATGTCGGAAGGCTCGGCGGTGCTGGTGCTGGAAGAGTACGAGCACGCCCGCGCCAGGGGTGCTACCATCTACGCCGAACTGCTCGGCTACGCCACCACCACCGACGCGTACCATATGACGGCGCCCCGCCCCGACGGCGCGCAGGCGGTGCGGGCCATGCGTGAAGCCCTCGCAGACGCGCACCTTAGCCCGGAAGAGATAGACTACATCAGCGCGCACGGCTCGGCCACGCCCCTGAACGACAAGACTGAGACGGGAGCCATCAAGCAAGTCTTTGGCGAGCACGCGCACGATATTCCTATCAGCGGCACAAAGTCGATGCACGGACATGCGCTTGGGGCCAGCGGGGCCTTCGAACTGGCAATCACCTGCCTTGCCATGACCCACGAGTACCTCCCACCGACCATAAACCTGCAACACCCCGACCCGGAATGCGACCTGGACTACCTACCAGACGGCGGCCGCAACGCGCGAGTAAACGCGGTGCTGTCGAATTCCTTCGGCTTTGGTGGCATAAACGCATGCTTGGTGCTCGGTAGGCCGTAAGACGCAACTTGCTAGAAGTCATCTCAAGAAAGTAGATATAGGATGCGAGCATCCACAGGCGGCCCTTGTCATTCTGAGCGCAGCGAAGAATCTCGTCCGGCAACACCCAAATATCACCTTTCCTCCAGCAGGTGAGCACCATAAGAAAGAGGAAACAACCCGGTGGGGACGAGATTCTTCGCTGCGCTCAGAATGACAAAGGCCACCTCATGTGCTCATCTCACTCCTAGATATTTTGGAGATAATGTTTAGTCAGCACTGTGGGTTCCGGCGTGGCATGGTCGTTGCTCATCTCATGGGGCAACTCACTATCACCGGCGATAGGGTAGGCGGGTCAATGTTGACTGCATTGAGGCTCGCCTTTTTCCGTTTTCAGGTGCTATGTAGCCTGCCGCCGATTTGGGTGGCCTTAGTGGAAATTGCCAAACAATCGACGCATGGCATAAAATGCGGCATGGGCGCAACCGTCCCAAAGTCCAAACGGAGGGTTTTCTCTTGAACTTGATTCAGCCCGCAGGCAAGTTGCAGGTCCTGCCTGAGCGTATCGGCCGCCTGAACGAACTGGCATATAACCTGTGGTGGACCTGGCACCCCGAGGCCCAGCGCCTCTTCTCCGAAGTCGATCCCGTGCTCTGGGAAGCTGTGTACCACAGCCCCGTGCGCTTCCTCAACGAAGTCCGACGCCGCAGCCTCGACGCGGCAACAGAGCGAGCAGAGTATGTTGCTCTATACGACTCGGTAATGTCCAACTTCGACAAGTACCTGGCCGCACAGGACACCTGGTACGGCACCAACCACGCCGGCTCTGAAGGCTATATCGCTTACTTCTCGTTCGAGTTCGGCTTGCACGAATCGCTGCCCATCTACTCGGGTGGCCTGGGCGTGCTGGCGGGCGACCACGTAAAGGGCGCTTCCGACCTGGGTGTGCCGATGGTGTTCGTCGGCTACCTCTACCCTCAGGGCTACTTTCGCCAGATTATCAACCACGACGGCTGGCAGGAGGCCGAGTACCCCAAGTTCGACTTCGATGACAAGCCTGTGCTGCCCGCCCAAACGCCGGACGGCCGGGAGGTAATCGTCTCGGTCGAATTGCCGGGGCGCACCGTGTTCGCCAAGGTCTACCGCTTCCAGGTGGGGCGCGTGTCGCTTTACATGCTCGACACCGACATCCACCCGAACGCCCCCGCCGACCGCGAGCTTTCTTCCCGCCTGTACGGTGGCGACCAGGAGATGCGCGTGGCACAGGAGATGGTGCTTGGTATCGGCGGCGTGCGCGCCCTGCGCCAACTGGGCATCGCCCCCCGCGCCTGGCACATGAACGAAGGACACTCGGCCTTCCTCCTTCTTGAGTTGGCGCGCGAGCGTGTGGAGCAGGGCGAGCCGTTTGAGCGCGCGCTGGATAGCGTGGCCGCTTCTACCGTTTTCACCACCCACACGCCCGTAGCCGCGGGCAACGACGCTTTCTCGTTTGACCTCATCGCCAAGTATTTCTCGGACTACGCGCCGCTGCTGGGCATCACCAAGGAGCAACTGTTCGATGTGGCTAAGGAGGGCCAGCCCTGGGGCCACGCCTTCAGCATGACCGCCCTCGCCCTGCGCGGCTCCACCTACCGCAACGGCGTGAGCCAGCTACATGGCCGCGTGTCGCGCAATATGTGGCACTGGCTCTACCCTAACGTGCCGGTGGACCAGGTGCCCATCGCCTCCATCACCAACGGCGTGCACACCGGCTCCTGGCTGGCCTACGACCTGCACGGCTTCTTCAACACCTACCTGGGCGAAGGCTGGTACGACCGCCTGGACGACCCAAACGTGTGGCAGCCATTGTACGAAGCCTCAGACCAGGAACTCTGGGAGATTCACCGTCGCTTGAAGCGCGAGTTGGTGCTCTTTACCCGGCAGCGCATGGAAGCCTGGTACAAACGCAACAGCACACCCGCTGATATAGGCAACCTGCTCGACCCAGAGGCGTTGACCCTCGGCTTCGCCAGGAGGTTTGCCACCTACAAGCGGGCGACCCTCATTTTTACCGACGTGGGCAGGCTCATGTCGATAATCAATAACTCGGAGCGGCCCGTGCAGATGGTGTTCGCAGGCAAGGCGCACCCGAAGGACGAGCCTGGTAAGCACTTCATCCAGCAGGTGAACTGGGCCGCCCGGCACGACGGACTGCGTGGCAAGATCATCTTCCTGGAAGAGTACGACATGAACGTCGCCCGCTACCTCGTGCAGGGGGTGGACGTGTGGCTCAACAACCCGCGCCGCCCTTATGAGGCCAGCGGCACGAGCGGCATGAAGGCGGCCCTCAACGGCGTGCCCAACTTCTCCGTGCTCGACGGCTGGTGGGCCGAGGGCTACAACGGCAAGAACGGCTGGGCCATAGGCGAGGGCCAGGAATACGGCAACCCCGACGAGCAGGACCGCCATGACGTGGTTTCCCTCTACAACACCCTGGAAAGCCAGATCGTGCCCGCCTACTACGCCCGCGACGAAAGGGGAGTGCCCACCGAGTGGACCCGGCTGATGAAAGAGGCAATCGTCTCCTGCGCGCCCACCTTCTCGATGCACCGCCAGGTGAAAGAGTACACCGAGATGTTCTACCTCCCTGCTATGCGCGCCAGCGGCAAGTAATCCGACAGGGCGCAGCCTGATCTTGTGGGGGCACGACCCATCGTGCCCCCTTTTCATGCCCAAGCATACTAATGGGGAGGGGTGCCTGGTGTTCTTAGCATCCTGGCAGTTCCGTGGGAACTTCCTTGTTGCCAGGCAGTCGCCCACTGTTGCCCCAGGGCTGTACATAGTATTGCTACTGGTTGTATATAGTCCTGGTTGGCAGTATAATGCTCTCATTGCAGTTGCTCCTATTTTTGTAGCAGGGATGCAGCATGACTTCACGTCTTGCGGACCGTCTCGTCGCAGCCCGCCGTCGCCGCTTTGTGGGTAGAGATAACGAACGCGAGCTATTCCGGTCGGCCTTAGCCGCGCCTGAGCTTCCGTTTGTCCTGTTGCACGTTTACGGCCCCGGCGGAGTAGGCAAGACCACCCTCCTCAAAGAGTTTCTCGCCATCGCGGGCGAAATGGGCATTCCGGCCCTCTACATGGACGCCCGCAACGTAGACCCCTCACCCGAGGGAGTGCTTGCGGCCCTGCAACTCGCCCTGGGCCTGACTGCCCCTGAGAACCCCATCGACGTCATGGCCGAGAGGGGCGGGCGGCAGGTGCTGGTTTTCGATACCGGCGAATTGCTGGCACCCCTGGTGACATGGCTACGTGAGATGCTGCTGCCGCAGTTGCCGGATGACACACTCATCGTATTCGCCGACCGCCGCCCGCCCGTGCCCGCCTGGTACACCGACCCTGGCTGGCAGGACCTGATACATATACTCGCCCTACGCAACCTCAGCCCCGACGAGAGCAAAGACTACCTGGCGCGCCGCAACATCCCGGCCGAGCACCATAAGGAGGTGCTGACCTTCACCCACGGCCACCCCCTGGCGCTGTCGCTGGTAGCGGACGTGTTCGCCCACAAGGGCGACGTGCGCTTCCAGGCTGAAGCCACCCCTGACGTTGTAAAGGCGCTGTTGGAGCAGCTTGTCCAGAAGGTGCCCGGCCCTTCGCACAGAACCGCGCTGGAGGTCTGCGCCCTGGTACGTGTGACCACCGAGGCCCTCTTGAGCGAGGTGCTGGACGCCCCTGACGTACACGAGCTATTCGACTGGCTGCGCGGCCTCTCCTTCATCGACTCGGGGCCGCTGGGCCTATTTCCGCACGACCTGGCGCGCGAGGCCCTGTCAGCCGACCTTCGCTGGCGCAACCGCAACTGGTACGCCGAACTGCACCGCCGCGTGCGCAACTTCTACACCGGCAGGCTGGAAAAAGCCTCGCCCCTCGAACAACAGATCATCCTGTTTGATTACATCTTCCTGCACCGCGATAACCCTATGGTGCGGCCCTTCCTCGAATGGCAGGAGTCGGGTACATCGGTGCCAAACGCCATGAGCGCGGAGGATGTTCCCAGGCTGGTGGAGATGGTGCGCGGGTTCGAGGGAGAGGAGTCCGCCGGCATTGCCCTGCACTGGTTCGAGCGCCAACCCGCCGGCGTGCTCGTCTTCCGTGACGCCGAGCAGAACCCCAACGGCTTCCTCATGAGCCTGTCCCTTGAGCAGATATCCAATGAGGATGCCGAAGTAGACCCCGCGATTGCGGCAGCACGACACTTCCTGAACGCGAACGCGCCGCTCCGAAGTGGGGAGGTGGCGAAGCACTTCCGCTTTTGGATGGCGGCTGACACCTACCAATCGGTCTCGCCCATACAGAGCCTTATTTTCGTGAACGCCGTGCGCCACTACTTCACACCGGGGCTGGTCTACTCATTCTTCCCGGTCGCTGACCTCGACTTCTGGGCACCATTGTTCGCGTACGCAGACCTGCACCACGTCGCGGCCGCCGACTTCGAGGTTGGAGGCAAGACGTATGGCGTTTACGGTCATGACTGGCGCGCGGTGCCCGTCATGGCCTGGCTGACGCTACTGGCCGAGCGCGAAATCGCCGCCACACCCGACCAGGCCGCACCCGCGCCTGCCTCGTCTCCCGTGGTGGTCCTGAGTGAGGAGGAGTTCGAGTCGGCGGTGCAGGAGGCGATGCGCAGCTACACGCGGCCTGAGATGCTCAAGTCCAGCCCACTGTTGCAATCGCGGCTGGTGATCGAGCGCGCCGGGGCGTCTTCAAACCGGCCGGAGCGAATCGCCGCACTCCAGCGCCTGATACTTGACGCTTGCGAGCATCTACAGCGCTCGCCGCGCGAAGCCAAGTTCTACAAGGCGCTCCTGCACACCTACATCAAGCCCGCCGCCACCCAGGAAGTCGCCGCCGAAATGCTGGACCTTCCCTTCAGTACGTTTCGACGGCACCTGAAGCAGGGTATGGAGCGTGTGTGTGAAGTGCTCTGGCAGTGGGAACTACACGGGATAACAACTTAGTACATTAAGGGATTGCGCAATTAGCTTACAAAAAGGGTCATATATAGGCCCTTTTTCTTTGTTTTGACCCCGTGAATGGCTCTGTCTCATCACACGACGTTTACTGCTCCATTCTAATATGCTACTGACACCGCAGCTCCCGTTGGGTTAGCGCATCAGCTAAAGCAGTGAGGGCGACCTCATCAGCAAAGAATGAGCAGCAAGTGGATAGTTGGTGAGCTGGAAAGTGGACACCCGTTTGTCGCAATATGCCTCCATATAGTATTGCCGCTCAGGTCTGAGGGCAGCGGCCAGTATGTTCCTATGGGAAGGAGGCTCTAGATGTCTGCACGGGTAATCTCGTCCGATGCCACAACAAGTGGCGCAACCATGTCGTTTCAGTCTCTTGGTGGCACATGCGCTATTCTGGCGGGTGCGGCCATATTCTTGTACTCAGTGGCTTTTGTACTATTGAAGGAGCCGACCCTGTATTCCTCGCTTCAGCTTGTAGGTTCGTTGGCTGCTACCGTTGCCCTGGTCGCCCTCTACGAGCGGCTGCGAGCCACCGGCGCGGGCGTGTCGCTGTGGTTCGTCTTGATGGGTAGCGTAGCAGCGCTAGGGTCCGCGACACACGGGGCTTACGACCTCGCCAACACCTTGAACCCGCCCCGCACCGATGTTCTTGCTGACGCCAACCTCCCCAACCTGGTAGACCCGCGGGGCTTTCTCACCTTCGGCCTGGCGGGGCTGGCGCTGCTGGCTGGCTCGCGGCTCATCTCTCGTACTGCGGGACTTCCGCCCGCACTCGCTTACGTCGGCTATGCCCTGGCGGCGCTGATGATAATCACATGGCTCGCCCGCCTCATCGTGCTGGACGCATCAAGTCCCCTGGTGCTCCTCCCCGCCGCTCTCACGGGCTTTGTGGCTAACCCTGTATGGTACGCCCTGCTTGGGCTTGTGCTGCTGCGACAGCGCGTGGAGCCTGTGGTAGCCAACCCGACCTAGTACAAAGAAGTCGCCACAGCTGGAAGAGGGGAGCAAGTGACACTTGCTCCCCTCTTGCTTGTCTTCTCCCTCTAAGCCCTCTCCGTCACGCGTAAAAACCCAATGTTTGTGCAGGGTTAATCCGATCTGTAAGCGGCAGCGTAAACTACTCAGCAAATCGAAAACAAGTTGACAAACTCTGGAAAACAAGGCAGTCCCACGGGGCAGCCTTTGACCGGGCCTTGCCTTCGTGCACCCTGAAAACTCTAGTTGAACGGTTCACGAGCGCAACCAGTAGCCGGGAGGTGGAACGAGTCGGGGAGGACCTCGACCAGGATCGACACTGGTTTCAAACAAGAAGCACATGTCCTGCGCTAGTCGCGGACCGGGTGCAAACACAAATTGATTGACTCGAAAGATTATAGAAAGTCCGCTCCGCAATTGATGCGGCAGCGAGGAGGAGTAAATTCACATGAATACTGCAAAGAAGCTCAATGTAGCGCTTGCAGGCTTGCTGGTAGTGGGAGCTGCCGCGTTCGGTGCGAACGCAGGTCAGGTCTCAGCCTCCAGCCATAGGGAAGCCCCCATGATCAGCCAGGACCCGGCCGCCGACGGCACGGACGTGTATGCGTTCGTCAGCCCCGACCGACCTGACACCGTTACCATCATCGCCAGCTATTACCCCTTTGAGGAGCCGGCGGGTGGCCCCAACTACTTCCGCTTCGGCGATGACGTGATGTACGACATCAACATCGACAACGTCGGTGACGCCAAGGCGCACATCACCTACAGGTTCGACTTCGGCACCCAGGTGGGCAACGGCAACACGTTCCTGTACAACACCGGGCCTATCGAGAGCATCGACTCGCCCAACCTGAACATCAAGCAGACCTACTCGGTCACCGAGATCCGCGACGGCCAGACCCGCACGCTGGGTGAGAACCTCAAGGTCCCGCCCGTGAACGTGGGTGCCAAGTCCACCCCTAACTACGAGGCGCTTTCCAACGCCGGTATCCAGGACCTGGGCGACGGCAGCAAGGTATTCGCCGGGCAGTCCGACGATCCGTTCTTCGTGGACCTCAACGTCTTCGACCTGCTTACGATCCGCAAGCTACCCGGTAACGCCGGTGGTGGCGTGGACGGCCTGAAGGGCTACAACGTGCAGACGATTGCCCTCCAGATCCCGATCAAGAACCTGACCGGCAACCAGCAGGCAGTCTCCGGCCCCACGGCTGGCAACGCTGTTATAGGTGTGTGGTCGACCAGCCTTCGCCAGACGACCCGCGTGTTGGGTGAGAACGGCACGATGACCAACAGCGGCGACTGGGTGCAGGTAAGCCGCCTGGGCGCTCCCCTGGTGAACGAAGTAGTGGTGCCCCTGGCAGCCAAGGACCTCTGGAATAGCTCCAAGCCGGAAGGCGATGCCCAGTTCCTGGGTGGCGTGACCGACCCCGAGCTTGCCAAGCTGTTCAAGGCTCTCTACAACATCCAGGTGCCCCCGGCACCCCGCGATGACCTGGTGGCTATCTTCCTGACCGGTATCCCCGGCGCGACCCAGCCGCCTACCTCGACCCTCAAGCCGTCGGAGCAGTTGCGCCTCAACATGGGCGTGCCCCCCGCAGCCCAGCCTAACTCGCTCGGCGTGGTGGGTGGCGACATGGCCGGCTATCCTAACGGACGCCGCCTCGCCGACGACGTAACCGACATCTCGCTGAAGGCAGTGGCAGGCGCGGCTTACCCGCTCTTCCACCCTGACTTCACCCCCGATCCCCTGGCCGCGCAGCTTGGTGACGGCGTGGACGCCAACGACGTTTCGTTCCGCACCAGCTTCCCGTATGTCGCACTGGCTCACAGTGGTACCGCTTCGGTGCCGCACGGCGTAGAAGCCCCCGCGGCTGCTGCCGCTGTTGCTCCTCCCGCCGGTAACACTGGTGGTGGCGCGCAGGGCGGTGGTAACAACGCGATGGGCGCAGGCTCGACTCCGGGCATGCCGAAGACCGGTATGTTCCAGATCGATCACCTGGCCGACGTGTACGGACTGGCCCTGGCTGCTATCGCAGGCATGGGTGGCCTGATGCTGATGGGCGGCTGGGCCGTTCGACGCAAGGGCACCGAGACGATCAAGAAGTAACTCGGTTTTAGGGAAAGGGCGGGCTATGTCCGCCCTTTCCACCTTTCCTGATAGAACACATGAAGGCAGGTGGAGTAGGAATGGAAGCAAATCTCGCAAGAAAGAAGCAAGGGTTCCAGGGCGGTGGTACGCTCTTCCTCGGTGTGGTGTTGTTGCTCATAGCAGCAGGTCTACTAGCAAGGCCGTTTATATCAGCACCGGCGTCCGCTAGCTCAGTGCCCTCCGCCGTAGATGCGGAAGTTCTGCTCACTACAGGCGGTAAAGCAAGCGACGGATACACCGACCGCGTGATTAGCGACATGCAGGCACGCCTCAAGTCGGAGCCTGGCGATTACCAGGCGCTCGCTTCTTTGGGTGTGGCCTACCAGCAGAAGGCACGCGAAACCAACGACCCCGCCTACTACGCGGAAGCCGAAAAGTCATTCCAGCAGGCACTCTCTATAAAGCCCGACGATTATAATTCGCTCGCCGGTATGGGCGCGCTAGAACTATCGCGGCACAACTTCAAATTGGCCCTCGACTGGGGCAACAAGGCAACTCAAGTATTACCAAATAAAGCATATGCATACGGCGTCATAGGAGACGCACACATCGAGCTTGGCAACTACGACCAGGCAGTCGCGGCCTTCCAGAAGATGGTCGACCTTCGCCCCGACCTTAGCTCTTATTCCCGCGTCTCATACGCCCGCGAGCTGTACGGCGACGTGGAAGGCGCTATCCAGGCCATGCAGCAGGCAGTTACGGCAGGTGGTCCCGCCGCCGAGAACACGGCGTGGTGCAGAGTGCAATTAGGCCACCTCTTTTTCAACAGCAACCGCTTGGACGAGGCCGAGAAGGCCTACTCCGACGCGCTGGGCGGCTACCCAGGCTACCTGCACGCACAGGCCGGGCTGGCCCAGGTGAAGTGGGCGCGGGGCGACACAGCTGGGGCCATCGACCTGTACAAGCAAGCCACCGCCAGCGTGCCCCTGCCCCAGTACCTCGCGGCCCTGGGCGACCTTTATACCAGCACCGGCGATAAGCAGGCCGCAGCCGAACAGTACGAGCTTGTGGAGTACATCTACGACCTACAGGGCAAGGGTGGGGTCGTGGTGGACATCGAGCGGGCGGCATTCTACGCCGACCATGACATACAGCTAGCGGAGGCGCTCAGTCTCGCGCAAGCAGCGGCGGTGGAGCGTAACGACGTGCACACGCTCGACACGCTGGCCTGGGCGCTCTACAAGAACGGCCGCTACGATGAGGCACTCAGCACTCAGCAGCGCGCACTTCGCCTGGGCACCCGCAACGCAACTTTCTATTACCACCTCGGCATGATACAGAACGCCCTCGGAGATGAGGACCAGGCCCGCATAAGCCTCGGCATCGCCCTGGACATCAATCCGAACTTCAGCCCCAGCTATTCGCCCCAGGCCAGGGCGTTCCTGGACAAGTAGGCCGATATGCGCGAAGGGAGTACGCTCGCAATGAACAAGGGTATTAGGGCCGTAACGGTCCTGGCCGTGCTGGTATGTCTGGTTTCCGTCATCGCACCACGGCCCGCCGCCGCCCACCCGATGGGCAACTTCAGCATCAACCGCTATAGCGGCCTCACCGTCGGCACCGGCGGGGTAGACCTGCGCTACATCGTGGACATGGCCGAGATTCCGGCTTTCACGGAACTCGCCACGATACGCGAGGACCGTAGCACCGGCCTAACGGACAGCGAACGCCAGGCGTATGTCGCACGCAAGTCGGCGGAACTTAGCTCCAACCTGCACCTCAGCGTGGCGGGCAAGGACGTGCCGCTGGAACTGGTGGACGCCACGCTCACCTTCCCGCCGGGCCAGTTCGACTCGCCCACTCTGCGCCTCGACCTCAAGTTCGAGGGCAAAGTGGCAGTGAACGCGAGCACCACCCTACAGTACCGGGACGACAATTTCTCTGACCGCCTGGGCTGGAAGGAAGTTGTAGCTACCACGGGCGAGGGCGTGCGGATTGTAAACTCCAGCGTACCCGCCACCGATGTGAGCAAGGCGCTTACCGACTACGGCAGCGACTCGGTGGAAACTCGACCGAACGTCGCCAGCGCGGAGATTACCTTCGAGCCTGGCATAGCGGCAGCAGGCACCTCACAGATTTCAACCGCACCGCAGCAAAGCAACGGTGGTATTGACCTCGGCGCGTGGATCCGCGACCAGGAATCTGTCCTTACCAACGTGCTGACCACCAAAGACATGCCGCTCGGCTTCCTGCTGTTCGGCCTCGGGCTGGCTTTTGCGATGGGCGCGGCACATGCGCTATCGCCGGGACACGGCAAGACGATTGTGGCCGCTTACCTGGTTGGCACCAGGGGCACGCCTAAGCACGCCGCTTTCCTGGGGCTGACAGTTACTTTCACGCACACGATTGGGGTGTTCCTGCTCGGTGTGGTGGTGTTATCGTTGCAGCAGTACGTGGTGCCGGAGACCATTTATCCGTGGCTTGGCTTCGCGTCGGGCGTGCTCATCATGCTGGTGGGCATCTCGCTGTTCGTGCAACGCTTCAGGTACTGGCAGCGTTCGAGGGCGACCACCCTGGCAGTAGCGCATACCCACGACGGGCATACCCACACGCACGACCACGCAGCCAGCCACGATCACTCCCATGACCACGACCACGATCACGACCACCCTCACGCGCACGATCACAGCCACGACCATGACCACGACCATGACCACGATCACGATCCTGCGGTAGCCCACTCGCACGGCCCCTTCAGCCGCCCGCACACACATCTGCCCGCCAACGGTCAGCCCGTAACGCTCGGCAGCCTGCTGGCCCTCGGCATCAGCGGCGGTATCATACCGTGCCCGAGCGCCCTCGTGGTGCTGCTGGCCTCCATCCGGCTGGCCCGCGTGGACCTGGGACTTATGCTGATACTGGCGTTCAGCCTCGGCCTGGCTGTGGTGCTGACGGGCATCGGACTGCTCACCGTGTGGGGCAAGGGGCTGGTGGGACGCGTGAAATTCAACAAGGGACTACTCAGCCGCCTGCCAATGGCCTCCGCGCTGGCGGTCTCCTGCCTGGGCATATTCCTGGCAATCAACTCCCTCAGCCTGAAATAGGTGTCTAAACGCCAAGACGCCGAGACGCGGAGAACCCGCCAAGGATATTGAGGTTTAGAGTATACAAGAGGAGCAGGGTACGACAACACGTACCCTGCTCCTCTTACTTGAATAACAATCCTTAACCTTGGCGCGTCCTTGGCGTCTCTGCGTCTTGGCGTTTAGATAAATTCCACCCGACCTACCGCCCATTCTTCTGTTCGAGGGCTGTCCTGCCCAAGAGGCCGAGTAGCACATTGTTAGGTGCGGGGTTCTCAGGGTGGAACTCCATGCGCACACGCTCGAAGTACTGCACCGTGTACACCTTGCCGTCGGCCAGTTTCTCCTGCACTTCCTCGCTGATGGGGTAGCCGTTCACGAAGAGGCCGCCGTGCTCCTGCCAGTACTTGTAGAAGGCGGGGCTGACGTTGTGCCCGGTCTCGGGGAAGTAGCGGTAGCCGGGCTTGTTGTTCTGTGCCACGGGCGGGTCTAACGGGTGGAACTGCCTGCCCAGTAGACTAAGCTGCACTTCATAGGGCGTGCCCTTGTGCTCCGGGTGTAGCTCGAAGCGCGCCCGCTCGAAATACTGCACCATGTAGTCCTTGCCATCTATCGGGCTGCGCTCGACTGCCGGAGTGGAAATAGGGTAGCCGAACTGCGCCAAGCCCCCGTACTGCTGCCAGTAGCTCTGCATAGCTTTACAGATGGCGTGCCCCGTCTGGGGGAAGTGCGTACCGCCGTCGCATGGGCTGGGGCCGTTCTTGTAGAGCGAGGAGTACTTGAGCGTGATATCAAGGTAGCGGTTGCCGTAGTCGGCGGCAGGCTCTATCTGGCTGCCCTCGAACCATTCGTTCCAGCTTGTGATGGTGATCCACTCCGGGTTGCTGGCAATGGCCGCACGCCAGTTCTCTTCGTACAGCGCGCCGTCTCTGCGGGGAATCACTTTGGCGGGGCTGCGGGGCGGCACCACCTTGCTTTCGTCCCAGCCAGGCATCACCCCTGCGGTCCAGAGCTTCTGCGTGCCGTGCTGCTTGTTGTAGGCGTCTATCTTGGCCCGCCACTGGCTGTGCGTGCGCGCAACGTCGGTGTTTGCGTCCCACTTGCCCGCGCTGAAGAAGTGGATGGTATCGAACGCGTCCAGGTAAGCTCCATCCACGGTGTCCACCGACCAGACCTGAGCGTTGCCGGGGTCCACCTTCTGCCGCACCTGCCACCACGTGGCGGCATCGCCCAGCGCATCGGGCCTCCAGAAGAAGACCACCGGCTTGCCGTTCCAGCGCAGGAAGGCGGGGTGGTTGCCAAAACGGTCCAGCGCGGAGCGGAGTTGGGCCACCACGTCTCCGCGCTGCATCACGCTATTGGTCTCGAAGTAGATTGTAGCGCGGAAGTTGTTGCGGGCGGCGGCCTCAAGCAGGGCGGGGAAGTTGCGGTCGGTCTCGGTGCCGTTGCCGGTCCACGAGCTGATGAAAGCGTCTATGCCCGCGCCCTTAGCTTCTTTCACCTGGCGCTCTATCACGTCTGCCCTGTCGGAGACGTAGGAGGCTCTCGGCACGCCCGCCGTTCGCCCGCTGTCGAAGGCCCCCGGACCGTACCACATGTAGTAGAACGCCAGCACCAGCTTCTCGCCGGCCACGGTGGCGGGAGGGGCAGCGTAGGAGGCAGGGGCTGTGACGGGCATGAGCGCAAGCAGGGCAGCCAGGACCAGCAGCCCTAGTAAGGAGCGGCCGCCACGTGCCAGGCTGAGTTGTTTCAGGGGTTGATGCATAGGAAAATAGCAAGCAGACTATTGCTCTGCTTGCTATTTTACCAACCAGGGGCGGCCATGAACAGGCCAAACGGCCCGGACTTTAGTACCGAATTGCCCTAGCCTTTGTGCTCAAGATAATATTGGTACCCTTCGTACACGCGCAGCTTGCCGTCCTTTACCTCCACCACCCGCTCCGGGTAGTCGTGCAGGAACGCCCGGTCGTGCGCCACCACCAGCACTGTGCCCTCGAACGCTTCGAGCGCCTGCTGGAAGTGCTCGCGCCCGTCGATGTCGAGGTGGTTCAGCGGCTCGTCCAGCAGCAGCAGGTTGCAGCCCCGGAGGACGAGCACCGCCAGTTGCAGCCTGCTACGCTCCCCCAGCGAGCACTCGGCCACCCGCCTGAATACGCTGTCACCCTCGAAAAGGAAGAAGTGCAGGAAGCTGCGGGCCTCGGTCTCGCTCATCGGCCTTTCGTTCAACACGGTCTGGAGCACCGTCCACTCGGGGTTCAGGGTCTCTTGCTCCTGCGAGAGCCTGCCCAGCCGCACGCCCGAGCCGGTCTTCAGGGTGCCGCCGTCGGGTTGCAACGTGCCGTCAATCAGCTTGAGCACGGTGGACTTGCCCGCCCCGTTCGGCCCCACGAACGCCACCCGCTCGCCATAGCCTATATCGAGCGAAGCCCCTTGCAGAATAGTTGGCCCGCCTGGATAGCTGAAGGTCAAGTCCTCCATGTGGAGCACCGCCCTCCCGCTGGGTGGGGGCGTGCCGAAATCGAGCTTGAGCCACCAACTGAGCGATGGCTTGTCCACTCGCTCGTCGGACTCCATGTAGCGTTCCAGCTTGGTCTCGCGGCTCTTGGCGAGTTGTGCCTTGCGGCGGGCCGACCGCCGGACGTTCGGCTGGCGCGGAGTTGTGCCCCGCTCGATGTCCAACGCCCAGCCTTTCCAGCGGGCGATGTCGGTCTTGACTTTGGAGACGTATTCCTGCTGCCGGGTCCAGGCCTCTGCGTGCGCCAACCGTTCCTGCTCGCGCGCTTCGACAAAGTCGCTGTAGTTGCCGGGGTAGCTCTTCACCGTGTGACTTTCGCGGTCCACGTAGAGGACGCGGGTCACCGTACGGTCCAGGAACTCGCGGTCGTGGGAGACGATTAGCACGGAGTTGGGATAGCCTGTGATGAACTCCTCCAGCCACTCCAGGGCTTCCACGTCGAGGTGGTTGGTAGGCTCATCGAGCAGCAACAGGTCCGGCTCCCTCAACAGGAGGGTAGCGAGTCCCAGCCGCGTCTTTTGCCCGCCGCTCAGCTCGCTCACCTTTGTGTCCGGCTCGATGTCGCCCAGCCCAAGCCCATGCAGAATGGCGGCGCTGCGGTGCTCCCGTTCGTAGCCGCCCAGCGCCTCGTAACGGGTCAGCGCCTCGTTGTAGGCCTCCATAGCTGCCTCAACATCTAGAGCCGTGGTGAGGGACTCAGCGGCATGCTGCAACGTACGCTCGGCAGCCGAAAGCTCACCCTGGGCGTCTGCTATTACCTGCGCGATGCTGCTGTTTGCCAGGTCGCTGAATGACTGTGCCAGGTAGCCCAGCCGCAGCCCGCGCGGCGAAAGCACGACTGTGCCGCTGTCGGGTGGTTCCTGTCCGGTGATGATCTTGAGGAGGGTGGATTTGCCGGAGCCGTTGGGGCCGATGAGGCCAACGTGCTCCCCGTCGTTCACGATAAGGTTGACTGCGGCGAGGACGGTGTTGACGCCGTAGCTCTTAGAAAGGTTTTGTACTTGCAGCATGGTGCCTCCACGGGAGACACTACGGTCTCCGCGCTAACGAATGTTCAGTTCGAATGCTGTTTGGAGGGTGGTGCTGCGCACAATAAGCTCCTTGCTAAGGCCCAATACGACCAGCCGCACCTGCCGTGAGATGGGGTCTAGTAACCCTAGTATACCCTAACGGAGGCCGCCAGCAATAGGCTGTTAGATGTAAATGAGGCCCCCATTGCCTGCTACTTCCGCACTATGGCTCGTATAACGATGCGGCCCGGTTGAGGTGGTCGAGCAGCGGCCCACCGGCTTCTTCAAGCTCCGGCCGCTCGTCCAGAAGGCGTTCCAGGTCGGCCGAAGCCGCCTGAAGCTGCGCGCTGGCATCTTCAAGCGCGGCCTTCCTTGGGGCACCTCGCAGGGACTCTCCCTCCGGGCCGCGTGTGTATGTAGCTACCGCCTTCAAGGCGCTATCGTACTCGCTAGCCGCGCCCTTTGCGTCACCGGAGGCAAGGAGAGTCAGCGCCATGTTAGCTCTCGCTGGTACGTAGTCCTCATTGATCTCGACGGCTGCCTGGAGAAACTCGCGCGCCCCAACGTAGTCGCCCGCCCAGGTGGAGGCCGCCCCCAGGCTGTCGAGGGCCAGGATCATCTGCGCGCCTTCCCCGGCAACGTCATCCTCCGGCAGGGCGTCTATGTATCGCCGCACGTCGGGCAACAAAGCCGCGACACCTTCACGCGAGTCTTGACTGTCGCGGGCAAGCTGTTGCAAATCGTGTCCCAGTGCCACAAGCTCGCGCACGCGCACCTCTATTGGCTCGCTCTCCAACCTGGTTGAGAACTCCGTGAAAGCCTGCCGGGCGTCCTCGGCATTGCCTTGGGCGAGCAGCACCACAGCCTTCTTGCCCCAGAGGGTCGGCAGGTCGCCGGAGGACTCGCTTGCGCGGTCCAGGGTCTCAAGGGCCGCGGCATGATCGCCGTTGCGGTACTGGGCCAGCGCCAGCGACCAGGCACCTACAGGGTCGTGCGCATACTTGCCCTGGTAATCGGTGAGCAGCTCGACGGCGCGCTCGAACTCGCCCGCTTGCAAGGCCTCGGTGCCCTGCTTGAGCAGGTTATCGCCGGCGCAGGTGAGGCTCTTGAAGTAGTCGTAGTTCAGGCCTATGGGCTTGCTGGCGTCGACCTGCAACTCGCTCGACCTCGCTGAAAGGCTCTTGTGAAGCTCCGTGTATTCGTCTACTTTGGCGGCGTCGCCCACCCAGTCATAGTAGAACGTGGCGAAGTAGGCGGCCACCACATAGTCGTTGTAGACCATCAGATCAAGGTTAAGCTCACCTGGGGTGGGAGACTCGGGTGGATTGTTGTCAATAAGCTCCCTAGCGCTCCTAGAGTGCTCCAGCGCCCGCGTCAGCATCTCGCCCGCTGCCTCTTTGTTCTGCTCGAGGAACTTTTGCAGGTAGCTGTCGCGGTACAGGGTCGAGAGGTTGGTGTGCGCCTCCGCGAGTTGGCGCGGAGCCGGGTTGCGGTCCGACTCGAGCACGGCAGTGGCGTCATCGAAGGCCCGCTGCCAGACGCGGTCCTGCACTTCCTGCTCCACCAGCCCGCCCAGGGAGGAATAAAGCCCGACGTAACTGTCCATGCTGCGGGCGTAGCGGGCCTTGTAGATGATAGGCTCGGCGGTGTCGGGGTCGGCCTCCTCGGCCCAGCGCACGAGGTAGGGCCGCGCGCCTTCCTTGATCGCAAGCATGCGCTCTATCGTCTCGGGGTCCTGCATCTGCTCCGCGAGCACTTTGCGCAAGGTGCGGGTGTCGCCCATTGGCGAATAACCGAAGGCTGGGTCCATCAAGGCAGCCATGCCCCCGGTGCCCTCAAGGTAGGGCGAGAAGTCCGCAAGGGCCTCCATGTTGTGCTGGTCGGTCAGCATTAGCAGCAGGTCGAACGTACCCGCCACGTCCACCGTCGACAGGTACCGTTCGATGGCTTCCACGTTGGTGGAGTCAACCGCCAGTATCGCGTCGGTGGTCTCCTTCACCTTATCGAGGTAGCCGGTGTCGGACGAAGTGGCATTGAGCGAGTACCTGAGCAGCAAATGGTGCAGGTCGGGCAGGCTGGACGGATTGATCTTTAGCAGCGCCTTGCGCTCCTGCAACGCCTCCAGGCTCAACACGCTCTCGTCTCGCAACGTGGCAAGACTCGCCAGGCTCCTATGCAGGTTGGCGTTGTTGGGGTCCTTTTCCAACTGGCGGTAAGCCATGACGTAAGCCTCTTCGCACGACCCGGAACGGTAGAGGAAGCGTACGGCCGCAGACATCGCGCGGCTGTCGTCCGTCCTGGAAGCTAGTGCCCGCGCCTCTTCGCCCACCCTGCCCGACCACAACTGCCGGGCGTCCTCGTCCTTGTTTATGAGCGCTATATCGAGCAGGCGCAGGTATGCGTTGCCGGCCATCTCGTGTAACTGGCGGAAGATGGTGGGGTTCGCAAGTGCGGTCTCGTCCTGGTCCAGCGTCTCTTTGATGCGGAGGGCCTTCCTGAGCAGGGTCTCGGACGCCTCCAACTCATAGGTAAAGAAGTAGAGCTGGGCGCGGTTGGTGTACGCCTGCGCGAGCACAAGTCGCTCCTGCACCCCCGGCTGGGAGATCGACTCGCCCGCCCTGATCGCGTTATCAAACGCCTCTGCCGCCTTGTCGTTCTGGTTGAGCAGGTAGTATGAGTTGCCCATGTACAGGTGGATGAGCGCGTCGCTGGAGTTGCCCAGCCCGCCGTTGGCAACCGCGTTTTGCAGGTGGGCCAGGGCGGCGGGGTAGCGGTCGCGGTCGTACATGAGCACGCCCGCCGCCGCTTCCATGAGCCTGGTGGTATCGGTGCCTTCGAGCCGGGGCACCTCCAGCCCCTCCTTGGTGCGCACCGAGAGGTCGCCCGGCTGTCCTCCGGCACCTTCCTGTGTCACTGGGATTTCGATGCCGAGACTCGGGTCGGCAAACACCAGGTAGGCTACAAACCTCCGCTCGTCGGCCGCTTGTTGAGCGGGAGAGGCGACACCCGGTACGCGCATAGCGACGCGCCCGCCGCCGGAGCTAGTTCTGACCTCGTTGTAGATGATTACCGCGTGCGCGTGTATGCGCCGGGCGAATCGCTGCGCCTGCGCGGTGTCTTTGGGGTCGAAGGACACGGGCAGGTCGCGCAGCACAATCTGGTCGCCGTGCCCCATCTGGCGCAGCCGCAGACTCTCAGCTAAGGTGTCGCGGGCGAGGCTGTTACCCACCTGCCGGGTGAAGGCGATACCGATCTGCCCTTCCGGCACCGGCAACTCGACGTTCCAGAGGTATTGCTGGTAAAAGTAAGCCCCGAAGAGGATGGCGCTTATCATACCGAAGGCGCTAACTCCCTTCATGCTGCGGAGGGAGGATTGCACGCGGAAATAGAGACTCCGCCGCTTGCTCTTGCGCTCGGTGGGGGCAGGCACCTTAGCCGCGGCTTCGCGCGCCAGGTGGCGTCGCCACCAGACGAACAGGCCCACGGTTACGCCCAGCGTGCCGAGCGCGAGCGACAGCAGCAGCCACTCGTTCCACTGCGACCACTGGACTACCAGCCCGCTGAAGCTTTTCCAGAACTCATAAGGAGAAAAAAGGTCGAAAGAGAGGTCTTGCCCTTCGCTCGCCAGCCCCAGTTGCACCAGCACGAGCACGAAGAGCACTGTTGCGGTAGAAGTGACGATACCCTTCGCCGTGTCGAGTATCCAGCTTCGCAAGCCCTCTTCAAAGCGGGCGGTAAGGTCGTCGGGGTCGGTGGAAGCTAGCCTGGGCGCTTCCGGCATGGGAGCCGCTTCAGATTCAGGGCCAGACTCCGGTTGAGCAATTGCCTCGGTAGGGGGTTGGACTAAAGGCGCGGAGGCTGCTTCGACTACGGAAGGGGCTTCAGGCTTGAGTGCGTCAGCCTCGCCTACCGGCTGAATGGCCGGAAGGTCCTTATCTTCAACTACCTGCATCGCTTTGTTGTTCCTTCTCTTATATAACCGCTTTTATTGTGTCTGGACGGGTCATTCGACTCGCCCCTTTGCTTTTTTCGCCAATTATAGCAAAGCTGAGCGCACTCGCCGTCAGCCTCAAGGTGCAGTCCTGGCGTTAGTAACGTAGGCCGAAAGTCGGAGTGAAACCTCCGGCCCTTTCCCCTCCGACTGCTACCACCGAAATGGCCGCTCAGAGTAAGACCTGATACAGCGCATGGCGTAGCGCGGGACACCCCAATCGGCGCAACCCCGGCCCTCCTGTCCGCGGTTATACTGCGTGTCATAGTAGACTCTGTTATACAAGAAAGGGCATCAACTCAAATGATCCGTCCCGGCAAAGTTCTCGCCTGCCTGATACTCATGATAGGTGTCACCGGTGCCCTGGCAGCATGTGGTACGCAGGACTCCCCAACTCCGGTGGCCGGTGCGCCCACGTCGCATGTGCAACCCTCAATCACGATACAACCCACCAAAGCGGTGCAGGCAACGCCGACAAACTTGGCCGCCGAAAGTTCGCCGACCGCCCAAGTCGCAGTTCCGAACCTGCGCGACGGCACCAATCACGATGTGCTGTTCAGCATACCGGTCGGCGAGCAAAAGGAAGGCTTGCAGTACCGAGGGGACAACATAGAAGGGATGCAGCGGAGCGGCCCGGCGGCTTTTAGCGTTGCCCCTGACGGCAGTTTCTGGATCGCCGACACCGCGGGCTTGCGCGTGCTGCAATATAGCGCCGGGGGCGAGTGGCTACAGACGGTGGACCTGGCGACCCAGCCACGGTCGCTCATTGATATAGAGGCAACTGCCAACGAGATCTACGTGCTGGACGCGTTTCCTACGCCGCCATTGGTCATACGGATATCTCCCTCGGGTCAGGTGAAAGGGCAATACGAGCTCCCTGAAGAGTTCCGCCTGGAGAAGTTGCTGACCGGCATCGGCCTGGGCGAGGGAGGCGAGTTGATGGTGGAAAAAGATGGTGGTGCCGAGATATTCAGACTGCTGGACGACGCGGGCAGAATCGCACCCACGCGGCTGGTGGGCTATACCTACGAGGGAACCTCATATGACGTGAAAACAGCTGGTATTCAGGCTGAAGACAACAGGGTCGGGCACCTTACAATAGGCGACCGGCAGATAGAGATCAGGACGGAGCACTTCCTTGGCGGTCTGCGCATCCTGGGCTTCGGTCCTGGGGGCAGCGTGTTCGTCAGGCTGGAGGAAGTAGTGGTAGAGGTAAGAGAAGGCCAGGTGCCGGTTGACCAGACCGTGCGCTTGTATGGCGCCGACGGCAGGCTGCTCGGCATGGCGCGCATGCCCCTTGTCCGCCAGCACACCTACGTCACCCAACCGGTAGTAGTCGGCCCCACAGGTGAAGCCTATGCCATGCTCACACAGCCGGACCATGTAGAGATCCTGAGGCTGGGCTTCGCGGCCACCCTGGACCCGATACTGGCCTCGCCCGGCTCTCCGACACCGTGAAGTCTTAGCGGTGCCTGCTTCCGAAGGCGCTCACCTTCCAATACGGGCATGCACGATTAGAGCGCGCTAGTATTAGCTGTCGAAATCATGGTATAGAAAAAGGCTCCCATTATTGTTAAGGGAGCCCTCTTCCTACGAAAATATGGTGTGCCCGCCGGGACTCGAACCCGGGACCCTACGATTAAAAGTCGCATGCTCTACCGACTGAGCTACGGGCACATGTTCGCGCTAATCCGCCAGTCCTGATAAGGACACGAACGGACTAACATATTATTATACCAAAAACCCGCTTCTCCTAACCAAGTTCCGCTGTAGCACCTGCCAACGGCACGGCTTTACTCTCGGCCGCTATACCCGCGCAGAACTGTGCTATCTCCCGGTTCATCTCGTCGATGAACTCCTCGTTCCACGAGTGCTGCCCGCCGCTATACACGTACAGGCGGCGTTCGGGGTGCCCGGCTGCAATGCCTTCGACCACGGGCAACGGCGCGGCGAAATCATGCTCCGATGCCAGGATGAGGATGGGGCTGTTGATAAACGATAGCTCCGTCCGCGCGTCGGTGAGCATCAGGTCGTGCAGTAGCTCCCCGGCGGCGGCGAGGTCTGCCTGCTGCTTGTGGTCGATGTCGCGCTCGGCAAGCTCCGGTATCGCGTCGGGCGGCTCGTGCAGGATGATCTTGTGCATGAGCCAGTCGCTGGAGCGCAGGCCGTCCACCAGCGAACGCAACGGCGCGACCCGCAGGCCATACGCCACCACCGGCCTGGCCCACTTCGCCGCTATGGCAACCTTCCCCAGGAAGGGCAGGTGGAGCACCTGTCCCGCTACCCGCTCCTTGTTGTCGAAAGCGTACCGCACCGAGATGGGAGCGCCCGTGGCTACGCTGGCGAGCACCACCTGCCTGTCGTCCAGGCCCAACACGCGGAGGAACTCGCCCAGCCAGCGCGTGTACCCGTCGATGTTGTGCTTGTACGGGACGGGCATTGGCTCAGACTCGCCGCAGCCGGGCAGGTCGGGGAGGACCACACGCCAGTCCTCAGGGACGCCCTGGATCACGGGCCAGAAGGAATCGCCCCCGCCCATCAGGCCGTTGATGCCAACGTAAATGAAGCGCGCATCGTGCGGACCTCGCGCTGTGTAATGCGCTTGCCTGTCGTAGACCTTTACGGTCTGATGTTCCATCCTGGGACTGAGTTCCAAGCTTGTTAGCCTCCTGTGTGACAACCCCCGAGTAGGGTAAGTTCAGGACTACTGTTGCAATCGCTGTGCCGTTGTGGGGAGACTCGGGACCTTGCTGCCCTTCACACGGGCACGCAACTTGCTCCTCAGGTCGTGGCGATTAGCCAGTAACCACTTCAGGAGGACAATAATGGCGGAAATTCTTAGCGACAATACGTACAACCTGCTTGCCATCTTGTTGAGCAAGCTTGAGGGTCTCGAAGCCTACGACACTTACTTGCAGGACGCGGACGACGACAGCCGCAAGATCATCGAGCAGATCGCCCGCGACGACGAGCGCCACGCCGAACTGCTTCGCTCCGCGGTCGAGAAGATGGTCCGCGACGGTGGCCTCAAGTAGGTCCTAGCAAACGTCCCGGCGCAAGGTGAAATGCCGGGGCAATCTGAATAAGAGGCTGTGCGCGACGTCTGTCTAACGGGCGTCGCGTTTCACTTCGTGCAGCAGGGCCTCCAACTTACGGGCCTGTTCCTGCCGGGTATAGTGCCGGCTCACGTACTGCTGCCCCTTGTCGCCCATATCACGCGCCTTCTCAGGGTGCCTGCAAAGCTCCTCAATGGCCCTGGCAAGCGCTTGTGGGTTCTCCGGTGGCACGGCGATCCCTCCACCCGCTTCGTTCAGCACGTCCACCGCTTCGCCCGCCACGCTCAGCACCACCGGCGTGCCGCATGACATGGCTTCAAACATCTTCGAGGGCAGAGCGCCGCTAAAGACCGGCTCGTTCTTCAGGGGCACGATTGCGCAGTCCGCCATGGACAGGTAAGCGGGCATGGAGGTGGCCGGTACTTCCGGCAGCATCCGTAGGTTCGTGAGGCCCAGCCCTTCGCATTGTTGCGCCAGCGCTGCCTTACGCGGTCCTTCCCCCAGCATCACGAACTGGATGCGAGGCTCATCGCGCAAGAGCCTTGCTGCTTCTAAGACGTTTTCCAGTCCCTGCGCGATGCCGTGTATCCCCGCGTAAAGCACCACGAACGAGGATTCCAGGCCAAGCTCTCGCCGCAGCCTGGCGGCACCATCCGGCTCGGGCCGGAATAACTCGGTGTTCGCCCCGTTCGGTATCAAGACCAGCTTTTCCGCCGCTATGCCACGCTCCATCAACCGCGAGCGAATGCCCTGCGTAACAGTAACGATCTTCGAGGCGCGGGCGTACAGCGCCTTCTCAAGTACCTCAGCTGCCGCTATGGCCTTCCGGTTGCTCAACTCCCCCAGCGCGACGGCGGACTCCGGCCACAGGTCGCGCACCTCGAACACCAGCGGCACCCGCCTCAACAGCGATGCCAGCAGCCCGGAAGCACCCACGAACAGGGGAGGGGAAGTAGCGTAGACCAGGTCGTACCGCCCGCGTACCAGGCTGCCAGCGAGCGCCGCCATGCCCATGTAGCTCAGGTAAAAGCGCATCCTGGTGGCGAACGTCTTCTCCGGAGAGGTCCACACCCACAGCCGGAACACGTCAACACCGTGCTCCGTGCGACGCTCGGAGAGCCTGCCGCGATACTCCGGCGGGATGATGCCGGAGGGGTGGTTGGGCACCTCCGTTATGACGGTGACGTGGTGCCCACGGGAGGCCAGGTAGCGGCTCATCTCGAAAGCGCGCGTTTGGGTAGCGCCCACTTCCGGGGGGAAATACTGCGTAAAGTAGAGGATGCGCATGTTCAGCGGGCCAGGCTCGGCTCGGGTTGCCTGCGCACCACCTGGGGTTCCGGCACCGGGGCCGTGCGCGCGATGTGCAAGCGCCACCATGTCACGAGGTTGAGCATCTTCCACAGGTCGAGCGACCTATCCCGCGCGCCCGACTGGTGCTCATCCAGCGCGCTGAGTACGAAATCGCGGTCGAGGAGTCCGAAATCCCTCGCGTCGGGCGAGTCGAGTTGCTCCCGCACCCAACCGGCAAGGCTTTCGCGGAACCAGATGTCCACGGGCGTGGGCATGCCCATCTTGTCGGTGCGCTTGTAGATGGAGGCGGGGAGCACGTCCTTCACAGCTTCCTTGAAGATGTGCTTCATATTGAGGTGCTTCATCTTCAGGTGGCTCGGCACGCTGGCGGCTAGCTCGATGAGCCGGTAGTCGAGCAAGGGCGCTCGCGATTCGAGCGAAAAGGCCATGCTGGTGCGGTCCTCCACTTGCAGGAGCGCCGGTAGGTACCACTTGAGATCGTAGTACATGACCGCTCCGAGGGGGGACCTCCCGCCCCGTGCGGCACCGGTGGTACTTGCCCATTCCGCCTGTTCCGCGCCCACAGCAGCATGCTTGAATGCCGGTCCCGCCCACGCTCCTAACGCGGTTGAGGCGCGTAGCCGGGCTTTTCGGCCCCGCACCAGTGTCTTGAGTAGAGTCATCCGAGTATTCGAGCGACTGAGCAGCACGAACCCGCTCTTTACCACATCCAACAGCAACCTGGGGTGCTTGCGTGCCGCCTTGAGGAGGCTGCGGAAGTAGGCCGGTACGTAGCCCAGGTACCCGGCCCACGCCTCGTCGCCGCCCTGCCCGCCGTTAATGACAATCACCCCGGCGTCGTTGGTGATGCGGCACACCGCCCATTGCAGCAGGATGCCCGGCCCCGCCGCAGGCTCGTCCATGTGCCAGACGATACGTTCCAACAGGCGTTGCAAATCTCCGGCTGTGGGCAGCGTCTCGTGATGCTCGGTGCTGTACTTCGCCACCACGTCCTCGACGTACTTGCGCTCGTCGTAGGCCGGACCTTCAGCGAAGGCCCCGGAGAAGGTGCGCACCGACTCGCCGCTCTCCCGCAGCCTGCGGCTCAACAGCGCCACAATGGAGCTACTGTCAAGCCCCCCGCTGAGGTGCGCCCCAAGCGGCACGTCCGACCGCAAGCGCAGCCTCACTGAGTCTTCCAGCAGCTCGCGGGTCCGAGACACGTAGTAGCTTTCGTCGTGCTTGCCTACCGGGGCTTCTGCCGTGGGGGCGTCCCACCACTGCCTTACCTGCAAACCTTGCCCGTCAGCGAGCATGTAGTGTCCGGGGAGCAACCGCTTGATGCCCTCGAACCAGGTGTGCTCTCCCGTGGTGAACATGGCGTTCATGTACTCGGCAATCGCGGCGAAGTTGGGTCGGGCTTCTATGCCGGGGTACGCGAGCAGGGCCTTTATCTCGGAGGCGAACACCAGCCTTTCACCGTCCCAGTGGTAGTAGACCGGCTTCACACCTATCCGGTCCCGCGCGATAAACAGCTGCTCCTTGCGGCTGTCCCAGATGGCGAAGGCGAACATGCCGTTCAGGCGCTGGAGGCAATCGACGCCCCATTCCTCGTACGCGTTCAACAGCACTTCCGTGTCGGAGTGCGAACGGAAGGTGTAACCCCTGGCTTCAAGCTCCGGCCTAAGCTCGACGTAGTTGTAGACCTCGCCGTTGAACACCAGGTGCAAGCTGCCGTCATGGTTGTGCATTGGCTGGATGGCGGCGTCCGATAGGTCTATGATGCGCAAGGCACGGTGGGCCAGCGCCACGCCACCTTCGGTGAAGAAGCCGTCTCCGTCCGGCCCGCGATGCGCGATCCGCTCGTTCATGCGCCTGAGCACGTCCAAATTGGGGGGCGTGCCGCGCCTGTTGAAGATGCCCGCTATACCACACATGCCACCAGTATAAAGTACCGCATCGTGCTGGCACAAGAGCGGACCGCGTGCGAGTTTGCTTGTCGAACCAGGCGTGGGGTGCTACAATTGCATGGCCCGGAGGAGGCACCACTCTTCCCTGCGACCGCCGCCAGACCTGGAGTTTAGGAGTAGTTTTGTCTACGCGTAAAGCACGGGCCGTCGCGCTCGTCACCGCCATCCTGTTGTTGCTTCCCGGCTGCTGGCCCTTCCAGCAGTCCGATGCCCCGCAAGCCTCGGGCACCCCCTCGACCACGCAGCCCGGCACACCTTCCTTTGTCGAACCGAACGTTGACCTTACCCCTATCCCCCTCTCCACCGATGCGCTGAACATCGCCGGGCAGACCGACGACCCGCCCAGCCTCGACCCCGCCCTTGCTACCGATGGCTACTCGCTCTTCATCATCCGCCAGCTTTTCAGCGGCCTGGTGACGTTCGACACGAACATGAACGTGGTGCCCGATATCGCGGCCAGCATGCCCTCGGTGTCTGCCGATGGGCGGGTCTATACCTTCGCGTTACGCAAGGGAGTGAAATTCACCGACGGCCAGGAGGTGACCGCCAGCGACTTCAAGTACTCCTTCGAGCGCGCCACCGACCCCAAACTGGCGGGTGCCCTCCCGGCCACGCAGTTGCCCGCGGGTTTGTACCTCAACGACATCGTGGGCGTGATGGACAAGCTGGAGGGCAAGGCCACGGAAATCGCGGGCGTTAAAGCCCTCGACCCGACCACGTTGGAGATCACCATTGACGAGCCAAAGGCGTTCTTCCTGTCTAAGCTAACGTCCGGCCCGGCATTCGTGGTACAGCGTTCCAACGTGGAGGAAAGCCCCAGGTGGACCGAGCACCCGCGCGGCACCGGTCCCTTCCGCCTGGAGAAGTGGGTGCATAATGACCAGATGGTGCTGGTTGCCAACGACCTCTACTATGCTGGACGCCCGGCGCTCTCCACCGTCAACATCTGGATGGGAGCCAACGCGATAGGCCAACTGCAACAATACGAAGTGGGCGGCTTGGAACTGGCTAACGTGCCCATTGACGACATCTACCGCGTGACCGACCGCAACAACCCTATGTCGAAGGAACTGCAAACCGTACCGGAGTTGTCGGTGACGTACCTGGGCTTCAACCTGCGCCAAAAGCCCTTTGACGACCCGAAGATACGCGAAGCCTTCTCTCGCGCCATTGACAGGCAGAAGATAGCGCGGGTGATGTTCCAGTCGCAGGTGCGCCAGGCGACGGGCTTCGTGCCGCCTGACATGGCCGGGTACACGCCTCCCTCCCTGGACGAGGGCTATGATGTCACCCGCGCCCGGCAACTCATAGCCGAGTCCACATATAAGGAAGTCAAGAACCTCCCGCGTGTGCGGCTGTACACGACCGGCGACCCTATGGGCCCCATGCTACAGGAGGTATACAGCCGCACCCTGGGTATCGAGATCGAGGTGCACCAGGTGGAATGGAGCGACTATCTGGAAGGGCTGGACCGCAACGAGTACCCGATGTACATGCTGACCTGGAGCGCCGACTTTCCTGACCCCGAGGCCATTCTGGGCAGCCTCTTCCGCTCGAACTCGCCCGAAAACCACATGGGCTACCGCAACGCCGACGTAGACGCGGCGCTGAGCGCCGCTAGCACCGAAACCGACAGGCAGCGGCGCATGGCGATCTACCGGGAGGTGGAAGAACGCATCCTCAGGGACCACCCGGCGGTGCCGCTATTCCACTCCGTTTCCTACACGCTGGTCAAGCCCTACGTCATGGGGCTAAACGTGACCCCGATGGGCATATTGAGCCTGAAAGACGTTCGCCTGGCCGAACGCTGAGGAGGGCACCGCCTACTCTTATGTCCGCGCTCTTCTACCGGGGGAACGCCCGGAGCGACGACCGTCCCGAAATCGAGCCGCTGACCCCCACGCTCGTGCGCGACCTGCGCCTGCCGTGGCTCAGCCGCTTCAACCCGTCGTTGCTCACGCACCACCTCCAGCAGCACCCCGGCCACGCCCTGTGGGTGCCCCGCACCGGCGAGTACGTCATCTGGGAGCCGTGGCGGCGCCGGGGCGACATCGCCAACGTGCTGGAAGTCACTGCGAGGCGCGGCAGGGAGGCATTATTGGAGGAGTTGGTGTTTGCGACGGGCAGGCAGGACTACCGCTTGCTCCTGTGCGCCGACGAGGTTTGGCGCGACCATACGAAGTCCTGGCTGGGCGCCGGCTTCTCGCAGGTAGAGCGCATCGTCTTCTTCAGACGCGATTTACGCGACAATATGGCGGGTGTGGACCATGCCGCTTTTCCCCACGTTGCGATACGACGAGCCGACCTCTCCTACATGGACGACCTGCTCGCGGTGGACCACGACTCGTTCCCCTGGATGTGGTGGAATAGCGTCACGGAGTTCGAGACCTACCTGCAAATGAGCAACGTGCACGCCTATATAGCCTACGCGGAAAACCTGCCGGTCGGCTACGCGTCATTTACTATGTACGACGGGTGGGCGCACCTCGACCGGCTCGCCGTGGCCTCCGGTATGCAAGGCCGCCGCCTTGGGGCCGCACAATTGCTGCATTCGCTGCATCGGATGCGCGAGCTAGGTGCGGCCTCGGTCGCCCTTTCGACCCAGGAGAACAACACCCAGTCCCACCGCCTCTACAGAGCCTTCGGCTTCAAGCAGCAATCGGACACTATGACATTCTATGGGCGACAATTGGGGAGTGGCGAGTGACGATGGACGATGGACGATGGACGATGGACGATGGACGATGATAGGAGACGGAACCGCCAAGACGCCAAGGACGCTAAGAGCGCGCCAAGAGGATGGTAGGTACTATCCTCTCACTAACCACTAACCACTAACAACTAACCACTAACAACTAACCACTAACAACTAACAACTAATAACTCGTCACCAGGGAGCATGTATGAAAGTCCTGATGCTGTCGTGGGAATACCCGCCGCACATCGTTGGGGGTATGGGCAAGCACGTAGTAGAGCTTGTGCCTGAGCTTCTAGCCGATGGCGTGGAGGTACACCTGGTTGTGCCCAGGCTCCGGGGTGGGGAGCCTTGCGAGCCGCTGGCACTGCCGGATGGCAGCCCCGCCGCCAACGGTAGCCGCGTCTACCGGGTGGAGCCTTCCGGCACGCGGGGAGATTTCTTTGCCAGCACCTACCACGACAACATCTCTCTCCGCGAGTTCGCCACGAGATTGGTAGAGGAGCAGGGCGGCTTCGATTTAATCCACAACCACGACTGGCTCAGTAGCTTCGCTGCTATAAACCTGAAAGACGGGTTCCGGCTGCCCCTGCTCACAACCGTACACGCCACCGAGATGGGGCGCAATCACGGCAACCTCTATGGCAGCTTGCAACAGGCGATACACCAGGCTGAGTGGCGCGCTATCTACGAGTCGTGGCGAGTGATCGCTTGCAGCAACTATATGTCGTGGGAGTTGCAGACCTACTTCGGCGTACCTCCCGAAAAGGTCGATGTCATACCGAATGGGATAGATACCCGCCGCTTTGACGCCCTTGATGGCAAAGACCTATCAGAGTTTCGCCTGGAGTTCGCTCAGCCCGACCAGCCGATTATTTACCACGTGGGGCGCATCGTGCCGGAGAAGGGGCTTTCAGTGCTGGTCGATTCCGTGCCGCTGGTGCTGCGCGAATGGCCGCAGGCGAAGTTCGTGGTGGCGGGGGGCGGTGCATACGTGGACGATTTGCGTGCAAAAGCCCGCGCGCTTGGCATCGAGGACAATATAATCTTCCCCGGACGCGTTTCCGACGAGGTGCGCGACGGGCTGTTCAAGGTAGCCAACGTGGCGGTCTTCCCCAGCCTGTACGAACCGTTCGGCATCGTGGCACTGGAAGCGATGTCGGCGGGCACGCCCGTGGTCGTAACGGAGGTAGGCGGGCTGCCGGAAGTGGTGGAACTGCACCGCACTGGCATTACGGTCAAGCCCAACGACCCTCACTCGCTGGCGTGGGGCATTCTGCACACGCTGAAGCACCCTGAGTGGGCGGCCACCCGCGCCTCAAACGCCGGTCACGTGGCCCGTGCCGAGTTCAATTGGGCGCGCATCGCGGACCAGACCACCAGGGTATACCGCCGTGTGGCTGACGAAGCGTGCGCGGGCGAGTGGGCCTATAAGGTGCCACACGAAGCCACCGCGACATAAAGCTCCGATCTGATAGCAGAAAGAAGGTCGGGGCAACAGGAATGTGAGGAGCAAGAGGATGCTGCTATCAGACAAGAAGATCATGAACGCGATGGAGCAAGGGGATATTGTTATCGAGCCGTTTGAGCCTCGGCAACTCGGCACCAATTCCTACGACGTGAGGCTTGGCCCCTACTATTTCATCCCCAATCACAACATGGTGACTGTCAATTTCACCGAGGAGGAGGACGCCAAGTCCTTCTGGCTCGGCCCCTACTTCGCGGAAGATGGCCTAATCCGCATCCGCCCCGGCGACACGATACTGGCGCACACAGAGGAAGTGGTGGGTGGCCGCAACGGCTTCACCACCTCCATGCGCTCGCGGTCCAGCATCGGGCGGTCGTGCCTCTCCGTGTGCAAGTGCGCGGGGGTGGGAGACGTAGGCTACATCTCCCGCTGGACGATGGAGATCACCAACCACAGCCACGCTATGGCAATCGTCCCGGTGGGGCTGCGGGTGGCCCAAATCCTCTTCTACGAGGTGGGCGAGACCGCGCGCGCGTACCAGGGCAAGTACGGCTCTTGGAACGACTGGTCGCCCAAGGACATGCTCCCCAAGCTGTACCGCGACTACGATCTGCAACGAGTCGGCACCCACCGGGTCCCCAGCCGCAACGGGCATGAGACACTAGCAAGGTAGTTGCTTCTCGTGGGGGGACACGTAACGCGTAACACGTAACTCGTAAGGCGGCCTGTTATCCTAGGTAGGTGTGTTGCGCGATGGTCGGGAATTAGGCATACTACATTGTTGCTTTGGATGCATGTCGCCGGTGCGCCAAGTCAGTCCAAAACAACATATCGGTTCCTAATCTTACGAGTTACGTGTTACGCGTTACGAGTCCCTCCCCACGAGAAGATAACCCATGCCATTACGTTGTGAAAGTCCCATTACAATCTGCTTTCGGACTCCGGCGGCCCAGTGCATCATGTGCAGCCGCCACTTTTGCTCTCAGCACGGCGAGGTGGACGCGGCTGTGTGTAGGCTGTGCAGCGCTGCCTATCGCCGCAGGCTCCACGATGAAGCCGCCCAGGTCGCGGAGGTCGAGCGGCGGGTAAGCGCCGAGGCCCGCAACAACGACGGTATTTGCGGCTGGCACGAGTGCCCCAACGAGCTATACGCCCGTTGTGAGCGTTGCGGCGCGTCCTACTGCCCCCGCCACATCAGCAGGCACCGTTACACCTACAGGTACCGCACGCGCAGGGGCATCTACAAGCGCCAGGCCGAAGTCACCCTCTGCGACGCCTGCAAGCCTTACCTGGACGAGTATAAGACCGAGAAAAGCTGGCGCGACTAAAGGTTCATTTCAAACCCAAGAGGCAGAGTATGAAAAATGCCGTGTTTGGGTTTTCAACAACTGATTTGGAACAAGTACGCCAAGCACTGGAACAAGCTTTAGGCATTGTGATGGTTTTACATGAGAGTATGTACTCGGGTGAATACTACCTATGGCAGGGCCAAGAGAGTGAGGAAATACAATTAGTTTTCAACAAGGACCCTTTGGAGGGTGAGCCATTTGAACCTGAGCACCCGCAGCTTGGTATCTTGCTTTATGTTAGCTTCGGAAGTGATTCCTATGCCTCTATTTACCCCCTCTTCTCATCACTCCCTGGCATTCACCCCATAGAGGAAGTCGTGTCTTGAGGTCCTGAAATGACTCTTAAGTGCCTGGGCTGTCCATGCCTACTATGAAGACTACCGCACTGCCACATCACATCCACAGGTGAACGTAAATGAGCAATAGTAACCCTCACAGGCCCCGGCCCGTGGTGCTGGTCATACTCGACGGCTGGGGGCTGCGCGAGGAAAAAGAGCACAACGCCATCGCCCTGGCCGACACGCCGAACATGGACCGCCTGTGGGCGGAGTACCCTCACACGGCCTTGGACGCTTCCGAGCACGCAGTTGGCCTGCCTGCCGGGCAGATGGGTAACTCCGAGGTCGGGCACCAGAACATGGGGGCGGGCTTCATCGTCTACCAGGACCTTACCCGCCTGGACAAGTCGATAGAAGATGGCTCCTTCTACGAGAACTCCGAGCTAGTGGCGACGTGCGAGCACGTGAAGTCGCGCGGTTCCACGCTGCACCTTTTGGGCCTCCTGGGGCCGGGCGGCGTGCACAGCCATTGGGCGCACCTGTTCGCGCTGCTGGAACTGGCAAAGCGGCGCGGTATCGACAAGGTAATCTACCACGCTTTCACCGACGGGCGCGACACGCCGCCTCAAAGCGGACGCGCTTTCATGCAGACCGTGTTGGACAGGTTCCGCGAGGTTGGCGTGGGGCGGGTGGGCAGCGTATCAGGCCGCTACTACGCGATGGACCGCGACAAGCGTTGGGAACGAGTGGAGAAGGCCTATAACGCGGTCGTGCTGGGCCAGGGCAGGCGCTTCAGCGACCCAATGGAGGTGTTCGCGGCCTCGTACGCGGAAGGCGTCACCGACGAATTCATAGTGCCTGCGGTAATAGCAGCGGAGGGCGAAGAGCCTAGCACGATAAAAGATGGCGATGGCGTCATTTTCTTCAACTTCCGTAGCGACCGAGGACGCGAGCTGACGCGGGCTATCACCGACGCGGATTTCCAAGGCTTCCAACGAGAAACGCAACTCTCCGACCTTTACTACGTCACCATGACCCGCTACGAGGAAGACCTGGACGTGCATGTCGCCTTCCAGGCGATGGAAGTCAAGGTGCCACTGGCCCGCGTGTTGAGCGACCTGGGCCTGCGGCAGTTCCACATAGCCGAGACCGAGAAGTACGCCCACGTGACCTTCTTCTTCAACGGCCGCACCGAGACTCCCTTTCCGGGCGAAGACCGCGTGCTGATACCGTCGCCCAAAGTGGCGACTTATGACCTCCAGCCGGAGATGAGCGCCTATGGTATCGCGGAAGAGTTGACCGCCCGCATCGCAAGTGGCGAGTACGACTTCATAGTAGCCAACTTCGCCAACTGCGACATGGTGGGCCACAGCGGGAAGCTGGACGCCACCATGTTGGCATGCGAGGCGGTAGACCGCTGCCTGGGGCAGGTGTACCAGGCGGTGCAGGACGCAGGGGGCGTAATGCTGATAACCGCAGACCACGGTAACGCCGAGCTAATGGTCGATCCGGATAACGGCGGCCCCCACACCTTCCACACCACTAACCCGGTGCCCTTCATCCTGGTCGCGCCGGAAGGCAGCCACTTGCGCCAGGCGCGACTCAGGCGCGGGGGCCGCTTGTGCGACCTGAGCCTGACTGTTCTTGACATAATGCAAATTGACGCGCCGGGTGATATGAACTGCCTGACGTTGATACAGCACTAACCGAAAATGTAGCGTGGCACCTTTTCAGTTGCTCCCGTAGCAACCAAAGATCCTCCTAACTTTTAGAGTAGAAGGGAATCATCTTATGCCAGCAGAAGACAAGAAGTCCCCCAAGAGCACAACCGCAACGGACAAGAAGTCCAAGGGATTCACCGCCGAGGAACGTGCCGCTATGAAGGAGCGCGCCAAAGAGCTGAGGGCGGAGGCAGAGAAGGCGGACGGGGAAAGCGCTATGCTCGCGAAGATCGCTGAGATGCCGGAATCGGACCGCGTCATGGCCGAGCGGATCCATGCCATCATCAAGGCCAACGCGCCAGACCTCACGCCTAAGACCTGGTACGGGATGCCTGCTTATGCCAAGGACGGCAAGGTCGTATGCTTCTTCACGAGCGCGCATAAGTTCAACACGAGGTACGCGACGCTCGGCTTCAACGACACAGCGAACCTCGATGAAGGGGCTATGTGGCCGGCCTCCTTCGCGCTGAAGGAGTTGACCGCCGCTGAAGAGGAAAGGATCGCCGCGCTCGTAAAGAAGGCGGTGAGTTGAGGGTGTGCTGTCTGTGCGGCAGGCCGTTCGAGGCCCCTAATTGCCTTCAGGTTTTCAACTCACTGAGAGGTTGAACGGCCTCTTATTGAGTTACATGCCTATCAAGAATAGCCATTTATCTGGTGGGGCCACTTGTAAAAGACGTTTCGTTAGGCGTACTAAGCACCTACCACCAAACCTGTACGACAGAGGTCGTAGGGGTAGGCACGGGGGCCTGCCTCCTACAATAGCCTTGAAATCACTTCTAAGAAGGCCGCGGCATAAGCTACGGCCCGCATTATTCGGTTTGTACTTCGCATCACACGTAGCGGGCGCTTGGCTCAATGTCCATAGCAAGGTCATGCTGTAATGCGTCCTCGTAGCGGTAGTGGGCGGCGGCGGCGATCATCGCGGCGTTGTCGGTGCACAGCACGATGGGAGGGTAGCGGAAGGGCATAGGCAGACGTTCCTTCAGGCGCGACCGGAGCAGACCGTTCGCTGCCACGCCGCCTGCGACCAGTACCTCCCGCGCGTTGTACTCAGCCGCCGCAGCCGCCGTCTTTTCCACCAGCGCGTCCACCACGGCTGCCTGGAACGACGCAGCAAGATCTGCCACGGGTAGCTCCCTCTCGACGATGGGCACGGCTGCCGCCGGCGAGGTGTGGCCGTTAGCGCCTTCTGCTTCCTGTCTCTGCCACGGCGCGGGCTTGCTTGTGACTACTCCGTACTCCTGCACCTTCCTGAGCAGGGCCGTCTTGAGGCCGCTGAACGAGAAATCGTAGGTGCCCTTCAGCCAGGCGCGGGGCAACTGGAAGCGATTGGGGTCGCCGCCCTCGGAGGCGCGCTGGATGGCAGGTCCGCCGGGGTAGCCGAGACCCAGGATTCGGGCCGCCTTGTCAAACGCCTCCCCCGCCGCGTCGTCTATGGTCTTGCCCAGCATCTGGTATTGCCCGTGCCCGGTCATCAACACCAGTTCGGTATGCCCACCCGACACGATCAGGTTCAGCACCGGGAACTGCGGTTCGGGCGGGGTCTCACCAGCCGCCGAGGCTGCCTCTGGAATGAGCCAGTTAGAGTAGATGTGGCCTTCCATGTGGTTCACACCCAGCAGCGGCTTCTGCCGGGCGAACGCTAGCGCCTTGGCCGCGTTCACACCCACCAGGAGAGCGGGCGACAAGCCGGGGCCTTTGGTCACCGCGATGGCGTCCACCTGGGACCAGTCCACATTGCTCCGCTTCATAGCCTCGTCCAGCACGGGCACAATCGTCACGACGTGCTGGCGCGAGGCAAGCTCGGGCACCACGCCGCCGTACTTCTGGTGGAGGGGGATTTGGGATGCGATCACATTCGCCAGTATGTGCCTGCCGTTGCGGACGACGGCCACGGAGGTCTCGTCGCAGGAGGTCTCGATTGCAAGGATGTTCATAGTCTCTACGCTTATTGTAGCCGGGAGCGGTCCACCGGGTGGGCTGCCGGCAGGTCTGTGTGAAAACTCGCCTTGAGGCGGGCCGCCAACTCTTCTCGCAGGCGTGCCATGCGTTCCGCGAAGTGTGGGGAGGTTACCGGCTCGCTCCACATGATATAGGCGTCTTCGCCGTTGTCGCTGTAGTACCGCTTGCGCACGCCGGCTATCTCCAGTCCGTACTTGCGATATAGCGCCTGGGCGGGCAGGTTCGACACCCGCACCTCCAGGGTGACTCGCGCGGCCTTCATTTCAGCCGCTATGTCCACCAGCCCGAGGAAGAGCAGCTCGCCCGCGCCTTTGCCCCTATGATCGGGGTGGACCCCGATTGTGGTGACGTGCCCTTCGTCCACCATGAGCCAGAGGCCCGCGTAGCCCACCACCGGAAACCGCCTGTGCGCCTCTTCGCCCTCGCCGCCGTGGCCGTTCTTGCGCCAGGGCAGCAGCGAGGTCAGCCTGGATAGGCCGCTGCCTTGCTGCGTCTTACTCGGCGCAAGGGCTTCGCTGCCATTGGGGTTCAACTGGGCGTGGGTGAGGTGGGTAAGGTTGATGGCGGTCGGCTCGGGTAGGCCCACCTCGTCTGCCTGCTCTGGTGTCAGATAGCGCACCACGATGTAGCGGTTCGTCTCTGGGGTCTTCAGCTCGCGCTTGTACGCCGACACGGGCCAGGGCATGGTAAAGCAGACCCGCTCGATGGCGGCGACCTGGGCTATGTCGTCGTGGGTCATGTTCTCTAAGATGTAGGGCATACTATCTGAGCAAGCGCTCCTCATCGAGCCTGGGCGCGGGCGCGTCCCGCCCTGTAAGTATACACGCTTTGCACATGGGGCAGGTCAAGAATCGATCTTAGGTTGCAAGTAGATGGCCTGCAAAGTAGCCGGGTCGTCGGCCTCGCCCCTCTCGGCGCGCTGGATGGCAAGCTCGGCCAGGTACCCGGCCCGCCGCAGACCCGCCGCTGCCGGGGCTACGGACGCGTCGTTGCCCATAATGCCGCTTATCTGCGCCGTCGCCGCCAGGTCTAGCTCCCCGCAGAAGAGGGTGGCGATACGGGCTTCCCTCCCTGTCTCCGCGACTACAGCCGCAATCTCCGGTATGGTGTTGTTAGCGTAATCCGTGAGCCGCTGCCACCTCGCGCCCCGCGTGCGGTAGGCGGCCCACCCGTAGCGGCCCCTGCCGAGGGCAAGCACCGCGCACACCTGAGCAGCGGTGACGGCGGCCTGCGAGTAAGCCAGCACGTCCAGGCTGGGCACGCCCCAAAGCTTGATACCGAGGGAGTAGGCCAGTGTCTTGGCGGTGCTGATGCCGATGCGCACCCCGCTGAACGACCCCGGCCCTATGCCGACGGCTACCCCCGCCAGCGTGCTTGTCTCGGCACTCACCAGCGACATCAAGCGCTGCACGTTGGGGAGCAACTGGGTGGTTTGCTCTCGGCCCGAGCGCCAGTTCTGTTCCGCGATCACGCCTTCGCCGGGCAAATAGAGGGCGAGGCTGGCGTAGTCCGTCGAGGTGTCAATGGCGAGTATCATAGGGCGTGCGAATTGTACTTGTGCTGATGGAAGAGTGTCGAAGATAGGGGGCCTGGTATGCTGGAGCTACGCGCCATATGCGTCCTTCTTGAACTGCTCGACCAACTCCCGGTAGCGCGGGCCGAGTGCCCAGAAGCGGAGGGTGCGCTTGGTCTCGCTCAGGTGCCAGAACCGGGCCATGAGGTACTCGTCGGGCAGCCAGGCAGCGGCCCCCAGCGGCCACTCAATCACCGTGACACCGTCACCGGACAGGTAATCGTCCAGGCCGAGCGTGGCGACCTGCTCGTCTCCTTCCAGGCGGTAGAGGTCGATGTGGGACAGGTGCGCCCGCTCTCCGTCGTACTCGTTGATGAGAGTGAAGGTAGGTGAGTTGACGTAGCGAGCGTCTATGCCGAGGCCCTGGGCTATGCCCTGCGTGAAGGTAGTCTTGCCCGAGCCGAAATCGCCTTCGAGGAGGAGCAGGTCGCCCGGTTGCAGGAACTTGCCCAGGTGCGCGCCGAGCCGCCGGGTCTGGTCGGCCCCGTGGCTTACGATATCGAGGTCTGCGACTGCTGGTAGCTCGCCCTTGATCAATGTTATCTTGCCCCCGCGTGCCTTGAACTTCTCTGCCCCCGCTTTTGGAGCACCCGCCGGTAGACCGCCACCGTCTCGCGCGCCGAGCGGTCCCAACTGAAGCCCGACGCCTGCTCGACGGCTTTCGCGGAGAGTTCGGCCCACAACTGCTCGTCGGACAACACGCGCCGCATCGCGCCCAGCCAGACTGCTTCGTCGCCGGGGTCGAGCAGCAGGCCCCCGCCGCCCACCACCTCCGGCAACGCCGACGTGTTGGAAGCCAGCACGGGCGTACCGCACGACATGGCTTCGAGGGCAGGCAGTCCAAACCCCTCGTATAAGGAAGGATAGGCAACCACGGTGGCGACATTATACCACAAGGGTAGCTGCTCATCGGGCACGCGCCCCAGGAAGGTCACGCGGCCCGAGTGGGTGAGGCCAACACGCTCGGCGGTGGCGAATATCTCATCGTAATACCAGCCTTTGCTGCCCCCAACGTACAGCTTCACGTCTTGCATGGCGGGGTCCTCCACCAGCGCCGCAAAGGCCCGAATCAGCATGGGGAGGTTCTTGCGCGGCTCGAGCGTGCCCACGTAGAGCAGGATGCGCCCGGTGATGCCCTGTTGCGCTCTGAAAGCGTCACGCTCGGCGGCACTTACGGGCCTGAATTGCTCGCCAACGCCATTGTGCACGGTGGTCACCCTGGCGGGGGGCACGCCCAGCAACTCTATCACGTCGCGCCGGGTGGACTCCGACACGGCGATGACGTGGGTGGCGTGGCGGGCCGACCAGCCGGTCATGGCGCTCAGGTAGCGGCGCTTGGCAGGGTGGAAGCTTTCGGGCGAGCGGAGGAACACCAGGTCGTGGATCGTCACCACGGTGGGGCAGGACGAAATCACGGGCCGCACGTTGACGGGGCAGTGAAGCAGGTCGAGCCTGTGCCGCAGGGCCGCGCCGGGGAGGACTAGCTGCTCCCAGGCGATACGTACAGGGGCGCGCCGCGTTGGGAAGCGGCTCCTGGCGAAGCTGAGGTTCTTTGGTCGCCGAGCCTGTGCGGCTTCGGGCAAGGCTTCGTTGCCGGTGAAGCCCGTGAACTGTAAGTCGGGCGCGACGGCTGGTAGCTGGAAGAGCAGTTCGTCTATGTACCGGCTAAGCCCCGCCTGGCGGTAGCTGCCGCTGAAGGAGAGCAGGTGTGCATTGATCCCGACGCGCATGCTGACATTATACCCGCGTGCGGCACGCTCCCGCAGCTAGTAAGGATTAGCCATGCACGCGAGCACAATCTAGTACTTTTCTCCTACCACCTATTGACATGACATAATACCTCACGTATACTCCTTTCAGCGAGCCGGACGGTACTTTTCGGCTAACCACCCGCTCGTAGCAGCATGGAAGCCCTCGGTCGCATGTGCGGCCTTACAGAAGGGCCATGCTGCTACCTACTGAGCGGGGCGGTTTTCGCGTGCAGGGCCAGGGAGAGACCAGGAGCAAGCACTACAAGCAGGAGGGAACGATGTCGAACCGAGCATGGCGCAAAATGCGGCTTGCCGTGGCTGTAGCCGCCCTATCAGCGGTAGCGGCATTGAGCGTCAACTGGACCCCGTCGAGCGTCAATTGGAACCGGGCCAACAGCGTCAACTGGTCAAGCGTCAATTGGCAGCGCGCGGGCAGCGTCAATTGGTCAAGCGTGAACTGGAACAAGGCCGCGAGCGTGAACTGGGCCAGCGTGAACTGGAATAAGGCCGCAAGCGTCAACTGGAGCTAGTCGTCCCCCTGCTACCTGAAACACGACTCCAAGGTGCCTCCCCTGACGGTGAGGCACTTTTCATTCACCCGGCGTGAGAACGACGCCTGCCCTAGCTTGACGGTCGCGTAGGGTTCGGGTATAATTGCTTACGTCCGCTCCGATAGCCGGGGCCGGGCGGTCGCGAGAGCGAACATGGGGATGTAGCTCAGCTGGGAGAGCATTACACTGGCAGTGTAAGGGTCAGGGGTTCGAGTCCCCTCATCTCCACCAACAATTTAGGCATAGAATCAGCCCGCCTATTCTATAGAGCGGGCTTTTTGTTCGTAGCTACACCTAATCATACGCCTGATTAGTAAAAAGCCCTGTGTCAGGCCGCTGAGCGAGGGTCCCGCAGGAGGACTCGAAGGACCCGGCAAAGCCCGAGAGTTCCGGTTTTTCGAGTTGGCGCCAGGGTGTTGGTGGGTAGTGTCGATCAACAATAGCAGCAGTAACGTCACGTGCCGGGGGCTGACTGGACCATGTGCAGTGCTCGCGCCCGCCCTACATCTGGTGGCGACCGCTCAGTGCGTACTGCATCTACTGGCGCGCTCAAGACGTTGGCTAGGTCCTTGACCATGTGCCGCAGTGCCTCCTGGGTCACACAGTATTTTCTCTCTTGGCAGGGCACGTCGGTCTACAGCTACCAGGCAGTATGGAGGCGGCACAGTAACTACAAATCGATGCATGCTGGTTGAGCAATGAGGCCCTTACTGCCACGGTAACTCCATATATCCTTAATATTTGCACGTGGTATGTAGCCGGCTACCGGCTGCGCAAATGTCACCGAACCAAGATGAGGGGCTATGGCAGTAGCAAGGCCCCCGGAGTATTATCTAGGGCAGATAGAGAGGATGCTAGCCGAAGGTGAATTCTACCTTTGCATCTTCGTAGCATGGAGCCGTGACGATACCCCGAGGCAGTGGCGGCTCCTCTGGCACAGGATCAACAGGAGGCTCCGGAGGATCTACAGGTCCCGGTCCAGGACCAAGACCGGGCACGGAGATATGGGGTGGTGTAGGATGCGGATTCGTCTGTGGAAGTGGAACACGTGAACCAGGCCGCGGTATACGTGGCCGGAATGGCCTGAAGACGTACTCGAAGTCTTTCGTAGTGTCAAATCCCTCTGGGGGCGACTCTATTGTTTCAACCTGGTCCCCGGCTGCCCCTGTTCCCAATATTCCGCCTGGCCCGACCGGCCCCGCGTTGCCGTTGTGAATATGAACTCGGGCAGGCACCACTTGACCTTGAGCATTCTGTACCAACAACTTCACAGTGACCTTCTGGAGGAACTGGATAGGTTTCTCCGGCTTAATCACCGTTACAATCAGTTGAGGCACAGTTACCTTAACCGTCTGCCCTACAAAATGCTGGTTCCACCCTTGTCCAGTGGCAAGACCCCTGATGGTATGTCTTTCTTTCTGGAAAGTGTACTCAAACTCTTTTCCAGCCTCATGATCTGTAGGATCCTCATCGACTCGTATACGGCCCTTGACAACCTCTTCAGTTACCGTATCGTAAAGCGAGGCCGTAATCTTCACAGGCTCACATACGGTAATCTGTTGCGGGTCGGTCTTGATTTGCATACGGAGTGGAGCCCGCCATTGATCCATCCAGTGTGCAAAGTTATCAATCCCCTCGAGGATCTTCCGCGCGTACTGCCGTGCCCCTGCTTCGTTGGGGTGCCCGGTAGCAGCCACAACGCACCCAACATCAAATATCGAAGAGCATATTTCTCTGCGTAGGGCTTTCATTGGGTCTTCTTCATGTAGTCGGAAAAGTAGCGAATCCTCAGCGCCGTATGCGTTTGCTTCTGTGAAGTCTGGGTCAACATAAATCACGCGCGCTGAGTCCTGTGCTTCCACAGCCTGACTCAGGTTCTGACGGCTCAGGTCATGCCACAGCTTCAACCTGGGTGCCACGATTTCGCGATACGTCAATACCATAGCATCGGTTAGGAAATCAATTAACAACCAAGCGGGCCAAAATATGGGGCCACTTGGCGCGTTAACTTTCGACACGGCCTTCACCAGCTCCGAAAGCTCCGAAAGCTGGCTATGGCTGGTGATAATTTTGTAGTAGCCTAGAACAACCACCTTTGCTCGCGGATACTCCGCCAGGATGAATGCGAGCAGCTTACGCATCATTACACCGCAAGCCTCTGCCGCTACTGTGCTGAACCGCGTAATGTTCAACCCAGGATGTAACAGCACAAGAAGGCTACCGAAGTCGTTAATCCCACCGTTCACCAGCACAAGATCTACATTGTCCCGGTCCTGTACCCGTCTTGCCTGTAGTGGGATAGATGGCCGAGCACTCGGTATTTCTCCATGCAGCCGAGGGCCATCTTCTCCGTCAGGATTGTCGCCCATCCAAGCACCGCAGTGAGGCTCACCTACGAGGTGAACCTGACGGCCCGTACGGCGCTCTATCTCCCTCGCGACGAGAGTAGTGAACTTCTGATCCTCCCGCAGACCTTCGCCCCACATGATCGAGTCACCGAACGTCGCAATCGTAAAGGGCCTCACAGACACTCCTCCTGAACGAATATGGAATCACGCCGGACTTCACACGAAGTCGGACGTTTTGTGCGCATGGGCGAAGTCGTTACCTAAAGACGTTCACCTAAAATAGCACAAGGATAGTCCACGGTCAAGGGGTAGGATCTGTGATATTTTTTGGAGGACAAGAAAGAACAGGTCTAAGCAACGACGGGCTGGAATGACCAAGCAGGACGCCAATTGAACTTGGTATTCCGTGAAGGGTTACTTGCGGCCATAGGTCCAGGAGATAAGAAGCAGTGAGGTTCTACCATGCTTACGCCTCGAGCAGCCTGGTAGAACTTGTCGCTGTTCCAAGAACCCAGGACGGAAGACTTAGACATGGTGCAACTGAATGAAATTCCCACACCCGTCGTCCAACACCGCCTGCGTGCCCCAGTCCGTCACCGTCGGCTCCTGGCTGAACACCACGCCCAGACCTTTCAGCCTGTCATACTCCTTCTGAACGTCCTCAACGCCGAGGACGATGGCGGGCAGGCCCTGGCTGTAGATGGCTTGCTGGTATGTCGTGGCGACGGGGTTGTCGTTCGGCTCTAGCAGCAGGCCGGTGCCGCCTGGGTCCTCGGGGGAGGCGACTATCGCTAGCTGCGCTTCGGGCATGTAGAGCCTTTCGGTGAAGCCCAGGACTTGCGTGTAGAACTCAAAGGCTTTGGTGGGGTCGTCTACGTAGACGCTGGTAAGTGCGATTTTCACGTGGTTCCTCCTGTGTGGGGCCGAGACCTGCGGGTCAGAGTTGTGACACGAGAATAGCACACGCGTTCTATGTAGTCAATGCTCGGTTGGTCCGCTTTTGCACATCTAGGCGGGAGGAAGGCAAGCCGGGATGGTAACCAAAGGACGCCTCCTGAGAAGCGTCTGCGCGTTGGGCGGCTGGGGTTTGCTGGCTGGGACCTACTCGGCCACAGGAGCAGGCGCGTCCAGGGGTAGCACCACCGTGAAGGTCGATCCCGCGCCCTCCTGGCTCTCCACCGCGATGCGGCCGCCATGTTGCTCCACTATTTGCCGCGCGCCTGCCAGCCCGACGCCGGTGCCGTTGATCTTGTTCCTGACGTTCGCGCCCCTGCGATACCACTCAAAGATGTGGGGTAGGTCACCGGCGGGTATGCCCAGGCCGTTGTCCTGGACTGTCACCACCGCACACGAACCAAGGTTCTGAGCCTCGTTTTCGTCTATGGAAGCCTCGCTGGAGTGCACTTCCTCGTAGCCGATGCCTATCTTGATGGGGCCGCCTTTGGGGCTGTACTTCACAGCGTTGGTCAGCAGGTTATCGAAGACTTGCTCCAGCCGTGCGGGGTCCCAGCGCCCGATTACCTCGGGCAGGGCGGTGTCCACGACAATCTGGTGGTCTTCGGTGCGCTGCTGGTGGGTGTCGGCTACGCGCCGCGTGAGGGCCACCAGGTCCAATGGCTCGGGTGTGATGCGCAGTAGCCGCCCTGGCTGGATGTGCTGGGGCGTGGACAGGTCGTGGATGAAAGCTTCCATCTTGTCCGCTGCCTCGGCCAGCCTGGTCATGGTGGCGGCAAGCTGGGCGGGATCGGGCGCGTTACCCCTGGCGAGCCGCCTCTGTAGAAGCTGAGTCATACCCTTGATAACGGCAATCGGGTTGTTCAGGTCGTGGGATACCAGCGACAGCAGTTCCTCCTGGGCGCGCACCGCACGTTCGGCAAGCTCCCTGGCCGCCTGCTCCTGGGCGAGCAACTGCAATCGTTCTTCCTCGGCCCGTTTGCGCTGCGTGATGTCCTCAAGCATCGACAGCGCGTAGAGTATCGAGCCTGCCGCGTCCCGGATGAGCGCCACCGATAGCTGCGCCCACACTATGTCGCCGCTCCTGGTGATGTAGCGCTTCTCGATGCGGTAGCTGGGTATCTCTCCGCCCAGCAACTGTGTAGCCAACTCGAGGTCCGCCTCCACGTCCTCCGGGTAGGTCAACTCGGTAGCGGTGAGTTGCGTCAGTTCCTCCTCGCTGTAGCCCAAGAACTTGCACAGGGCGGCATTCACGCGGAAAGGTTTGTAGTCAAGCCCTACCAGGGCAAGGCCGATGGGCGCGCCGTCAAAGGTCTGCCTGAACCGCTCTTCGCTCTCCCTGAGCGTTTCCTCGTGTTGGATGCGCTCCGTAATATCGCGGATGCAGGAGAGCATAGCCACTCTGCGCCCATCTTCCTCAACAAAGTCGATCCTCGACTCGACCACCCGCCGGGTGCCGTCCTTGCGGCGTATGACCGATTCAAAGGAAGGGGGTACCTCAGAATTGTTGAAGGCCTCCTGGTACAGGGCGTTAGCCGACTCTCTACCTTCCACGGGAAATATGATCGCGAAGTTATGCCCGACTACTTCTTCTTCAGGGTAGCCATACAATTCGACGTAGGCCTGGTTTATGGCGATGACGGTGCCCTCGGGGTCCGACAGGGCCATTGCGTCAGCCGAGGCTTCCCACACCGCGCGGAACCGTCCTTCGCTGACACGCAGGGCTTCCGCCACCTGCCTGCGCTCCGTTACGTCGTGCAGGTACACGGATAGACCGGCATCCGAGGGGTAGGCATGGGCCTCGAACCAGGCAGCGAGCGAGGAGAAATAGGCTTCCGCGCGCACGGGTTGCTGGGTGCGGCTGGCTCTCTGAAACTCGGCGTAAAGGGGGGAGTCGACAGCCTCCGGGAACTCGGCCCAGACGTTCTTGCCGATTAGCTCGCCCCGCGACCTTTGCAGCAACTCTTCAGCTTTGGGGTTGAGATAGACGAATCGCCAATCGCTGTCTACCGCGTAGAAGGCACCAGCAAAGCTCTCAAGGACGGCCTTGATGCTCGCGTCCGAGATGTCTGGGCGCTCCTCAGCCATGCCGCCTGGACCTGTACTGCCGGACCTGTTCTTGGAGGATGACCTCATCGTGCTACCTGCTCCTGCGTGCGATGGTCAGCCTGATAACGAGCCTCGGAATAGAGCGTGTGCTCTGGCCGTTAGCTCGTGAGGCTGGAGGCTTGGACGTTTCCAGAACCCTGGGTGAAAGTTCTAGCAAGCAGATCCCACTTGTCAATGTTGACTATCACTATACCACATAAAAAGGGCTTACGGAACAGGCAGATTCACCCGGAGCAGAGTCTATCTGGTGCCCACGCTCCCGCTACCACGTTCATTGCCCACGTGGCTGTTGTATGCGGCTAGCGCTCGATGCGGAAGGCAAGCAGTTGATTGCCTTCCCGTACATACAAGGTGCCGTCCGGTCCATAATCCAGGCCCGTCGGGGAGACTAGCAGCGGCGCGTCATCGGCGGCGCGCGTGCGGATCGCATAACCTTCTGCCTCGTTGACGGACAACACCTGCCCGGGGCAACTGACCTCAAGCCAGTCGCTATTGCTCGCCAGGTACATCGCCTGGCACTCCACGTCTATGCTGCGCACGAAGCGGCCGTCGGGATCGAACTGCTGGACCAGGTGGTTCTCGGTGTCCGCGGCGTAAATTACGCCTGATGCGTCAACCCACACCCCCGACACGTTGTTGAACCCAGCCGGGGGCCGAAATGTCAGCAGCGGCTCGCCTCCCTTGGGGCCGTACTTGAGCACGTTACCGCCTACCTTGTCCGCCACGAAAATCGAGCCGTCCTGCGTCACGTGGAGGCCGATAGCTATGTCGCTCTTGCCGCCGAGGGCAACTTGCCGTACAACCGAGCCATCTTCGCGCATGACTAGCAGCGCCTGGTCGCCGGGGCCATTGTTCAGCAGGTACAGCAGGTTATCCGGCCCAACCGCCACATCGCCGGGATGTGTGTAGGCGATCCGACCTTCCGCGTTAGTCGCTTCTACAGCCTTGTAGGCGCCGGTAGTAATGTCTAGAACACCGAACGACTGCCCGCGGAAATCCGCCATATAGACATTGCCGTTCAGGTAGGCGATGCCCAGGGGTTCGTCCGGCCCAACGTCGAGGTCCCAGCGGTGAAGCTCGGTGCGCAGGGGCGTGGGTTTGCCGAAGCCAGGGTGACTGGGGCGAAGGGGCTTTATCGCCTGCCATTCATGCCAACCGACCCGAGGGACGTTGGCCTGCATGCGCTGTTTGACTTCCGCGGCAAAGGCAGCGAAGAGGTCAGTCTCGACCCAGGGCTGTCTGTAGAAGTGCGTGCCGGGCGAATCCTGCCACTGAACATAATGTTTGACGTTGCCGTACCCGACGAGCAAAGCCCCAATTGCCAGGCCCGCGACTGCCACACGCTGCAGGGGCCGCCAGGGCAAGACGCCAACCAGCACCACAAGCCCTTCAATCATGCACGCAGCAAAGAAGAACAGCGTTGGCATCCAGCCCACGCCTCTAGCACCATCTGGGGTATGGACCGTCAGCACCTGGGTCAGCGTCCAGGACACTAGGAGCATCACCCACCAGAGCCAGGTCTCTGGTCGTCTGCGGATCCTCGGCAGCAGAAGGCTAAAGAAGATGCCGGTGAGCACCAACGCCCCGGTTACCATGTCGAGTTGTGGCTCTCCAACGGGGGTGTAACGTGGTGTTTGGTTCACCTCCCCAATCCACGGGCCTAACGCGTTGCGGCTCACCTGTCTCCAGAGGGTGCCCAGCGGGTCGGCCGCGAACTCAGGAGTGCTAAGTAGAAAGACGGTCTTGCTGCGGTTGTTGAAGTACTCCCACTTCTGCAAGATGAATAGGAGCTGCGGGAGGAACAGGAGGGTCGCCACGGCGCCCGTCAGGGTGAAGCCCGACAGTAGCAGCCTCCACTGCTTGCGGTAGAACCATAGGGCGATGGGGAAGTAAGCCGCTACTGCCAGCACTATGGCCCGGCCGCCAAAGTAGCCGTACAGGCCCAACACACAAAAGAAGCCGGACATAACGAAATGGAGCCACATGCGCCACTGACGCGGGCCTTCCTTCACACGGTCCAGTGCGAGCATGAGAAAGAGCATCGCCGAGAGCATGTAGAAAGCTACGTGCACGTTCTCCCAGGCGCTACGCGAGAAGTTGAGGTACCACAGGTTACCTGCCAATAGCAGGGTCGAGAGCGCGGCGGCCACCGTGGAGAATTGGCGCCGGAGCAACAGGTAAAAAGGTATCAGCGCCAGGCAGCTGATAATGGCGCTTGGCAGGCGCATGGCGGTGACTGTGGTACCTAGCACGGACACGAAGCCCGACATCATGTAGACGCTGAAGGCGGGCTGTGGCTTCCAATCGAACCCGAAGAAGCCATTCTCCAGGGGCTCACCATACAGAATCTGCATGACATCCTGGAAATTATCCGCCTCGTCAGGGTTGAAGTTGTCGGGGAAGTTCTCCAGGTTGACGAGCCGCAACAGCAACGCCACGGCAACTACCTCTGCCAGTATAAAGAGGTCGTGCCTGGTGAAGCGCCAGTGGGTGTTGGGGCGCTGCGAGGCCGGTTTATGTTCGGGCGTAGCAGACATATAGTCAGATTACACTAAACTTTGCCTTCCTATCAAATATCACCCGCACGAACCGGACTGAAGCCCTAGCCGGTGACCGACTTCGGTAGTATTGACAGTTGGAGGCTGGCATGGCTATAATGAGGCGAATACACATATCGCGTGGATGCGGAGTAGTAGGCAGGTCCATATACAGCGAGCAGGAATAGGTGCAAGCCTGCGTTGGACGCCGTAAGGTAGACGCCGAACTCGCCGCGGAGCAGCACCGTGACCGGCCAAGGCCCTCAGCGCGTGCCGGGTTGCGCCCGATAGCGCGCACTTGAGTGGGTAACCGCCGCGAGCATGCACGCGCCGGGTGCCAATCGGGGTGGTAACGCGGAAGGTAAGCCTTTCGTCCCTAGCGGACGGAGGGCTTTTTGATTTGGGAATTAGGATTTCGGATTTCGGATTTAGTTGATGTCCCAGCAAA
>JALZHG010000013.1:0-15413 GCA_030914045.1 Chloroflexota bacterium | reverse complement strand
GATATCTACTAAATCCGAATTCCGAAATCCCAATTCCCAAATCCTCAAGGAGGTGAGGGACGTGGAGAGAGACGAGAGATACAGGCCACAGGCTATCGAGCCTAAGTGGCAGAAGATTTGGCACGACGAGAAGATGTACTTCGTCCAGGCGCGGGAGGACAGGCCGAAGTTTTATTCGTTGGTGATGTTCCCCTACCCATCGGGCGATTTGCACATGGGCCACATGCGCAATTACACCATTGGCGACCTGTTCGCCCGCTTCCAGACGATGCGCGGCTATAACGTGATGAACCCGATGGGCTGGGACGCATTCGGCCTGCCCGCCGAAAATGCCGCCATCAAGGACGGCGTGCACCCGGCGGCACGGACGCCCGACAACATCGCGCGTATGAAGGACCAACTGTACAAGATGGGCTTGGTGTACGACTGGGACCGCGAGGTGGCTAGCTCTGATCCAAACTATTACAAGTGGACGCAGTGGGTGTTCCTGCTGCTGTACCGGCGGGGGCTGGCTTACCGCAGGAAGGCAGCGGCCAACTGGTGCCCGAACGACCAGACGGTGCTGGCTAACGAGCAGGTGGTGGATGGCAGATGCGAGCGTTGCGGCGCGGAGGTCACCAAGAAGGACCTGGTGCAGTGGTTCTTCCGCATCACAGAGTATGCCGACCGCCTGCTGGACGACCTGGAGGCGCTGGACGAGTGGCCCGACCGCGTGCGCACCATGCAGCGCAACTGGATAGGCCGCTCTACCGGTGCCGAGTTGGAGTTCCAGGTCGAGGGGCATGACGCAGTCATCCGCACCTTCACCACTCGCCCGGACACAATCTTCGGCGCGACCTTCCTGGTGCTGGCCCCCGAACACCCCCTGGTCGAGCAAATCACCACGCCCGAACAGCAGGAGGCGGTGCGAGCCTACGTCGAGCAGGCACGAAAGCAGACCGACATAGAGCGCCTATCCACCGACAAGGAAAAGACCGGCGTCCATACCGGTGCGTACGCCATCAACCCGATGACGGGCACCCACATCCCGGTGTGGATAGCCGACTACGTGCTGGTGACCTACGGCACGGGCGCGATACAGGCCGTGCCGGGCGGCGACGAGCGTGACTACGACTTCGCCTTGAAGTACGGGCTGCCCATCGTGACGGTTGTGGAGCCTCCCGCCGAGCGAGCAGCGAACGCGGGCCGGGACAACACCGATCCCTCGGTAGCGCCCGTGTACAAGCAGGGTCACGACGTGCCTGTGTACACGAGCTACGAGGGGAAGATGGTGAACTCTGGGCCGCTGGACGGTATGGCTCCCCAGGACGCAAAGCAGGCCATCATTCAGTTGCTGGAGGCCGAAGGCAAGGGCCGCGCTACCACAACGTACCGTCTGCGCGACTGGCTGATCTCCCGGCAGCGGTACTGGGGAGCGCCCATACCAATCGTTTATTGCGATAGCTGTGGCGAGGTGCCGGTGCCCGAAGAGATGCTGCCAGTGGTGCTGCCGTTGGACGTGGAGTTCAGGCCGGGTGGCGAGTCGCCCTTGGCTCGCACGGAGAGCTTCGTCAACACCACCTGCCCTCAGTGTGGCGGCCCGGCCAAGCGCGAGACCGACACGATGGATACCTTTGTAGATTCGTCGTGGTACTTCCTGCGCTTCTGCGACCCCCACAACAAAGAGTGCCCGTTCTCGCCCGACCTGGCTAATTACTGGATGCCGGTGGACCAGTACACCGGTGGGGTGGAGCACGCGATTCTGCACCTGATGTACTCGCGGTTCTTGACCAAGGTAGTGGCCGACGCGGGGTTGGTGAACGTCCAGGAACCCTTCCGGCGGCTGTTCACGCAGGGCATGATTACCAAGGACGGGGCCAAGATGTCCAAGAGCAAGGGCAACGTGGTGCCGGTGGACTTCATGGTCGAGACCAAGGGCGCGGACACGGCCCGCCTGTTCAGCCTGTTTATCGGCCCGCCCGACGAGGACGCCGAGTGGAGCGACCAGGGCGCGGACGGTATGTTCCGCTTCCTGAACCGGGTGTGGCGGCTGTTCGAGGGCAACGTGACCGTCGTGGACGAGAACGGCGCGGAACGTGCTATTGGCGACTACTCGCCTTCCGACCGCGACCTGTTGCGCACGGTGCACCTGACCATCCAGAAGGTGACGAACGACATGGAGAGGTTCCACTTCAACACGTCGGTGAGCGCGATCATGGGGCTGTCGAACGCGATGCAGAGCTACCGCGAGGCCCACGGACCGGAAACGGCGGCCTACTCGATAGCGGCCACGAACCTGTTGCTGCTGATCGCGCCGATGGCCCCGCACATCGCGGAGGAACTGTGGCACCGCTCAGGAGGGCAAGGCAGCGTCCACATGCAGGCATGGCCCCAGTTCAACGAGGAACTGGCGGCAGCGGACGTTATCACGCTGGTCATCCAGGTGAACGGAAAGCTGCGCGACAGGATAGAGGTGCCCGCCGACGTGTCGGAGGACGAGGCGACCACGTTGGCCCTGGCAAGCCCCAGGGTGCAGCAGTTCCTGGACGGCGGCACCCCTCGGCAGGTGCGGTACGTGCCGGGACGGTTGGTGAACATCGTCGTCTAAGAAACGTAAGCTAGCCTATCCTGACGGATACAGCGAAGGGGTACCCACACGAGCGGGTACCCCTTCACCATTACACCTGTTATTTTGCCGCGTGCTTAGTGCGGCCTTGCGCTGCGCATGGAGGCCGTGAACAGGTCGAACGCCACCAACGCGATTACCACTAACATTATCTCGATCATCTGCGGCCTCCTTTCTTCAGTCTGTGCAGCTTCATTTTCTGCTTCGACTACAGTGTAGCAAAGGAGGCGTTCCGGCGGATGAGTAATTTAGGGTGGTTTCGATTCAGACTTTGGTCCTAGTTGGCTCTCGTCCGGCGACCTAGCGCACGCCAAAAGCATAAGTCTAGGGTTGCACCCACACAACAAAGCTAAGTTCCTGGTCGTGGACCCTGCCCGTAATCTCCCAGCAGCCGGGCGTTGGAAAGCTCACACCCACCAGCATGGCCGATCCTATGTCCTCGGCATAGGCATTAGTTGCCTTATGGGCGTGGAGCGGCGGCGCGGGCGCGTCTAGGCGTTGGCCTGTCACCGTGAGTTGCGGCGTAGGGTCCTCGGTCCAGGAATACCCTTCTCGCCACCAGAGTACCTTTTGTCCGTAGCCGTCGGGGTTGTGAGGCAGCCCAGACCAACTGCCTTCACGTGGGAGAACGGTCCATAGGCGATTTGTGCCGTACCAGAACGTGCCCGTCCAGGGTGCGTGCGTACGGTAGGGTGCTGGAGCCGCGAAGGGGCTTTCGGACGGCTGTGTGACGGCGCACTCCTCCCGGTCGAGCGTGGTAGCCGCGGTAGGCGTTAGCGCATGGATCTTCTTTGCCACTTCAGCCACGGTATTTGTGGCAACGATGGTTGTGGGTGCAGTGGTTGCTAAACGTGCTACCGCTGCCGCTTGCCCTTGTCCGGCCACGTTCGCGAGGATTGGGACGGCCGCACCAAGCAGCAGGAGGATTCCGGCCAGCCAGACATGACGAGGATTGTGCATACGTTCCTCCTTCGGAGATCATGTATCGCTGGTTATACACCGGAGCAGTACACCGGGTTCCACCTGGCACCCTACCCTTGGGGATTCACCGGGCAGTGTGAGGTACCGGAGAACGTGAAAGCAAACTACCCGGACGGTCCATGTGGATGTCCGGGCAGTCGTTATGAAGGATATTAGCGGGGTATGCCCAGCGTCTTTGGGTCTCGAAGGACCAGGTCCCGGCTGTCTGCTCCGAAGCGGAGAGCCAGCAGGTCAACGACGACCAGCGCCCCCAGTATCAGAAGATATTCCATCTCTTTGCTCCGTTTAGTGTGCCGGTGCTAATGTAGACGCCAGGTTCTGCTAAATACGTGTTGCTTTATGCTGGTTTGGCTATATAGGTCCGGTCTGTATTATGCCTTTATTGTACGCGCAACCACGTCTCTGCACGTCGGCACTTTGGAGTATTGGCGATGGCTACTTTGGGACCTAGGGACGTACAACGCAAAGAAGGAGCGTGATTGACGCTCCTTCTACGCAATAACTTGTAAGTTGTAAATGCCTACGAACTAGTGTTCGCGCCTACGGGAACCGGTACTTCGGCCGGTGCCGCGGGGGGAGCACCGTTGGGGGTCGGCCCGGCTGGCACGGGACTGGTGGGTGCAGGTCCGGTGGGTGCAGGTCCGGTGGGCGCGGGTCCTGCCGGGGCCTGGCCTTGCGCCTGGGCGGGAGGTGCGGCGGGGCGGGGCTTCGGCGCGGGCTTGCCGGGCTTGGCGGAAACCACCATCGTCATCGCCTTGCCGTCCATCTTGGGAGCCAACTCGACCACTACGTTCTCACCGAGCATCTGGCGCACCTGCTCGAGCACGTCGCGGCCAATCTCCGGGTGGGCAAGCTCGCGGCCGCGGAAGCGCACCGTTAGCTTCACCTTGTCGCCGTCTTCGAGGAAGCGCTTCGCCATGCGAGCCTTGGTGTCAATATCGTGGTCGTCAATCTTGGGGCTGAGGCGGACTTCCTTCAGTACCACTTGCTTCTGGGTCTTGCGGGCGTCGCGTTCCTTCTTAGTCTGCTCGTAGCGGAACCGCCCGTAGTCCATCATCTTCACGACCGGGGGCACCTCGTTGGGGGCCACTTCCACCAGGTCCATACCCCGCTGGCGAGCGAGGGCCAATGCGTCACGCACAAACATGAGGGAGTTTTCTCCGCCCTCCCCGATCAAACGCACCTCGCGTGCCCTGATGCGCTCGTTTACACGAAAATCCCTGCTGATGTGTTTGCTCCTTAGCTAAAATTTGAGAATACCAAACCGAGACGAATGTTCGCCCCTCTGGCATAACATTATCACAAAGGGCATGCTTAGTCAATAGCACCTTTGGGCAGTAACAGGCGGCAATATTCGACCTACTTCGCCGTGTAGAGCCGGTGCACTACGGCACCATCACGGGTGCTGAAGGTAGTTTCCAGGGTCACCCTCTTCCCGGCCGCCTCGGCTTCCCTCACGAACTGCTCGAACCGGGGGTAGGCGGTCTCGCTTGGGTCGTGGAAGAGATAGATGGTGTTGGGGTCTTGCAGCAGTGCCCGCAGCCCCTCGTAAAACTCCGGTGTGGGTTCCGCCGAGTAGCCGTATGCCTCTACCGGGTTCACGCGCTCCGACGTGAGCAACTGCACGGGCCGCTTGAAGCCCCAGTCCATCGCCACCACCTTGGGGTCGGGTTCCAGGCCGTCGAGGTAGCCTGAGAGCCTGTACACCGCGTCTGAGAAGGTGGAGCGTCCGCCACCTAACGCAAGGTCGCGGTGGTAAGAGTAGTCCACAATAAGATCGGCCACCATGATCGCGCCCACGACTATGACGGCGGGTAGAAGGCGCGCCGCTTTCTTGAAGCCAGGGCTTACCGGCACGGCACGCTCGGCCAGCCACGCGCCCCCCCGCACCAGGAAAGCCGCGATTACTATATAAGGAAGTGGCAAAACGACAATCAGGTGCGTTGCCCACAGACCGGAGATCGTCACCGCGCTTTGAGCTACTATCACCCCGATGAGGGCAATGGCCGCCAGGGACACTCGCGTCATGTGCCCCGCATGCCTGTCGGAGCCTAGCACCACACACAGCCCAAGACCTGACGCCCAGAACAGCACTCCCACCGCGTCTACGGGCCACAGCCCGAGGGGACCGCCCGGCGCTGTGCCCTCCGGTCTGCCCGAGCCACCGAACCACCACGTTGCGCCGCTCAACGTGGCGATAGCCAGCAGCATCCAACACCCGCGTGTGGTGTCTCCACTGCGGAAGGCTGTTACGCCCATGATCACAATTCCAAGCACGCCGAGGCCGATTGCCAGCATAATCATCAGCGAAGTGAGGCCAGCAGGCAGCACGACGAGGACCAGGCTGAAGGCAGCAGCGAGGCCAAGCCCGCAGAGAAGCCAGCCGGTTCGCTCAAGAGTGCCGATGCTGCTCTTTGCTTTGCGCCAGGGACGCAGGGCCAGTGCCATCAAGCCGAGGGCTGACAGGGCGAACACCGATGGGGTGAACGGGTTGCTGTAGGTGCTGGCGGCCAGCCCCTGGAACCAGAAGTAGCCCCCGTCCAGCACCACTTTGAGGCTGTCGGTCTCGGACCAGAGGTTGCGCAGGTAGGCGGTGTTGTCCACACCGTGGCTGGTGGTGCTCAAGTCGGTAAGCGACCCACGAATGAGCAGCCAGGTACCCCGCGTCATGAGGTTGTAGAGCAGGAATGGCAGCGCCCCCAGGCAGAAGGCCGCCAACGACAAAGCGGCAATTCTGAGCCACCGCGTGGGGTTGCGCAACACTGCTCCCTTGTGCTCCCACACACGCCTCCCGAAGAGAATAGTCCCAACCACGGTGACGGCCACAATCACCCACAGGAACAACAGCTTCGTCGTCAGGCCCAAGCCGAGGAGGAACATGCCGGTGTAGAGCGCGACGTTACGCGTGCCGAGCGGGCGGTTGCGCACCCAGTGGGTGAAGGCGAGTAGAGCGCCGGTGGTAATCGGCACCACTTCGTTGACGACGTACACGCCCAACCGGCTCCAGAATATCCAGGAGGGGGATACGCCGAGCATCAGCACCGTCAGCCGGGCGACGGGCCTGCCGAACCAGGCGCGGGCGAGAAAGTAGGCCAACACGATGGCGACGAGTCCCACCGTGATGGTCATGAGGCGCAGGGAAAATACGCTCACTCCGCCAATCGCGAAGAAGGGTATAGCAAGGTAGGTGCTCGTGATGCCCTGGTAGTCGCTGCTGGACATCAAGGGCAGCATGGTGCCGAAGATGTTAATGCCCACCCCGCGCTGAAGCTCCACCGGGTGGCCCAATACCACCTGCATAGCAGGAATTACGTCGAACGCCTCGTCGTTGTAGAGGCCGGGCAGGTCGAGCTGGTAGACGCTGATGAAGAAGAAAACGAGGCACGCCAGCGACACGGCGGCGACATCGGCCCAGGTCTCACGCCACGTATCGGCGCGGGTGGCTGGGGTAGCTGCCTCTTGAACGGCTATGTTGCTTTCTCTAGTGAGGGTCGCCAAGCGGAGTGAATATCTCCAGGGTTGTAATGTGTGTGATGGGCGCTACTGCTATTTTACCCGCGAAAGGCCCTGCTGTGCTTGCTCAACGATGTTCGGGTCCTGCGATGTCTCGATAGCCCGGCTGAACGCCTCCGTGGCCTGCTGGCGCTGCCCCAACTGCTCGTAGGTCAGCGCCAAGTACAACCAGGCGTCACCGTAACGGGCGTCGAGGTCCACCACCTTGGCGAGAGCGACCGCCGCCTCCTGGTCCTGCCCTCGGTCGCGGCTGGCGAGACCCAGACCGAACCAGGCATCTACCAGGCCGGGGGCCTGCTGAGTAGCCTTCGTGAATGCCGCCTGGGCATTTGGCAAGTCCTTCCTCTGTAGATACGCCAGCCCCAGCGCGTTCAGGCCCTCCGGCCAGTTGGGGCGCAACTGCACGGCTGCGCGGTACTGCTCGAACGCCTCGTCCCACCTGCCGAGCGCCACGTAGGTCTCCCCGGCGAACAGGTGCGCGGGCGCATAGTTCGGACTGGCCTTTAGCGCCTCGTTGTACGCCTGTACCGCCTTCGTGTGGTCGCCCATTGCGGCGTAGGCCCGCCCCCGCCCAACAAGCAGGTCGGGCGAGGTTGGTGCCACCGCCAGGCCACCTTCAAACGCCTGCAAAGCACTCTCAGGGCGGCCCTTTTGCAGGTACAGTTCGCCCAACGCAAGAGGCCCCGCTGTGCCGCGCGGGTCAACGTTGATCGCCTGCAACGCGAAGCTTTCAGCCCTTGACTCGTCCCCGGTGCTCGCATAGGCTTTCGCCGCCAGCGCCAGCAGTCGTGCGTCCTGGGGCGCTATTTGGAGCGCGGGTGCCAGGGCCTCAAGAGCCGGGGTCGCGTTGCCCATCGACAGTTGCGCTTCCGCCAGCCAGTGGAAGCCTTGCGGGTCGGTGGCCCTCATGGCGATAGCCTTGCGGCTCACTTCGGCGCTCTCGGCGTAGCGGTCGTCCAGGTACAAAGTGCGCGCCCATCTTATAAACGCATCAAAGCGTCCGGGGTCGCGTTCCGCCGCCGCCCAGTACTGCTCGGCGGCTGCGGACCAGTGTTGCTTGTTCTCATACGCCTGTCCCAGGAAGAAGTGCGCGTCTGCCCGTTCGGGGGAGAGCTCGACCGCCCTCTGAGCCTCCGAGAGCGCGCGGTCGAGTTGCCCCCGGGCGGCGAGCAGTTGCGAGAAGGCGAGATGCCCGTCTGTGTTATCGGGCCAGATGCTAACCAACCGCTCGTACAGCTTCTGGGCCTCTTCTGCCTGTCCCGCCAGCACGTGAAGGTGCGCGGCCCCAAGCAAGGCGTCGGGGTTGTTGGGTTGGACGGCAAGCGCCTGCTTGAACTCTTGCAGGGCCTCCGGTGCCTGCCCGTTCGCCGCGAGCAGTTGAGCCAGCAGCAGGTGCGCCTCCCAAAGCTGGGGGTCGGTGGCGGCCATGCGCGCGGCCTCTATCGCCCCGGCAGCATCACCGAGCCGTTGCAAGAACCTGCCGCGCCACAGGTAGCCAGTCGTGGTGCGCGGTGCCACCTGTAAGGCCGAGTGCAGGGTTGCCGTGGCGGCAGCCTGGTCCCCTCCGGACAGGTAGATATGGTACACCTCGTCGTAGGCGGGGAAGTAAGAGGGGTTTTGTGCTAGTAGTTGTTGTAACGTGGCAATGGCTTCCTTTGGGTTGCCCTGCGACTTTTGCAGGCCCGCGAGCGCTACGTAGGGCTCCGGGGCCGACGGGTCGAGCCGTTGCGCCTCTTGTAGCGCTTCGGCAGCCGACCCGCTGTCTCCCATCTGTGTGTAGACGTTGCCGAGTTGCAGGGGCACGTCGGGGCGCTGCGGGTCGAGTCGCTGGGCGTGGCGCATCCTTTCGACGGCGCGTTGCAGCTTGGTTGGTTCGCCCCGTATGCGCCTCCATATGCCACCCAGGAAGCTCTCCGGTGGGTCTTGCCGCGCCAGGTCGGCCCAGGTCATCCCCTGGTACAGGTAGATGCCTGCCAGTTCCTTGTTCAAGGCTACAATCTCGCCCGTCGCCCACTGGCCGCGCTGGCTGTTACCCACGGCGTGCGCGCTGGCTTCCTCCTTGCGCAAGGCGTCCAACCACAGGTTGTACAGCCCCTCGGCGCGGTCCAGGGCGCTCATGGCCTCCGTGGGTTGCCCCAGCATGAGCATAGTCAGCCCCAGGAGGCGGTACGCGGGGGCCGCGTTAGGAGAGGCCGACAACAGGCCCTGCAATTGCGTCCTGGCTGCGTCGGGCTGCGACTGCCGGTATAGGACTTCGGCCCGCTCCAGCCTGGTTGACTGGTTGCCTGGGTCCAGCCTCGCGCTTTCCTCCAGGTCGGAACGGGCAGCGGCGAGGTCGTTTGCGCGCAGACCGGCCCTGCCACGCGCCAGGTATGCGAGTGCCTGCGCCTGGTTGTTGGCATCGCGCGTGTTGAGCACCCGGTCCGTATCAGACCTCACTCCGGCGACGTCTCCCAGCGCCAGGCGCACAGCCGCACGGTTGACCAGCCCCTCGATTGGCAGAATCCCGGCGGCTTCGAGTGCATCCAGTGGGACGGCCGCCTCCGCGTACTCCTTGCGGGCGAGATCGGAGGCCGACTCGATTAACGCCGCCAATTGAATCCCGGAGATACTCCTGCCGGAGGGGTGTCGCTCCTCGATCTGTCCGAGGGTGGCCCTGGTCCCATAAGCCGCCCGCGCGGCCTCGGCATATTCTCCCAGCTTGAGATGCGCGATTGCCAGCGAGAAGGGTACGAGTGGGTCCACCCCCTGGCCTGCGGGCAGGTACACCTGTGCCGTTGTAGGCAGCATTACCTGCGTCAGGTCGTTGGGCTGAAGCTGCGCCCACGGAGCCTGCCAGGGTTGGAACCGTGCGGCCAGCAAGAGGCTGGTGGTAATCGCGCCGTCGTGTCCCACCTCGCCCCACCAGAGCGCATCCGCACCGAGCCGCGCGCGTTCGACCTCTGCCTCTTCCACGCTGGTAACTACACGCGTCGTCTTGCGCAGCAGGAACGGCTCAAGGCCGCTGCCGGTGGCGACCTGCTGCAACTGCGCGGCGAACGCCCCCGCCGGGCTGCCCTCGCGTGGCGCTCCCTGGAACTCCGAGTAGGCGATGACCGCCGTGCCCTCGGCCACCTGGGGAGTGCCCAGGGTGGTAGCGACGTACAGGCCCCCTGTGGCACAGGCGGCGACCAGCCCGCTGACGAACACCACCGGCACAATGCGTGGACGCGGCCCCGCCAATCTCGACAGCAGCCGTCGCACACTATGAGGCTTGCCGAGTTGACGTTGCGGGGAAGTGGGAGCGAGGAGGGGCACGCCGGTCGGCAGCAGCTTGGTGGTGAGGTCGCGGAGTATGCGGGGGAAGGGGTTGCTCCGCCGCCTCAGCCCATCCGCCGCGAGCGCGCCGAGACCTATCAGGAGCATGAGCGCGCCGGCCGCGAGCAGCCAGTTTACGTCCACGGCTAGCCCTCTCGCCCCTCTTTGAGCGCGTTCTGCTTGCGTTGCTCGGCCCACTCTTGCATCCGCTGCCGCAGCCGGGCCTCGTAGCCGCGCTCGGTGGGGCGGTAGTAGCGCCGGTTCTTGAGCGAATCGGGCAGGTGGCTCTGCTCGACCTGGCCGCCTTCGTAGTCGTGGGCGTACTTGTAGCCCTGCCCGTAGCCGATTGCCTTCATCAGGCCGGTAGGGGCGTTGCGCAGGTGTATCGGCACAGGCTCGTTGCGGGTGCGCATCACGTCGTCCTGCACCAGCTTGTAAGCCGAGTAGAGGGCGTTGCTCTTGGGGGCCAGGGCGACGTACACGACCGCCTGCGACAGCGCCAGGTTGGCCTCCGGCATGCCCAGGAAGTGCACCGCCTGCTGCGCCGCCATCGCTAGCCCCAGCGCGTTCGGGTCGGCCAGCCCTACGTCCTCGGAGGCCATGCGTATTACCCGGCGGGCGACGAACAAGGGGTCCTCACCGGCTTCCAGCATGCGAGCCAGCCAGTAGAGCGCGCCGTCGGGGTCGGAGTCGCGCACCGACTTGTGCAGCGCGGAAATGGCGTCGTAGTGTCCCTCCCCCGCCCGGTCGTATTGCAGCCACCGTTGCTGGGCGGCGTCCTCCACGGCGGCCAGGGTGACGTGTCGCCGCCCATCCGCGTCCGGCTCGGTGGATACGGCCGCGAGTTCCAGGGTGTTCAGCATCGAGCGGGCGTCGCCGTCGGAGATGTTGAGCAGGTGCTGGCGAGCGTCCGGCTCAAGCTCGACGTTGAGGTGTGCCAGCCCGCGCGCGTCACCGAGCGCCCGGTCTACCAGCTTGTCGAGGTCGTCGGCGTCGAGGGCGTGCAGCACGATCACGCGGGAGCGCGACAGCAGCGCCGAATTCACCTCGAATGAAGGGTTCTCGGTGGTCGCGCCAATCAGCGTAACGGTGCCTTCCTCGACGTGGGGGAGTATGGCGTCCTGCTGGGCCTTGTTAAAGCGGTGGATTTCGTCGATGAAGAGGATGGTGCGCGGCCCCTCCTCTGCGATGCGCTCGGCTGCTTCCTTGACGATGCGGCGGAGGTCGGCCACGCCCGCCGACACCGCGCTGACCGGGGCGAAGTGGGCGTTGGTGGTGTTGGCGATAACGCGGGCCAGGGTGGTCTTGCCGCTGCCCGGCGGGCCCCACAGCACCAGCGAAGGCACCCGGTCCGCCTCGATGGCCCGACGCAGAGTCTTGCCGGGAGCGAGTACGTGCTCCTGCCCCACTAGCTCGTCCAGCGAGCGGGGCCTCATGCGCGCGGCTAGAGGTGCGTCCGGCTGGGGCGATTCGGGCACCGGCACCCCCATTTTAGAACCTTTGTCCATATCTCCATTATAGCAAAGCACACTCGCAGGCGCGGCGTTTTCCTCATGTGTGGCACTCTGGCATACCCTCAACAGCGCCCTACCGGAACTTGCCATAAATTGCCCCAAAACTGGTCGAAAAAGAGGGAAGCGAATGGCAGTCCCGCCCGTTATTCTATACAGAAGAACTTTCCTCCTTTGGGATAACCCCGGTGGATCGCCCAAGCCACCGGGGTTAGTCCTTTTAAAGCGTCTTCAGTCGCACTCCCCCGCGCATCGCCCGCCGCTTTACAGGTCCGCACCCCGCTTGCTTTCTGTCACCCCATTGGTTATAATCGGCAACTGTGGCGCATGGCGGCAGTAACGTACTGTCGTGTCTTGTCATTGTGTGGATTGTGAGGGAGGAGCAGGGGTTATGCTAGTTGTTTCGCAGAAGCGTTCATTCAAGATTGGCCCGGCGTTATTTATACTCGCCGGGTTATTGGCGTTGGTTTTTGGATTGGCAGCCTGGCTACAGCCGACCAGCGCGGGAGCAGCCGCGAAAGCTGCCGTTCCTAACGGAACACAGCCCGCAGTAATAATCAACGAGTTGGATGCCGACCAAGTGGGTACCGACGCGGCAGAGTTCGTGGAACTATATGGCACTGCGAACTATTCCCTGACCGGATTGGTACTTGTATTCTACAATGGTTCTAACGACCAGTCCTACCTGGCGATAGACCTTGACCCTTACTCCACCAATGCCCAGGGTTACTTCACGGCTGGAAATGCCGCCGTTCCAGGAGTAGATGCGATATTCAACAACGACACGCTCCAGAATGGACAGGATGCTGTTGCCCTCTATACGGGCAATGCCTCTGATTTTCCTGCCAACACCCCAGTGACAACCACGAACCTGATTGACGCTATCGTCTATGACACGGCGGACGCAGACGATCCTGGGCTCCTGGTGTTGCTCAACTCAGGTCAGCCGCAGGTTGATGAGAATGGTGGCGGGTCACAAATTGCCCACTCCAATCAGCGGTGTCCCAACGGTTCGGGCGGCGCTCGCAACACTTCTACATATATACAGGCTGCTCCGTCAGCCGACGGTCCTAACAACTGCCCTAACGCGGGCACTGCCACAACTACCTCAACCGCGACGGAAACAGCCACTCCCATTGACACGGTGACACCCGGCGGCCCCACTTCTACGGAGACATCTACCCCCACTCAAACTGGTACCGCCACTCAGACGGGCACCGCCACCGCGACCGCGAACGTTACCCTGCGCATCCGCGACATACAGGGACAAACCCACCTTTCGCCGTTGAATGGTGCTAACGTGACCAATGTCCCCGGTATCGTTACGGCGAAGCTGTCCAACGGCTTCTACATGCAGGACCCTACCTCCGACGCCAACGACTCCACGTCCGAAGCGATCTTTGTCTTCACGAGCAGCGCACCCAACTCTGTCCAGATCGGTTATTCCGTGCTGGTCTCAGGCGCGGTTACGGAGTTCAGGCCGGGTGGCTCTAGCTCGGATAATCTCACGACCACCGAGATAACAGGCCCCACGGTGTCCGTCGTCATGACGAATGCTACCGTGCCCACACCGGTCGTCATTGGCACGGGCGGGCGCATTCCACCCAACATGATCATAGAGGACGATGCAGGCTCGGGCAGCGTCGAGACCAGCGGCGCATTTGACCCAGCACAGGACGGCATCGACTTCTACGAAAGCCTGGAAGCGATGCGCGTGCAGGTCAACAATCCCGTGGCAGTCGGCCCTCGAAACAGCTTCGGCGAGATCGCCGTGCTCGGTGACGATGGAGCGAACGGCGGCGTTCGCACCGCGCGGGGCGGCATCGTCATACAGCCTAACGACTTCAACCCGGAGCGCATCATACTCGATGATACGATCACGAATACTCCTGCCGGAGTGGACGTGGGCGATCACTTCACCGGTCCCGCCATCGGTGTCATGGACTATGGCTTCGGCAACTTCAAGTTGTTCATTACCCAGGCGCTCACCGTGGTTTCCGGTAACCTGCAACAGGAAACCGCCATGCCCGCTGCCCAGGGAGCGCTCTCCATCGGCAACTACAACGTCGAAAACCTCGATCCTGGCGATAACACATTCGCGCTGCATGCCAGCGCTATCGTCACCAACCTGAAGTCCCCTGACCTCCTCTCCATCGAGGAGATCCAGGACAACAACGGCGCGACCAACGACAGCACCGTTGCGGCCAACCTGACCTGGCAAGAGCTAATTGATGCTATCACGGCCGCGGGCGGCCCCACTTACCAGTACCGCCAGATAGACCCCGTGGACGACCAGGACGGCGGAGAGCCGGGCGGCAACATCCGCGTGGGCCTGCTCTTCCGCACCGACCGCGGCCTAAGCTTCGTGGACAAGCCCGGTGGCAACAGCACAACCGCCTGCACGTTGCAGCCCGACGGCACGCTCACCATGAGCCCCTGCCGTGTGAATCCTACCCACTCGGCCTGGAACAATAGCCGCAAGCCGCTGGCGGGCGAGTTCCTGTACAACGGCCAGAAGATCATCGTCATAGCTAATCACTTCGCCTCCAAAGGTGGCGACGATCCGCTCTTCGGACGCTGGCAGCCGCCGATACGTAGTACTGAAGTCCAGCGACACCAGCAGGCTCAGGTCCTCAACGGTTTCGTGGACGGCATACTCAACGCCAATGCCAACGCCAATGTGGTTGTCGCCGGTGACATCAACGACTTCCAGTTCTCGCAAACGATGAACTACCTGGAGACGGGTACCATATCAGGCACAGGCGACATCGAGCTACAGAACCTTATCGAGACTCTGCCCCTGAACGAGCAGTATAGCTACGTGTTCGACGGCAACTCTCAGGCGCTGGACCACGCGCTTGCCAGCCCCAACATGCTCGCCCAGTTGGTCCAGTACGACGTGGTGCACATGAACGCAGAGTTTGATCCTCAAATCAGCGACCATGACCCGGCGGTGGGCCGCTTCAACGTGCAGGGAGCCAATACCGCTACACCCACCTCTACATCGACCGTACTGCCAAGTTCTACGGGCACCACAGTACCGTCGAGTACCACCACAACGGCACCTTCGTCCACCAGGACTAGCACCGCCGTAGCCACCAGCACGCGCACGGCCACAGCCATGCCAACAGCCACAGCATGTGCGATCCAGTTCGCGGACGTACCAGCCGAGCACACCTTCTATACCTTCATCAGGTGCCTGGCGTGCAGGGGCATCGTCTCAGGGTACCCGTGCGGTGGACCTGGCGAAGAGTGCAACGCCAACGATGATCCATACTACAGGCCAGGTGCTAACGTTACACGTGGTCAGTTGTCCAAGATCATCGCCAACTCTGCTGGTCTTGATGACACTCCCGCTGAGGGACAGCAGCAGTTTGCTGACGTACCTCCTGGTTCTCCCTTCTACGAGTTCGTGGAGCGACTGGCACAAACAGGTGCAATCGCCGGGTACCCGTGCGGAGGACCTGGTGTGACGGAGCCTTGTGACAGTGAGAACAGACCCTTCT
>JALZHG010000332.1 GCA_030914045.1 Chloroflexota bacterium | reverse complement strand
CGTTGCGAAGAACCGCTTGAGAGGACGTTCAGCACATGCGTCTCCGTCCTCGCAGTGGGCGTCAGGTTGCGCATAGTAGCGATGGAGCTACGGTTGCACATGCCTGCGCCCAATGCCGAAATGTTGCCATTCGCTTGTCTTGGGGTACTGCTATCGGCTATGGTGGATAATTCCAATGGACCCGCCACGCTCGATTTTTGGGCCGTTGTTGCACCAATCCGGCACCTACACCGTCCAGTATGCCTTCCATACCACGCACCCTCGGCCGTGTCGTGCTCGGATGGAAGCGGTCTCCGTCGTTCGCTCCAGCCTCACCCCACACCACGTGACGTCGGCGGCAACGGGATCGTCAGCAGGTCGCGCACCGTCCAGCACCGTCGTGTCAGGCCAGCAGCCATTGCGGGTGTCCGGTGGCGGTAGCGTTGCGGAAGGCGGCGTCCCTCGCGTGCTATGGGTTGCGCCAGTGCCATCCGCAACGACGCATGTGGCCGCGCAAAATGATAGTAGGCGCGCCACCATTCGAGGTGCGCCAGCAACTGGGGAGCCGTCTGCGCCGTCGCCCATGTGCGGCGGATCAAGGCCGCCACACTTTGCCGTACGGTCAAATTCACGCGCTCAACGAAGGCCGTGTTGATCCGTCCACTCAGCCCGAGCGTCTGTAACGCCGACGTGAGGTCCATCCGTGTGCCACAGCGTAGCACGTGCGTGACGCGCGTCAACTTGCGGTGTCGATACACCTTCTTAACCTGCGCGTACATCAGCCCTCGTGCGACCTGCCACTGCTGCTTTCGTCGCCCCACGCCATCGACCCACTGCCCAAAGTGCGCTGTCAACGCATAAAAATAGAGCCGGAGTCCATCGCTCATGAACAGCGGGAGGCAGCCGGGAGCCAGCCGCTGCCGCAGTTCGTGGACAAACATGTGCGCGGACGCTTGGGTTCGTGCGCCGAGGTGCAGGACGGGGATCAGCTTATTCACCGGATCGATGGCGACCCAGAGCCAGAGGATCTGCGCCCGGCGCCGCAGGCGCGTCCGCAATTCGTCGAGTTGGAGGTGCGGTAGGCGAAGGTTGTCGAACCAGCGATCGTGCAGCATCGCGCTAGGCATCCCGGCCCGGGTGAGCCAGGCGGTGATGGTCGCATGCCGATGCCCGAAGACCCGGCCAGTAGCAGCCACATCCAGCCCTTCAGCCAAGGCGGTCAGCACTTGGCCGACTCGAGACGAAGAGGTTTTGATACGGTACAGTGGCGTATCGCGGCGCGCGCTGAACGTTGTAGTACAGGATTGACAGCGAAAGGTCTGAATGCGCTCGTATTTCCCATGGACACCGTCACCTACGAGGGCATGCACCTGCGCGTCGGTGATGTGGTAGTAGACACATCGGCGGTTTGGACAGGCAAATCCGTCGGTGGGAATACGCTTGGGCGCGCCCCGCCGGCTTTTGACCTCGCGCCACGGTTGAACCACTGGGCGCACGAGTGCATGATTGGTCGAACCTGCTGCCTGCTGGCGGCAGACCGGGCAATGATCTGGCGTGTGCGGACGGAGGTGGCGCTGGGGCAACGCGGAGATGGCTCCGCTTGGGGTGAGCAGCTGGTGGCGGTGCTGCCAGGCAGCGCAGATCCCCATGGCGAGCAGCAGGAGGACAATCAGCCAGCTTATCTCTGCTGTCATGGTGGTCTCCTTGCTCAGATCAGTGGTACGAATGGATGCGAAGGCAAGCATGAGGTAGGATTGGCCGCATGTCAAGCTGGGCCGAAGGCACAGGAGTATCCACTACGGATAGGGGAAGTACCCGCTGGCAAATTGAAGCGCTTTGCAGCCGCCACGGGCGCGTGTGGTCGAGATGCGTATGCGGTGCGCCGCTGGGACGCCTGGTATCGGCAGAGCACCTTGGCGCTGCTGGCCCACGCGCTGCTGGTGGTCGTGCAGGCCGAGGAGCGAAAACAAGTCGGGCTGCGGTCAGCGACGTGCTCCCCGTCACTGTGCCAGCAGTGCGACGGTTCCTCTAGCGGTTGCTGTGGGCACATCCGCCGAGTCCGCAGCACACGCTGGCGTGGTCGCGGTGGCGTCGGCGGCACCACTTGCGAGCGAAGCGGTGTCACTACAAAAAACGTCGGGCATGTTGTCCAACGTAAGTGCGGCTGTAGTCCTAGGGTCTGTTGACAGTTGACGAAGCGCTGGTACGGTTGATGTATGCCACCTGGACATGTGCCGGACGACCACTGGACGAACCTGCGGGCGTTGCTGCGGAGCGACCCGCATGCCTACGTTGGAACGGAGACAGCCTGCCGCCGCGTCCTGGAAGCCGTGCGCTGGATTGACCGCGCTGGAGCGCAGTGGCGCTTGCTGGCCACCGACGACGGCAACGGGCATAGCATCGACACACGCTTTGCCCGTTGGGGTGAGCAGGGCGTGTGGGAGCGCATGCTCGCGCACTGTGCCAATCACCCCGCCATGGAACCTGGGATCCTGGACCGTACGATGGTCCGTGCCCATCCCTGTGCCGCTGGTGTTGAAAACAACGGCACGCAGGATGAGCAGGCATTGGGCCGGCGCCGCGGTGGCGTCAGGACACAGATCCACGTCCTTGGTGCTGGTTTGGGGAACCCATGGCGCCGGCACCTGAGGGCTGGGCACTCCCATGCTAGTCCTCATGCGGCGGCGCTGGTGGCGGGCCTGACGTGTGCGCGGGTGCGTGCGGATCGCGGGTATGCTGGCCACGCCGTGATTGACCTGGTGGTTGCGCGCGGCGGGGAGGTGGGTATCCCGCCCCATCAACGGAGCAACCAGCCGCGTAACTTCGCTGCCTGGTGGTACCAGGAACGACATGTGGTGGCATGCATTTGCAACACGATCAAGCATGTTCGGCGGCTCTTCTCACGGTTTGACAAGTTGGCGCATCGCTAGCTTGGCTGCGTCCAGTTCACGAGCGTCCTGATGTGGGTACGCTGAACTGTCAACAGAACCTAGTTTTGTTAAGGGAACAACGCATGAGCGAGCAAGCTCAAGAGCATGCGAACGTGGTAGCTCCGCCGCCGCTTATTTATGGCGGTGGTTTGGCTTTGGGGCTCCTGATGCAACGTCTCGTTCCTGTCCGATTTGGGCGGACGGTCGCACGCCCCGTCGGCGTCACCCTGATCGTCCTCAACTTCGTTATCGGTGTCCCGGCCTTTGTGACCATGCGACGAGCCCGCACCAGCGTGCGCCCCGACGTGCCGACGACCACCCTGGTCACGACGGGCCCATTCCGCTATACCCGCAACCCGATCTATCTCTCGTTTGTGTTGCTTTACACCGGTATCGCTCTCCTGGCCGACGCGCTCTGGCCGCTGCTGCTGCTGCCATTGGTACAGGCCGTGATGAACCGGGGTGTCATTGCGCGGGAGGAGGCCTACCTGGAGC
>JALZHG010000331.1 GCA_030914045.1 Chloroflexota bacterium | reverse complement strand
GAGCATATCTGGGGGCTAACAATTCGAGCGCCGCGTCTTCTGTGGCCGGTCGGAGTTAGACGCCCCTGCTTCATAACTTTTCAGCCGATCACGGCTCCCGACGGTAGGATGACGCCGATCTCTACCAGTCTGGGCGCCACCCGACTACGTATCGTCTCGCCGTATCTAAGTACAAACAGATAAGTTCTGAGGGGTATAAGCTGTGGGCTAAAGAGGATCTAGAAAGCTTCATCGTCCCCCCATGCGATCATGCACATTTGGAACCTACTTCTCCTTGGTGATGCCTTTGAAGGGCTTCCCATCGGACTTCTGATCCATGAACCTTCCCGTGTCCCGTCCCGTTTCACCCAGCGGCCGGTCTTCTGGTTCTTCACCTGGCTACGCCCCTTGACAGCGCCTCTACGCCCCGGACCCTTCGGAGGGTTCTTCGCTATAGCATTGCCTCTTTTTAGAACCCTAAGCTTGCAATAATGTCATTGAGGTTCTATTATAGAACAACACGAAAGGGGGTGGCAAGGAATGGTCGGACGGATGGAGCTGGCAGAGCGCCTTGCTGCGGCGAGGGACAGTACCGGTCTCAGTCAGGCGGGAGTAGCGGAACAACTTGGGTTACCGCGCAGCGCGGTCTCTAAGATGGAAAACGGCGAGCAGCGGGTGGACAGCTTAGTGCTTGCTGAGATGGCCAGGCTCTACGGGGTCTCGGTTTCAGCACTCCTCGATGAGAACGCCGCAGAGGCTCTACGACATAGCGATGTGCCCGCGGAGGCGTTGCTACGCTCGGCGGGTAACCTTTCGCCGGAAGACCGTGGTGCGTTGGACGAGTTCCTCCGTATGTGCCAGGACTATGGGGAGTTAAAGCGAGCGATGGGGGAAGATGATGGGCGCTAGCAGACTGCTGCTCGAGCTCGGTTCGGAGACCCTCGCCCTAGAAACCCGGCAGCGTCTCGGGCTTGGGATAGGCCCGATCTGGGACATGATCGCCCTGCTCGAAAAGGAGGACGTATTCGTCGTCGAGGTCCCCTTTGAAAGCAAGAACCTATTCGGAGCTATCTCCTACTTAGAGGACACCGGTCCCTGCGTGCTGATAAACACTGCCTGCACCAAGGGACGGCAGACCACCACTGCGGCCCACGAGTACTGCCACAACCTCAAGGACCGCGAGAAGGCGCGGGCTATAGTATGCGGACGGCACAACGAGAACGAGGAGGTTGAGCGCTACGCCTACGCCTTCGCGAGGCACTTCTTGATGCCTCGAGAGGGGGTGCTCCAGTTCCTCGACGACCTGGGGGCTATAGGCAAGAAGGTGTCGGCAGAGGACGTTACCCACCTGAGGTGGCACTTCCGTGTCAGCTACCAGCTCGCGCTCCTACACCTACACCGGCTACGTTTTCTGAGGCAGTCGGAGTACGAAGCCTTGAAGGATGTCAGTGTGTGGTCCCTGGACCGACGTTTGGGCTACGATCCGGAAAAGGACCGAAAGGACGAGCCGGTTCCCAAACCCGAACTACTAAAACGGCCCAGGCCGCTCGTCGAGCTGGCAATCAGGGCCTACGAGGCAGGGCGCATAACCCTCTCCCGTTTCGCCGAGGTGATGGGCCTGGGGCGGGGAGCGGCCGCCGACTTCTTGGAAGACGCGGGCGTGAATGTGCGAACTCTCGGCGCCGAGGACGTGGTCGCCGAGTCTGAGCTCGCCTAAACTTCGCCGGTGTCCGGCGAGGGTGGCGTCCGGTTCATCTTGGACAACACCGCTGTCTCGAACTTCTCCGCGGTCGGGCGCATGGATATCCTCCGCGAGCGCTACGGTGGGCAGCTCGTGGTCACGCCAGAGGTGCTGACGGAAGCGGAAGGGGGACCGGAACCAAATGCGATCCGACGGGCGACCGAAGATGGTTGGATTGAAGTTTGGCAGCTCTACGCAGACTCGGAGCAGTACGCACTCTTGGTCGAGCTGCGCGAGAGGGGCTTCGGGTTAGGAGAGGCTTCGGCGCTCGCAGCATGCTCTTCGGGCGGCCCGTGGGTGTTCGTGAGCGACGACCTGGACGCCCGCAACGAAGCTGGACGCAGAGGCATAGGAGTAGTTGGCACCTACGGAGTGCTCGCCCGCCACGTCGCGGAGTGTCGCCTGAGCCTGAAGGAAGGGAACCGGATACTGCGGGAAATGATAGACAAGGGCTTCAGATCTCACTCGAACGATCTAAGCACTGAGGTCGAGAGGTTGAAGTCGAAGCGTTGACGATTCCGAGGTGTTCTCCTTCCGCCGCCAGAACGAGCGCTGAGACGGGTGGAGGAAGGTATTGGTCTTACCGAGCTTCCCGGCCCGCAAGAAGAAGCCGGAAGAAGGCACTTGCCTTCGGGCCCGACATCCTGGGTTCTAAAAGGACCTTCTGCAAGCTCCTGCCCGGACATCTGGGTAGGATGTGGTCTGATTTAGACTGTGACACGATGTTTGAAGGCTTCTGTTGGCATGCCGTTTCCGGATAACTGAGGGCCGGCTCGTCGGATCACCAAGGGACTCGATTTCCTCCCGCAACGCTTCTGCGGTTCCCCATAGTCGTGCCGCCCGCTCAGCCTTTCCCTAAAGCCTGACCATCACGGCCTTCTTCGGCGGGTTCAAGTACAGGCCGACCACGTCGATCAGCTTGTCCTCGAACTGTGGGTCGTTGGACAGCTTGAAGGTCTCCACCCGATGCGGCTTGAGCCCGCGGGCGTCCCAGATCCGTTGCACCGTCGCCGGGCTGACCCCGACCCGATCGGCCATGGTGCGACACGACCAGTGGGTGTGACCCTCGGGCTTGGAGTGCAGGGTTGACTCGACGATCTCGGCGATCTGCTCCTCGCTGATCGAGGGCTTGCGGCCGCGCCCCCGGCGGACCTGACCCAACTTGGCCAGCCCGCCCTTGGCGAACCGGTCCCGCCACGCGCGGACGGTGCCGACCGAGACCCCGATCCGCTGTGCGATGTGGCTGTTGGCCACCCCGTCGGCCGCGAGCAGCAGTGCCTTGGCCCGCTAGACCTGCCGGTGCGGCGCGGCCTGTGAGGCCGCCAACCCCTCCAACGCCACCCGTTGACCTTCGTCGATGACCAGCGCCGCGGCAAGAGGACGACTCACCACCCCAGTCTACGACCCAAACACTAGATTAGTTGCGAGACACACACCACTAGCAGCTCATTGCCCGATGTGTAGGCCAGCAGGTCGCCCAAGCGGTTCTTCACGACCGCCCCCCGGACAGCGTCCTCTGGGCCAATCGAGTGGGGTCTCGCCGCCCCTGGGCGACGACGCGCTTGCCTTCGTGCCCGATGCCGATCGCGAGCGATCTTCACGATGCGCTGTGAGCGACGTTCGTCGTGCTGGCGTTGCCAACCGGTCCCCAGCATTGCCACCCCCGTGCCCGCGTTCCCGTGCCGGGGTGCTCGGAGG
>JALZHG010000330.1 GCA_030914045.1 Chloroflexota bacterium | reverse complement strand
TTGGGTAGGGCTCCCGGAAACGTGACACTACTTCCGGGCGAAGCGAATCTTCGAGAAATGAACGTCGTAAACGTTTCTTAGATAGTTAGCGTGGACAAAAAGGACCTAAGAGACTGGATAGGTAGGCTACGCCCCGACCGGGTGCAAGAAATCATCAACGGCATACGCCTTCTATTAGAGGGTAGGCCACCTACCCTCTAGTCTTGCCATGCCTGACCGCTTAGGCTAGAATCGCTGTGTGACCGAAGACGAAGAGATGCGCGAACTAGCCCGAAGACTTGGGCGGCGCGGCGGGTTGAAGGGTGGTCCCGCCCGCGCGAAAAAGTTGACCCCCCAAAGAGAGGTCTGAGTCGGCCCGTAAAGCTGCCAAAGTACGGTGGGCCAAGAAGCGGCAGCAAGAAGAATCGTCTTAGCAGAATTCCGCATAGATAAGCCAAATACTCGTTGTTATGCGTGACCGGTCGCGTATACTTAGAGGGTGGTAGGGAGCCGAAATTGGACCGCTTATAACGTTGCGCAGTCCGAAGAAAAGCGGCGGTTCGTGGTGCTCTTGGCCGATTTGTGTAGCGGGGTTCCTACGGTGCGTCTTCCCGGAGCCGGTAGGCCCCGGCTCCCGCTTAAGGACATGATCTTCGCGGCTGCTTACAAGGTCTACGTAGGCTTTTCTGCGAGGCGATTCACCAGTGACCTACGCGAAGCTTTCGTTTCTGGCCAGATAGACAGCATGCCGCATTTCAACAGCGTCAACCGCTACATAGCCAACCCCGAACTTACGGAACCGCTAAAGGCTCTCGTCACCGCAAGCAGCCTTCCGCTGAAGTCGGTAGAAACGGCCTTTGCTGTAGACTCTTCGCGGTTCAGCACTAGCAGGTTCGTCCGCTGGTACAACAAAAAGTACGGCCGCGAAGTAGATAACCGGGAGTGGGTCAAGGTGCATCTCATGTGCGGCGTGAACACTAAGATAGTCACCAGCGTTGATGTGAGTGGTTGGACCGCTCACGACGCCACCTACTTTGTCCCGCTTCTCGAAACTACCGCCGAACACTTCGGGCTAGGCGACGTGACGGCAGATAAGGCGTACTTATCCCGCAAGAACTTCAAGGCTGTAGAGGCGGCTGGCGGTACGCCGTTTGTCCCGTTCAAGTCAGACACCGTAGAACCCACAACGGAAGAGGAACCGATATGGGCGAAGACGTACTACTACTTCATGTACAACCGGCTAACCTTCATGGAGCACTATCACATGCGCTCTAACGTTGAGTCTGCCTACTCCATGATAAAGGCCAAGTTCGGAGATAGCCTTCGGAGCAAGAGCGACACCGGACAGATAAACGAGGCATTGTGCAAGGTGCTCTGCCACAACATCTGCGTACTGGTGCTGGCGATGCGCGAGCTAGGTATTGAGGCGAATTTTGGTGCAAAGCCACAAGATCCATCAAAATACCGCCCGCATTGCCTGCCTCATCGATAATATGGTCATTTGCAGCTCTTTCTTGCGGGCGGTATTTGGCGTGATATATCACCCGCTGATGAACCGTTACCGACCTCCATCCCAAGTACCGACCGCGTAGTTATCCGGGCATTTGTGGGTCTTTCTCCTCCGTGATGGTGACCGCGGTCGATGCGGGCGATATCTTAACGACCTTTGCGGGTACATCAACATCATGCAGATCAACGGATCCTGCCGTTGAGTCGTTACGCGAGAGGGGAGCTAACACAATGGCTGATGTGCACGTCTACTTCAACAGACCGGCGGATAAAGAAGGCGCGCCTCTGGAAGACCTCGAAGAAGCACTGAAGAAGCTGGAACATGTCTCCGACGTCGATGTCAACTCGGCGGGGAACGTGGTGGCCGTCTCATTCGAAGGAGGACGGGAGGAACGGGAGGAGATCGAGCGTGCGGTCGAGGAAGCTGGCTACGAAGTCTCGAGGCTTTCGGTCAGGACCACCTTCGGTGAGGAATGAAGCCAGTGTGTCAGCGGGGAGGGGTAGGAGGAGTTTAGGCCCCCGGTTGATTAGTCAAGGTCCGGCTATCCTCACGTCGATGTGTGTACAAGCCGTTTTGAGGGCCTCACCGTGGCCGCGACCTTTGGCTGGTCGGTGCTGCGTGGTTAAAAACACCTGCAAAAGGCCACATCTACCGAAGCGCGAAGAAGCGGTGTTCTCATAAGGTAGATCAGGAGACACGAAGGGCGAGGCGTTGGCTTGAAGGTGCTCTAAAAAGGCCTTGAAGCGATCCCCTTGGCCACGTGTGAACCTGCAACATTAGTCGTCGCGGCAATCTCTTCCCCTTGGTGCGGCGCTTCTACTCGGGAACAGCTTGAACTCCTTGGTAGGGTAACCTTGAATCTCCGCTTTATAGGTTGCGGGTGAACCAGAGCTTAGGCCAACTCCAAGGAAGTTCACGTTGCAGTGGCCTCTCGGATGTGACAGGTCAGCGATCGGCCACCACGGCAGAAGAGAGGGTTGGCGCACGAACGGTTCTTCGAAGAGGGTCATCTTCGGTGCAATGATGGCGGGGAGAAGATGGTGCTCGGCGGGCCGCTTTCGGTGTGAAGGAAGCAAACCACTACGGTCGACAGGCTCATCTCGATCATAGCGGTGGGAGCATGCCTTGTAGCGTTGGCGGCCTGCGCCAAAGCGTATTACCTTTCGTCCTCGTATAGGCGCATTCGGGAGGGACATATTCCTTGAGGAGCGAGTCCGGGCGTCGGTCGGTACTAGCCTAGCGCCTGTCTAACCTGCGGGCTATGTCCTTGTGGTCGATGCGGTAGCAGATCGAACGCCCATGCGGGCACTTAGCCGTAGCCGGGTAGCGGTTCGTCAACCCCTCCTTTATCAACGCCTTCAGCTCCTCGTGGGAGAGGTTATCGCCAAGCCTTACCGCCGAGTGGCACGCTATGGTGGCGAGGATTCTTCTGCTCATCACGTGTGCCTTACCCTTCACGACGGAGATTGCTTGCCCAAAAGCTCCCGTCACGTCGCAGCACTGAACCAGGGTGGAGACACCTCCTTTATCTGAAGGTGCTCTTGCCGAATAGCTCTACCTCGGAGCCGTAGATCGATAGCTCATTGAGGAACTCGGCTGCCTCCGCTGCATCCTCAGGCGCAGCCCGTCCTCGAAGTGTCGAACAGTATTGGAGCTAGGAGTTCCGGAGAACCGGTAGCCCCTGCCAAATAAGAAGACAGCCGTTAGACTGTAACCGAACAAGGCACGAACACGGGGGAGAGTACGGTGACCGAAAGACGTGGCAAACAGCGTATCTCCGTAAGGGAAGCCGCCATCCTGTTGGGCATAAGCGAGAATGCCGTAACGACGTGTATAAGGCGCGGCACGCTACGCTCGGAGAAGACCAATGACCAGATATACGTCTGGCTGGACGAAGTCCCCGACGCAGACCACGATGCCGTTTACCCTCAAG
>JALZHG010000135.1 GCA_030914045.1 Chloroflexota bacterium | reverse complement strand
GGTTGCTGGCGCGTGGGCTGCTGGAGAAGACGGCGGAAGATGCCTTCCCGCCGACGGAGTACAGCACGCTGACGAACCTGTACAACCTGGCGTTGGACCTCAAGCGGATCAGCGAGAAGGAGCTATCGAACCAGCGGTTGACCGAGGAAGAGTACTCGCTGATCCAGTACTACGGTGGCCGCCTGGAAAACATTACGATAGCCGCGGCCGACGAGGAGACGGAAGGCGGTGGCGACCTGAACGACCAGGATGCGGCGGTTGTGGCCGACGTGGCTACGGGCGGGCCGGGCGGCGACCTGGCGCTGGAAGAGGGCACCGGGCGCATCATGGAGATATATGCGGTGGTGCCGGTGGAGGGCAGGCTGGTGCTGGCTCGCGGTGGCATCTACAGCCAGTACGAGTTCGTGCAGCCGTCGAGCAACCGCCTCACGGACGAGCAGTGGCGCGAGATGGTGGAGAGCGGCAACCTGCCTCCTTTGGGCGACTGGAAGACGTTCATAGCTAAGTAACGAACTAGACGGAACCGCCAAGACGCCAAGGACGCCATGAGCGCGCCAAGGTTAAGGTGTGTGCGGGTAGGTGAAGGGCAGGCTTGTCGCTGTGATGGGCCTGCCCTTTGCTTTGGTGTGAGGATTAGTTAGGTTGGATTGGGGCGGGTGGTTTTTAGCAGGATGAAGCCTGCGGTACCGGCGATTAGGGAGGCTGCCAGTATGCCTAGCTTAGCGGTTTCGAGTAGCTCGTTGCCGCCGAAGGCGAGGGTGGCTACGAAGAGGGACATGGTGAAGCCGATGCCGCCGAGGCAGGCCAGGGCGGTGATGTGCCTCCAGGTGATGCCGCGTGGGAGAGTGACGAGGCCCGTTTTGACGGCCAGCCAGGTCGCGCCGAAGAGCCCGATTGGCTTGCCTATGAGGAGGCCCGCCATGATGCCGAGGGCCACGGGCAGCGTTTCGCCGCGAAGGGCCTCGGCGCTGAGGGCGACCCCGGCGTTGGCGAGGGCGAAGACGGGCATGATAAGGAAGGCGACCCAGTTGTGCAGGGTATGCTCCATCTTCTGCAAGGGGGCCTGTACCGCCTCGGATAGCTCCTCAAGCTCCAGCACGGCGGATTGCTGCTCCTGGTCCTGGAGGATGGAGTAGGGTTCGCGTTTGCTGCTGTCCTCGAAGCTGTCGAGTATGGAGCGGGCGCGGCGAAGGAAGGTCTCCTGGTTGATGCGGGTGCGCACGGGTATCATCAGGGCCACTAGCACGCCCGCTATGGTGGCGTGGACGCCGGATTGGAGGAACGCTACCCACACGAGCACTCCTCCCAGCACGTACAGGGGAATGGCCCGTATGCCAAGGGCGTTCATCAACAGCAGCACTCCCAGGAAGGCAAAGCCTGTGCCCAGCGCGCCAAAATCAAGGTCACCGGAGTAGAAGAAGGCGATCACCAGCACGGCTATGAGGTCATCGATGATCGCTATGGCGGTGAGCAGTATCTTGAGGGTGAAGGGGACGTGGCTGCCCACGAGGGCGAGCACGCCCAGGGCGAAGGCTATGTCGGTCGCCATGGGGATGCCCCAGCCCGCGCTGCCCGCTCCGTTCAGGTTGATGAGTACGTAGATGAGGGCAGGCACGATGGCCCCACCTACGGCGGCCACAATGGGCAGCAGGGCGGCGCGCACGCTGCTGAGTTCGCCAGCCCAGATTTCGCGCTTGATTTCGAGGCCGACCAGGAAGAAGAATATAGCCATGAGGCCGTCGTTGATCCAGTGCAGGACCGTCTCGTGCAGAGCGAAGGCACCTATCCTGATGTCCAGGTAGGTGTTGAGCACATCCTCGTAGCGAGAGCGCAGGGGCGAGTTGGCTAGCACCAACGCGGCGACGGCGGTGAGTAGGAGCACGATACCGCCCGCCGTGGAGCTATGTATGAACTCCTGCATGGGGCGCACGGCGCGGCCCATGGGGGTCTCGGTCCAGTGGGTTGCCAGGGGGATTCTAAGTCTTGCCATATCGCGGGCATTATACGCGACCTCTAAGTTGAGGTTCCACACTGCACAAGATAAGCAGGGATGTTAGTCTGACGTGACGGGGCCTAGCAACACGTAGTCGCCGCCGGAGTTGGGTGGGGCGTTGGTGAGGGTGAAGGCGGTGTGCGCGCCCGCGTCGATTTGCAGGTAGAGGCCGATGCGCATGTTGTACTCGCCGGGCGGCAGCTCGGCGGGGAGGGTTAGCGTCACCTCGTCTACGACCACCTCGCCGGGGGACCAGAGGGAGGTCGGGTAGGTGCCGCTGCGGGGGCCGACGTCGATTTGCGTCAGCTTGTTGCCTGAGGCATCTATGAGGTGGACGAAGACGGTGTAGTTGGTCTTGAGGGCGCGGTCGGCGGTCCAGTAGAGGGTGAGGGGCAGGTTGCTCCCCGCCTCTATTTGCCGGGGGTAGTCGGCACCGACGAGGGTGATAGTGCCGGCGTTGGGGTCTATCTCGTGGTACTGGGCGTTTACGGGCTGCTGCGCGCGTACGTCGGTGGCGGATTGTGGGGGAGTGTAGCCGGTGCGGTAGATTTGTATGGTAGGGCCTGGGTGGTCTACCTTGTTGGTCTCGAAGCTGACCACGAGGTTGGACTTGTTTTCGTCGAAGAAGCGCAGGTAGGCATCGCGTAAGGGAGGGTTCGATTCAGGGCGGTCGTATACCACGGGCTTGTAGGCACCGGCGCTCAACACCAGGTACTCGTAGCGGTTGGCAACGTACCACTCCATAGGGTGCTCGGTGACGTGCTGGCCGCTGCCGAGTAGATAGCGCCCCTGTGTAAGCTTGGGGGTGTCGAACTCCATCCAGAGCTTGGTGCCGGGCCTGGTGTTGGCATCGAGCCATTGGGCGGCCCTGAGGCGGGTGTCGGGCTGGGTCTGACGGTAGCCGCGCTGGATGGCGGCGGCGGTTTGCGGGAGCACGCCGAGGGCTACCACCAACCCCAGCAGCCAGGGTGCGAGGCGGGCTATGGGCCGGGGGGTGGTGCCTTGCCGCGCTGACAGGTAGGTTAGCAGCGCCTTCCAGGCGAGGGCGATGGTGAGGGCCGCAAGTATGGAGGTGAAGGGGATGATGGGCAGCATGTTGCGCGTGAAGTTCACTCGATAGCTGCTCATCGAAAGGTAGAAGACCAGGGGGAAGCTCAGTAGCAGCAGGTCGGCACGGCTGCGGCGGGCGAGCGCGACGACCACGCCGACGAGGGTGAGCAGGGTGGGTAGGAAGTCGCTTTGCAGGAAGGTGCCGAAGTAGAAGCGCCAGTTGTCGTCGCCCTCGAAGCCGAGGTGACCGAAGCGGTAGTGGGCGAGCACTGAGGCGATGTCGTTGAGGAAGTTGGGCAGGTCGAACAGGGCGAAGGGGGTCGTTACCAGGAAAGCGGCGACCATACTAATAAGGGCCAGCCAGAGCCGGGCACCGAAGAAGGCCCTCAGGCGTGCCCCGAAACTGTGGGTGTGGTCCGCTACGACATAGGCGTGCGCCAGCAGGAACGGCAGCACTACCAGGGTGCTGTTGTACTTGGTGCCGACCGCGAGGCCCATAGCTACGCCCGCGAAGACGTATACGCTGCGGGAGGGCAGCAGGGCTGGGCTTGCCCGGTTGTCTTCGCGTGTGGCGGTAGCTGGGGGTAAGAGGCGCGCGATTGCCAGGAGGGAGAGGGCGCTGAAGAAGGTGGCGGGCACGTCGGTGGTGATTATTTGCGAGTAGACGAGGTGGACGCTGTTGGTTGCCATGAAGGCGGCGGCGATTAGTCCGGCGGTGGTGCCGTAGAGTCTGCGGGCGGCGAGGAAGACCAGCGGCACGGTGAGGGTGCCCAGCAAGGCGGTCAGCATACGGCCCCAGAGGTAGAAGTCGGTTGGGACCACCTGGTCGAGGTTCTCGAGCACGCCGGAGGAGACGAGGAGGAAGAAGCGGGGCAGGTAAACGGCGGCTTGCATGTAGGTGTAGAGGTTGGGATAGACGAAGTAGTGGGGGTTGTAGTCGCCGGTTTGCAGGATACGGAGCGCCCGGTCGGCCACGGCAGGCTCGTCGGGGTTGCTGGTGTAGGGGAGATTGTCGCTGATGCCGAACAGGCGCAATCCGAGCGCACCTAGCGTCAACCCGGCGACCGCCAGCGCCACCTGGTGCGACCTGGTCCATATGATCGCACGCGGAATAATGGGGCTTAGCTGTGTGGCCTTACGCATTCTCGCGGCGGTTATGGCTAATAGGGCGAGTGCCTGTAGAGCGGCCAGGCTCTTCCAGCCGCCCGGTATGGTGGGGAGCGCACCGCTGCCCATGAGGCTGTCTATGTCGTTGCGCGCCAGAACGGTTACGTAGAGGGCGAATAGGAGTAGGCCGATGAGGGCGTTGAACATGTGGGAGGGTATACCTCGCTTGGGAGGTTGGGGAGATGGTGGGTGCTCCGGTGTTGTATCCGGCGTTGCTTGCTCCCCTCTGAGGATAGGGTCTTCGGCTTTAGGGATGGTGGTCTTCAACTTGTGTGGTCCCGATGCGAGACTGAGTCAATATCCGTTCAGGCACCTATAACTATACCACCATCAGTAGAGATGTAGGATGGTGGAAGTGGTGGCCCGATTGTACAGGGACCGGCATACAGTGCAGAGTGATGATGTTGGGCGTGGTCCGAGTCGTGCTCAGTTGGGGCGTGTTGTTTGTGGAATGTTGTCTCGCGGGGAGGACGTGATTATGGCGGCGGACTCGACATGGCTGACGCAGCGCCCGGCCTGGAGGGCGCTTGAGGAGCACTACGGTACGGTGAAGGATACCCACTTGCGCGAGTTGTTCGCGCAGGACGCGCAACGTGGCGAACGGCTGGCTGTTGAGGCTGAGGGCATCTACTTCGACTACTCAAAGCACAGGGTGACGGACGAGACGTTGCGTTTGTTGCTACAGCTTGCCGAGGAGTGCGGCCTGCGCGAGCGGATTGACGCCATGTTCGGCGGCGAGAAGATCAACACCACTGAGGGGCGGGCCGTATTGCACGTGGCGTTGCGCGCCCCGAGGGAAGCCACTATTGTTACGGGCGGGCAGAACGTGGTGCCGCAGGTGCATGAGGTGTTGGACCAGATGTCTGACTTCTCGGAGCGCGTGCGGAGCGGCGAGTGGAAGGGGTATACGGGGCAGCGAATACGGAATGTAGTGAATATCGGGATAGGCGGGTCGGACCTGGGGCCGGTGATGGCTTACGAGGCGTTGCGGGACTACAGCGAGCGCGATATGACGTTCCGCTTCGTTTCTAACGTGGACGGCACCGACTTTGCGGAGGCCACCCGCGACCTGGAACCCGCCGAAACGCTGTTCATCGTGTCGTCCAAGACCTTCACCACGCAGGAGACGATGACCAACGCGCACTCGGCCCGGCAGTGGCTGTTGCAGGCGCTGAACGACGAGAAGGCGGTGGCGAACCACTTTGTGGCCGTCTCGACCAACGCGGAAGAGGTAGCTAAGTTCGGGATTGACACGGCCAACATGTTCAGGTTCTGGGACTGGGTTGGCGGGCGCTACTCGATGGACGCGGCCATTGGACTGTCTACCATGCTGGCGGTGGGGCCGGAGAACTTCAGGGCTATGCTGGCGGGCTTCCACGCGATGGACGAGCACTTCCGCACGGCACCTTTCGAGCGCAACCTGCCGGTGCTGATGGGCTTGCTGGGGGTGTGGTACACCAACTTCTTCGGGGCGCAGACGGTGGCCGTGCTGCCGTACGACCAGTACCTCATGCGGTTCCCTGCGTACTTGCAGCAGTTGACGATGGAGAGCAACGGTAAGTCGGTCACTATGGACGGCAAGTACGTCAATTACGAGACAGGGCCGATTTTCTGGGGGGAGCCGGGCACGAACGGGCAGCACTCGTTCTACCAGCTTATTCACCAGGGCACCAAGCTGATACCGTGCGACTTCATCGGCTTCTGCCAGACGTTGAACCCGCTGGGAAGGCACCACGACCTGCTGATGGCTAACCTGTTCGCGCAGACGGAGGCGCTGGCGTTCGGCAAGACCGAGGAAGAGGTCAGGTCGGAGGGCACGGCGGACTGGCTGGTGCCCGCCCGCACTTTCGAGGGCAACCGCCCCACGAGCACGATACTGGCCGAACGGCTGACGCCTGAGATGCTGGGCAAGCTGGTGGCGCTTTACGAGCACAGCGTCTTCACGCAGGGCATAATCTGGAACATCGACTCGTTCGACCAGTGGGGCGTGGAGCTAGGGAAGGTGCTGGCGGGGCGGATTGTGAAGGAGCTTGAGAGCGCGGACGAGCCGGAGCTGAAGCACGACAGTTCGACCAACACCCTGCTCCAGAGGTACCGCAGGCTGCGGGGTAGCGCGTCTTGACATAAGACACATAGCTCAATCGACCTCGGATAACAGGCCGGTACGCACGTCGTAGATGAAGCCTCTGACGGGTATCGTGTCGGGTATCCAGGGGTGCAGCCGCACCTTCCGTACCTGTTGACGTACGTTTGCTTCCAGGTCTATGAAGGTGTGGAAGGCGGCGGGTGTGTTTGATAGCACGCCTGTGGCCTGCTGGGCTTTGGCCCGCAATTCCTCGTCGGTAAAGGTCATGAGGCCGCACTGCGTGTGGTTGATTATCATGAACTCCCGCGTGGAGAGCATGTAGTGGGAGATAACGAGGGAGCGTATTACGTCCTCTGTGACTATGCCCCCGGCGTTGCGAATGATGTGAGCGTCACCCTGTTTAAGCCCCAGCATCGGCTCTAGCATGAGCCGTGCGTCTTTACAGGTGACGACTGCTAAACCTAACGCAGGGGGAGCGGGTAGGTCGCCGCCTGTAAAGTCCTGCGCGTAGAGCCTGTTGGCCCTCACTGCTTCGTCAACGATGCTCAACAATTGCCTCCCGATTGAGATTGTGGGTCCGGTTCCCATTATACGCGCTACCGCACACATGGCACACTCGGGTAGCTCCTGCGGCTGAGATGTTGAATATGTTGTTTGTAAGGTCCCGCATCTTTAGGAGGTGCGGGCTTTTGGCGTCCGCTGTTTTGCGGGTTGTGTGAATGGGGAGGAGGAGAGAATGGGGACCGGTGGAGACCGTAACAAGTTGAGGCGCGTGCTGGAAGACGTGGGGGAGTTCTCGAACGTGGTGTTGCCCCGCTGGAAGATGCGGGAGTACCAGGCAAGGGTAGCGCGGGAGATCGCAGATTCGGTGATGCGGTGCGAGGGGCGGCAGTTCGCGGTGGTGTTCGCACGGCAGAGCGGCAAGGACGAGATGCTGGCGCAGTTGGAGGCCTTTCTCATGTGCCGCTACCGGCTGCGGGGCGGGTCAATAATCGTGGCGAACCCGACGCTGAGGCCGCAAGGGCTGATAAGCAGGCGGCGGCTGGCGGAGAGGCTGAGGTCGCCGTTCGTGGGGCCGGTGCGCAGTGATGGGCATACCTTGCTGGTGGGTAGGAGCACGTGTGCGTTTCTGTCGGCGGGGCCAACGGCGCAGGCCAGGGGGGAGACGGCCACGCTGTTGCTGGCGTGCAACGAGGCGCAGGATGTCTCACCCGCGCGGTGGGACTCGGTGTTCGATCCGATGGGCGCGTCGGCCCATGCTACGCAGGTCTTTTCCGGCACCGTGTGGACCTCGCGCACGCTGCTGGCCCGGCAGATGGCCTACCTGGGCGAGTTGGAGCGTAAAGATGGCAAGCGCAGGGTGTTCAAGGTGGGTTGGGAGGAGGTGGCTCAGCACGTGCCGGAGTACGGCGAGCAGGTGCGGTCGCGCATCGCCCAGTTCGGCAGGGACCACCCTTTCATTCGCACCGAGTACTTCCTGGAGGAGATGGACGCCGAGGGCAAGCTGTTCGGCCCGGCGCGGCGGGCGCAGATGCGGGGCGACCACCCCAGGCAGCGGTCGGCCACCCCCGGCAGGGCGTACGCGATGCTGCTGGACGTGGCCGGGGCGGAAGAGGAAGGCGGTACGGGCGGGGGTAACAGAGACGCTACCGCCCTGACCGTGGTGGAGGTGGACCTTTCGGGGTTGGACGACCCGCTCGTGATGAGGCCCAGGTACCGGGTTGTGGACCGCAGGCTGTGGGTGGGCACGCCGCACCCGCAACTGCACGCTACCATCGTGGACCTGGCGCGCAACGTCTGGCAGGCGCGGCACCTGGTGGTGGATGCGACGGGCGTTGGAGCGGGGCTGGCGGGGTTCCTGGGACAGGCGCTTCCAGGTAAGGTGGTGCCATTTGTGTTCAGCAGCGCGAGCAAGTCGCAGCTTGGGTGGGACTTCGTTGGGTTGGTGGAGAGCGGGCGGTACAAAGAGTACGCAGAGGATGAGGAGAGCGACACACGGCTGTTCTGGACGCAGGTAGAAGCCTGCGAGAGCCATGTGGGTGATGGGCCGGGGAAGCCGCTCCGCTGGGGCGTGGAGAGCCGTTCTACCCATGACGACTTGCTGGTCAGCGCGGCCTTGTGCGGGGTGTTGGACCGGCTGGATTGGGTGCCGCGGGTGGCGCGCGGTAGGTAGCTTGGTTTTTGAAACGCCAAGACACCCAGACGCAGAGGACGCGCCAAGGGTAAGGATTGTGTGCCAGGAGAGGAGCAGGGTACAAGACAAGGTATTCTGCTCCCTGTGTACTCTCGAACCCTCTATTCACTTGGCGTCCTGGCGTCCTGGCGTTTCAAATCAGAGCACGATGTCAACGAGGCGATCCACCTGGGCGAGTTGGGAGTCCAACAGATTTTGCAGACATGCCCTGGTGCGCTGTCTCAATTGAATGCTTGTTTTACAGCCCGGCTGTTCAACACACCGACAAAGATAATAGAAAGTACCGGGCCGATCATCAGCCAGTTCGAGTAGTAAGTCGTATTGAAAATCGTAAACAATTGCCAAATGGCTAACAGGAGGTAGCCTACTGAACCCACCACTCGCACCCATCTCCGCATCGCCGATAAACCGACACCGATCAAGAAGCTGAATGCCATTGACAATCCGAGGAGACCACGTATAGAAGCTATATCACGCTCGCGGGCGGGAATCAACGGCCAATTGCTGATCGGGGAGCCACCTGAATCGAAATCGGCTATAGATGTTAGCGAAAGCATAACAATCAGTACCAGGTACAGTGCCGCACTAACGAAACTGAGTACAACCACGAAGGTAACGCTAGTGGGGCGGTCTGGCACTGTTAGCATATCGTTCATGGTCGTGCTCCTTTCGTTTTCCTAGATACTACACGGATGTTGTGCGCTGGGTCAATTTGCAGACATGCTCTAGTATTAGCATACCTTCTTGGCGGGTGGGGCGGGGAGAGCCGTTCTACCCATGACGATTTGCTGGTCAGCGCGGCTCTGTGCGGGGTGTTGGACCGGCTGGATTGGGTGCCGCGGGTGGCACGGGGGAGGTAGATTGCTTTTTGAAACGCCAAGACGCCAAGACGCCAAGGCCGCGCAGAGATTAGGATTGTTTGATTCAAAGCGAAAGGAGCAGGGTACGTGATGTCGTACCCTGCTCCTCCTTGTAGTTCTAAACCTCTATACTCTTGGCGCGTCCTCTGCGTCTTGGCGTCTTGGCGTTTCAAATCAGAGCACTATGTCAGCGAGGAGGTCTACCTGGGCGAGTTGGGGAATGGTGGGGTTCCAGATGAACTCGTCGAAGCCTGCCTCCTCGAACTGTTTGACGGTGGTTTGCAGCGCCTCGGGGGTGCGGGGCGTGCCTTGTATGATGCCTTGCGCCCACGGGCCGAGGAATGCGTAGTAGTCGCCTATGTAGGCTGCTATACCTTCGTCGGCGTTGGGGCCGAGGCCGTAGTAGCCCAGGGCCACCATACGCGGCTTGCCTTCGCGGCCACCTTCTTGCCAGGCGTTCTGCACTCGCGGGAGGAAAGGGCGCACCATGTCGAGGGGAGCGCCTCCAGCGGTCCAGCCGGTGCCCCACCTGACCATGCGCCGGAGGATAGTCTCCGAGCTGCCGCCGACGAGTATTGGCACACCTTCCGGGCGGGTGGGGCGGGGAGTGACGGGTTGAGGGCTGCCTGTCACGTGCTCGCCCTTCCAGGCGCGGTGCATAAGCTCCAGGTCTCGGTCCAGGCGTTCGCCTCTGCCCTTGAACTCCTGCCCGGCGGCCTGGAAGTCGTCTTCGCGCCCGCCCACTGCTAATCCCAGCGTGAGCCTGCCGCCGGATATCTGGTCCACGCTAGCCGCCTCTTTGGCTAGCATTATGGGGTTACGGGCGGGTGCGACGAGTATGTTGGTGAGCAGGCCAATGCGCTCGGTGACGGCCCCGGCGGCTGCCAGGGCTATCAGGGAGTCGTAGTTGGGGAAGACGATGCGGTCTATTATGGCTAGGCTGGAGAAGCCCCGTTCCTCGGCCCTGCGCGCCCACTCCATGATCAGCGGCCCTGGCGTGCCGGGTATCGTGCTGGGGAGTCCTATACCTACTTTCATGTGATGTCTCCTTGATATATTTTGCCCTGCGTGATGGTGCAGCAGGCATTTGAATAGAAATAGCTGTTTGGACGAGCAACTATCTGTCGAGCAGTATAAATAGGCCCTTGCGGCAAAGTCAAGAAGGGGAGTCTTTGAAACTGGTGGCGAAATTGTGGCCTAAATCAGTCTCGTAATGGGATAAGAATATTAGAACATATATTCTAGGAATAGGAGGGTTGTGCTTATGACAGGCGCAACAGGGGTGCTTTCTACAGGGTCGCAGCCGGGTCGGGCGCGGCCCTTTGTGTTGTCACAGGAAGATGCCGCTCGGCTGGCTGGCTACCGGGTGTACCTCGATTTCTACAACGGGGCGCAGTGGGAAGGTTTGCCCGCGCCTAACGAGCGGCGTATGACGTTCAACTACGCCAGGGTGTTCGCAAACAAAGCCGCCTCCTACCTGATGGGCAAGGGGGTGGGTTTCGCGGTGGAGGCCCCGGACGGCTCCGGCGAGGAGGGGCGCAAGGCCGCACAGCACGCCGAGGCGTTGTTGGAGGCGTGTTACAGGCGCAACTCTCTGGCGCTGGTGGACCTCGACACGGCGGTGGACAGCGCGGTGCTGGGCGACGGCGTGTTCAAGGTGACGTGGGACGCGGCGGAGGGCGCGGTATCGGTGGCGGCGGTGGACCCGGCGAGTATTACCTGCGTGCGGGCGGCGGACGATTACCGGAGGCTGCTGGCGGTGCGGCAAAGCTACGTGGTGGGCGGTGGTAGCGGTGGCTCAGGTGTGTCGCACGGCACCGCACCAGGGACGGTTGTTGAGGAGTGGACCGCGGAGACGTTGGAGGTGTGGCGGGACGGTCTGCTGGACAGGCGCGTGCCGAATCCCTATGGCTTCATACCGTACGTGGTGTTCCCCAACTTGAGGGTGCCCAAGGAGCCATGGGGCCAGAGCGACCTGGTGGACCTGTTGCAGGTGAACCGGGATTTGAACGAGAGGCTGTCGGTGTTGTCGCACATCCTGGAGGTGTCGGGCAACCCGGTGGCGGTGCTGGAGAACGTGACCGACTCGACGGGCATCAAGGTGGGGCCGGGGCGGCTCTGGGAGCTTCCGAAGGACTCGAAGGCATATTTGCTCGATTTGCTATCGGGCGGTGGCGTGGGCTTGCACATTGAGTACATCAACCTGCTCTACAGAGCGATGCACGACCTGGCCGAGATGCCGCGCACTTCCTTTGGCGACAGCAGCGGCACTACTCGCTCAGGGGTGGCTTTGGAGATCGAGATGCAGCCGCTATTGCAGAAGCTGGCGCGCAAGAGGGCAGTCTGGTCGGTAGCCCTGGAGGAGCGCAGCCGCATGGTGCTGAGGCTGCACGCTCTACACGGCGACAAGACCGCGGCCGCGGTGGTCGATACGGCGAACGGCTACCAGCTACGCATCGTATGGCCGCCGGTGCTCCCCTCCGACCGCTCGGAACTGGTGTCCCAGGAGACGGCGCTGGTGGCGGCAGGCATCCACTCGCACCGCCGCGCAATGGACATGCTCGGCGAGGGCGATTCTGAGGCCGAGTGGAGCCGGGTGTTGGAGGAGAGGGAACTGAAACGTGAAACGTGAAACGTGATGGTACCACAAGGAGCATTGCGGCTAATACAGGACCAGGGTCCATTAACCGCATCACGTTTCACGTTTCACGTTTCAGGAACGGAGTGAGATATGAGCAACAGGACGCAATTGCGGGAGCGGTTGAGGTTGGAATTGGGGGACACCGGCAGCGTGCAGGTGTGGAGCGACGACTTGCTCGATGCGTTGCTGGTGGAGTCGGTGGATTGGTACAGCAGATTGTGGCCTATGCAGGAGGTGCTTTACAGGGACGTGGCGCAGGGGCAGCGGACCTTCAGCTTGGTGTCGGGCACGCTGGGTGTGACGAGCGTGGAATGCCCGCCGGGCAGAGTGCTGCCACACGAGGCAACGGCACCTGTGGGCGCTTCGCAGGGCACCGGCTTCCGGCAAAGCTGGAGCGTGTGGGGCAGCACCCTGTATTTGGGCAGGGGCGCAAGCGGGGATGAGGTTGGCACGCTGAGGCTGGTGCTGCACGTGCTGCTGCCCTGGCCCGGTCTCGATCCGGTGGAACACTGGGAAGGCCCCTCGGGCGACGAGCGGTTGCTGGTGCTCTGGTCTGCGGTTGAAGCGTGGGCCTGGCTCGACGGGCAAGACCAGAAGCGAGGCCGCCCCACCCGCTCCGGCGCGATGACGGCCCGCTACACGGAGGAGCTAGAGCGAGAGGTCGCCGCCCGCCGCCGGGCAGCCACAAGTCGGGTGCTGAGTAGGGAGTGACGAGTTGTGAGTTGTGAGTTGTGAGTTGTGAGTTGTGAGTTGTGAATTCAAACCCGTTCACTCGTCACTCGTCACTCATTACTTTCCGTAGGAGGGGTCATGGGTGAGTACGATTTTTATCTGCGGCACGCGGCGGTGCGCGGGGCGGCCTGGGTGGGGTTCAGGCTGGCGTGGCGCGGGCTGGCGGGTGTCGATGGGTTGAGCGCGCGGCCTCATCTGAGATGGAGGCCGTGGGTGCTCAGTGGTACCGACCCGAATGACATCGCGGCAGGCGACTGGGGCGCGTGGCGGTGGCGCATGTCAGTGGCCCTGTTCGAGGGGTTCACGGGCCTGGACGCAATTCCGCCGACCGACGGGCGCACTGTGGCGGACATGCGAACCGATCTGTCGCAGTTTTCCGACCTGCCCGCCGTGCAGTTGCGTGACGTGGATGACGTGGTCTACGAGGTCAAGCTGGTAGGTTATGAGGAGCAGAATATAGAGCCTTACGATACGCGGCACCCTACGGGAGGCTGGTTGGCCCAGGTCGAACTGGTGCAGGTAGCCGCCGCTTGAGATTGGAAGCTTTATGAGAGGGGAGGTGGTAGGAAGGATGGAGAGTATGGAGAGTGACGAAGCGGAGTTGGAGCCTGGCGATACAGGCGGCGGGGAACAGATGGGTGCTGACAGTGGCGCGGCTGGTGAGCCTGGCGATGCGCTGGCGGTGGCCGTGCGGCGCTACCGCGAACTTGTAGCCTCGATGCCGGGGCTGGTGCCCGAAATGGTGCGGGGCCAGACGATTGAGGAGATCGACGCCTCAGCTGAGCTTGCCCGCCGCTCGTATGGAGAGATCACGCGCCGCATAGCCGAGCAATACGAGCGGGACATACCCACCGGCAATCCGGCCCGCTCGTCCAGCACGGCGGCTTACGACAACCTCAAGCCCGAAGCGAAGATCGCGCTGGGGCTGAAGCGAAAAGGATAGTTGGACGATGGACGATGGACGATGGACGATGGACGATGGACGATGGACGATGGACGAT
>JALZHG010000329.1 GCA_030914045.1 Chloroflexota bacterium | reverse complement strand
CTCTAGCACTAGTTTTTGGTGCGAAATGCTCATAAACAAGGGGAATACGGTCCCTCCAGCGACGACTGTTCCAGGAGCGGAAGGCCTCAAAATCAGGCTACTGCCCGTGCCGCCTGTGTCTTGGAGATCTTGGAGAGGTTGTGCACGAAGATCCCCCAACCGACCCATCGCCCCATCCCTTCTTCGCCGTGGTCGAGGCATCGCCCCAGCCCGTAGCTCCTGCGCAGCACGCTGATGCGCCCCTCGATCCCGGCTCGGAACCTGAAGCCTCGCCTGAACCAGCGTTGCTTCTCGTAGCGCTGCCGCTCCTTTGAAGCTCTACCACTCTTAGGCAACGCTACTCGTTTTACCCCCGCTTCGTGGGCTAGTTTCTCGTTCTCTACCGAGTAGAGTCCGCGGTCGCCGCTCAGAAGATACGGAGCCCGCCCGAAGCTCTTGCGATGGGCTTCGATGCTCTCGGGCAGGTGTGGGTGCTCCCTACCTACGTCTTTGAGGAGCTCGTAGCGGCTTATGATGCCGCCTTCTACTTCGTCCAAAAGGATCTTACGCCCGAACTCTCTGGGCTTGCCTATCTTGCGGCGAGTGATGATCTGCGTGTGTGGCTCGAAGAGGCTAAGGATCTTCTCCTTTGCCGGAACCTGCTCGCCTTCGAGGACACGGCGCACCGCCTGGTCGATGCCTCGCTCTAAGAGTGCGACAAAGTGCTCCAAGCGCCGTGCAAGGCGTCCGGCGCGAGGATCGGTTTGCTTGCGAAGAACCTCCTCGACCTTTACCGCCTGAGCCCTGCTGGCTTTGGCAACGCTGATCAGTTTCCGGTAGGCATCTCGCAGTTGTTCCTTGGCCTTCTCGCCCTTGCCAAGCGCTATGCGATGGAGTTTCTGCGAAAGACGCCTGACACTACAGTTGCGGGTGCGGAAGACTTCTTTGGGCAAACCGTCGTGCGCGCTCAACACTCGCTTGGCCCTCCTGAGCAAGCGGCTTATGACTCTAATGCCATCGCCCAGCAGCTTGCTATCAGTGGGAGGGTGGACATTGGTTTCGACCACTGTGGAGTCCACCCGGAGCTTCCTCCCCCGAGTCACCTTCAAGCTCTTGGCCAGTTCGACGGCGCGCTCGTTGAGTGATGCGAGTGTCTCGGGGCCTATCTGGTTCGCCCATCTGATCAGGGTAGTGTCGTCGGGAGCAGGTTCGAGGTACACGCGGCAGAACTGCCGCAAGACGATCGAATCGGAGACGAAGTGCTCGGTTTGCTCATAGCTAAAGCCATAGAGGCGCTTGACGACGAGCATCCTCAGGATCACTTCGACGGGCGTGGAGTGGCGTCCAAGCCGCGCCGAGTTGGGGTAGCGCTGGCAAAGATCGGCTCGGACCTGCTCGAAGAGGACATCGTCTTCGAGCAACCGATCGAGCTCTCTAAGCTCAGGCTCCATCTTGAGGTTGAGTTTGGGCACCAACTCCTCGAAGAGGTTTATGGGATCGTAGCGATCGACTATCATGGCGAGTGCTCCGGTCCTGTGGGGTTGTTGCGCATAGGAATCCTATAGGACCGGCCTCCTATTTCGCACCAAAAACTAGGACTACGGTTTAGGGCGACCCGGGCCGGAGTCCTCCGGGGCTTCGGCCCTTTCACTTGCCCATATTCACCGAACTACTAGAGGCTGCGCCACCTCTTGGCCTCCACATACGCTTCCTCGATCATAGCCAGCGCCGTAGGGAGGCACCGGCAGGAAGCGGATTAAGAACGGAGCACCACCATGGCGCCAAGATAAGTTCCGCATACATATCGCGTACCGTCGTCTTGTGGTGAACGTGTGCGCCCCGCACGCGCGTTTCCGACGGGACATAATGTGGGTGACAAGGTAAGGTAGTGGATGTGCTAAGGACCTACCGTTCGCTGTTGTCTATACCCCACGCCCGCGCCTTCGTATTGGCCGGATTCGTAGCAAGGCTCTCCATATCCATGCGGGCCCTGGGCTCCGTACTGATGGTCTCTCTACTCACCGGCTCTTACGGGTTGTCGGGAGCCGTCGCTGCGGCAGCCTTGCTGGGCGAGGCGGTGGCTGCTCCTCGACTTGGCCGGTTGGTGGATCGGTACGGGCAGCGGCGGGTGCTGCTTATGGCCCTCGCGGTGCACTCCGCCGGAACACTAGCCCTGGTGCTTTCGGCCCATCTCTCGGCGCCAAGGTGGATGCTGTTCGCTGCCGCAGCGCTCTCAGGGTCGGCGGCGCTGCCGGTGGGGTCGCTTGTGCGGGCCCGGTGGTCGGCTCTCGTGGGAGGCTCGCCCGCTCTGGAGGCGGCGTTTGCGCTGGAGTCCACCCTCGACGAGCTCATCTTCGTGCTGGGACCAGTACTAGTCACCGCCTTGGCACTCGGGTTAACCCCCGGGGCAGGGCTGATCGGTGCGCTTCTCCTTACCACCGTCGGTTCACTCGCGCTGGCACTCCAACGCCACACGGAACCGGCTCCTGTAGGCGTGCGCGACCAGCCGCATGCGCCGGCCATCCGCACAGCCGGACTGCGGGTGCTTGCCGCGACCTTCGTCGCCGCGGGCGCGATCTTCGGAACCTTGGACGTGGCGATGGTCGCGTTCGCCGGTCAGGTCAGCTCACCCGCCGCGGCTGGGACGCTGCTCGCGCTCGTCGCCGCGGGCAGTCTCTTGGCGGGCTTGGCGTACGGCACGCGCAGCTGGCGGTGGCCGCTAGACAAGCGTTTCATGGCATCGGTGGTCGTACTGTGGGCCGGCACGCTCCCGCTCGTTTTCGCGCCCAGCGTCGCGCTCATGGCGCCCGCCGCCGCCTTGGCTGGCGTGGCGATAGCGCCCACGCTCATCGCGGGCTTCACCCTGGTCCAGAAGCTGGTACCTTCCGAGGCGCTCACGGAGGGACTCAACTGGACGATCACGGCGCTAGGCGTGGGGGCTGCGGTCGGGGCATGGACGGCGGGGCTCATCGCCGATAGTGCCGGGGGCAGGACCGCGTTCTCGGTTGCGGTGGCCGCGGGTGGCGCCGCCGTAATCATGGCCGCGTGCGGTCGGAGCAGTCTGCGCTCCCGCTAGGAATTTGCACTGCGATCTTCGGGTCATGAGCGCAAAGCGATCTACCGGATCGCTCCACCTTGTGTCGAGTGAGAGTGAGTGAAGGCAGTGTGTAGGGCGTTTGGCGGCGGGTCGGGCTTGTGCCAAACTAGGGAGTACATCATCCTTCCAAAGCACAAAAAGCTCCAAGCTCACCTTCCGCGCCTTGCTGAACAGCGATGGTACTACAGACGTTCACCTTAAGCGGGCAAACGCAAGTTGGCGGCTAGTAGGGAGGCGCGAGGTCCGCGAGAAGGCGTACCGAAGTTCACCACGGACGAGATGAGCCGGCCGCCACAGGCGGGGCAGGCCGGCTGCCCGGGCACCGGCCTCTGAGTACGGTAGCCTGGCC
>JALZHG010000328.1 GCA_030914045.1 Chloroflexota bacterium | reverse complement strand
ATTGGGTACAAAGCCGCGTTGTGCGTCCGCTTGGTGAAGAGGCAACTGCCGTTCTAAGCGCGGGCCACGTGTTCACGCGGCACCGTAAGGTCGCCGCCGCCATTCTCGTGGAAGCTGACCAAGTATTAGGCGTAGATGCCGCGGAAGTCTGGATGGCCCTGGTGCGCCAAACAATACGGACGAGCCGTGATGTCCCCGTAGGCTATCAAAGCCACCCCAAAATCGTTCACGCAGGGCCGCGGCTACAATCGGGACTTCCGAAGCAGTTACCCGAGCAGCGCCGAAAGGAGATAGCTGTTGCGGCGAGCAAGGCGGCAATTACAACAGAACCAGAAAGATTGGATTTCATTACAGATCTGGGAAGGACTTATCGCTTCGCTGAGAACTTTGCCGCTGCTGTACAAGTATTCCGAGCTAATTTGGCGCACGCCCGGCGAAAAGCTGACTATGCGAACAGTATACGGGGCTACTGGTATGAGTGGGGGATTTGCGAGGGTCTTATAGGCGACACCATTGAGCATCGTGTAATCGGGGCATGGTTGCAGGGACTCTCCCTCTCCGACCACCTTAACCCTGCGCCGATTACGAAAAAAAAGGCGGGACTCAGTTTTGCCGGCATCGGCGTCGCTTTTGGCAAACTGGCTGAGCGCCGCCCGGATTGTCCCTATGCTAAAGCCCGTCGCGCTATAGCCCACCTAGGCCGCCTCATCCCTGATGATCCTAAAGGAACAATTTACTACGACCGTTATGACCGAGAAGCTGACAAGATAAAAACCCCGTTGCCAAAGGATCTTACTGAAGCCATCGCGTGGCTTACCGCAGGCGTTTCCCAAGCTGGCGCTGAAATAAAAGACCCATTTTTCTCTAACTTTACGGATTCTTCCCATGTCACCTTCATGCGATTAAGAACAATCTTAGTATCGGCGCCCACCCAACAGCGGAGCAGGAAGAAAAAGCGCAGTCGAAGGTACCGTAGAAAGAATCAGGGTCGCTCTACGCCATTTGGTTGAAAATAACAGTTCCCGTATATGAAGCCATAAGTGGTGAGGAAGGTAAGGGGAATTTACAAGTATTACCAGTTGAAGGAGTTCCCGCAGCAGTTGATGATCGCCTAGCTGCGCGCCTAACAGCGGCATGCAGCGGACGCGCAACATAGCGGCTCTTTCATCAGCAAAGGCCCATGCGCGCCGCTGATGCCGGGCGTTAGGCACACTTTCTTAGGAGGGAAATATGATCGCTTGGGCCGGGTTACTCGGAAAGATTCTTGAGTTCACAGCGACAAAACTCATCGGGACGAGAATTGATTTAGCTCTAGATGATAAGAAAAGAGCCGGGAGCTATTTTATGAGGTTATACCTCTCCGTGTCGCAACTCGAAATAATGGTTTCCGAAATACTTAGTGAGTTACAGGAGGTTATAGAGATTGATGGTGCTACGCTCAGGTCTAGTTGGCTCGCAAGCGCCCCTCGTGATATAGCAGAAGCGTCCGAACGATTCCTCAATAGCTTCAGGGAGCTTAGCTCCATCATTGCAATATATGACCCCGACTTAAGCAAAGCCATCTCTAGCTTACAACATTCGAAGCAATATTTTATGACCGTTCTGGCCCCACCCATGCAGTTGAAGCAGGATGAGAGAGGTGGGAGAGAAGCAATCCTCATCAGGAGGCCGAGCAAAAGATTAATAGATTTGGTCAAGCAGGAATGGAATCAGGAAGAAATGGTCGGCCATATGTACGAGGTGTCACAACAGTGGCTCGATGCAATTACTGAGGATGAAGTTGGGCGGGGCGATAAAGAGAAAATCAAAGAGCTATACGAAATTCTTAAAGCCCATCTCTCCACCCTGGAGAACGCCAGAGCGCGCCTCCGGGAGTTTATAGCGACTAAATTCTCTATGGAGGATTTATTACACGTCCGAAAGCTTGACATGTAAATACATGTCTCCTACCGGAGCTTGAACGTGTGCCTAACAACGGCATGCACCCGACCGCCGACACGCTGCTTGTCATGTAACTCAACGGCTCGGGGCGGCGGGTGATGCCGGGCGTTACCCCGCGACCAGTCTACGATTTACGGTAAATCTCCTGCCCGTCGCTCAGCTCTACTTCGAGCTTGCCTTCGGAGTGTGCGAGGTCGAGGTGGGCGGCCGCTTCGGAGACGGCGAGGAAGCGGTGAACGTCCGTGGAGTCGGGGAACAGCTCGCGGGAAACGTCCCACGCGGTCGCGCCGGTTTTGGGGACGAGGCTGATGACCGCCGTTTGGCGTTCGCGGATGGCGCGCAGATACCGGTTGAAGAGTTCTTCGTAGTCGTAGACGGGTTCGCCGTGGCCGCCGTGGACGAGTGTGGGGGCGAATGAGCGCAGGCGCGCGAGGCTCACCAAGTATTCGGCGAGCGAGGGAAAGCGGCGCGCGGGGTCCAGGGGGTGCGGCGAGAGCACCGGGTTCGGCGTGACGCGCTTCAAGACGCAGTCGCCCGCGATGATCGTGCGGTCGGCCTCGCGGACGAAGGAGCAGGAGCCGGGCGTGTGGCCGGGCGTGTGGACGACGCGCAGCGCGCCCGTCGCGAACTCCAACTCCTGCTCGTCGCGCATCTCGCGGTGCTCGTCGTCGGCGAGCGCGTCGGCGTAGGAGCGCACGCCCTCGTACATGCGGCGCATCTCGTCGATCTCCGGGGCGGGCACGCCCGCGCGGCGCAGCAGCTCGCGGTGCTCGCCGTATTCGAGCCGGCCGGCGCGGTGGCCCGTCTCCCAGCCGTGGACTAAAACCTCGGCGTCCTTCGCCTCGTCGCGCAAAGATTTCGCCAGCCCGCAGTGATCCTCGTGCGCGTGCGTGAGCACGATCCTCTTGATGTCGGCGACGCGGAAGCGTGCGCGTCGCAGACCCTCGCGCAGAGCCTCAAGGCACTCCCGCGTCTTCGGCCCCGTGTCGATCAGCGTCAACGGCTCCTCGGCGATCAGGTACACGTTGACCGGCCCGACGTAGAACGGCGTTGGCACCGAGATGGGAACAATTTTCATAAGGCGAAAAGGTTAAAAGGGGAAAAGGGGAAAAGGGAAGAGGCGGAGAGGGAGGATGAGAGCCGCGCTGCCCGTCGTCTTCCCTCTTCGCCCCTTCCGCTCTCCCCCTTTTCGCCCTTCCTTAGAACGTGTAGCGGTTCGCCTTGATCATCGCGTCGGCGATGCGGCGGCGCGGGGCGACGGTGTTGGCGGGCGTGTTCTTGGTGAAGCGGCGGAGCGCGGCGAGCAGCGTGCGCAGCTCGTCGCCCTCGGCCATCGCGGCGAGCGTGTTCTTGGCGTTGGCCTCGACGCGCTCGACGGCGTCGTTGCAGAAGACGCGCACCATGTCGAGGTGGAGCGCCGACTCCTCCTCGCCCTTCGCGGCCGAGAGCTTCTGCGCGCGCAGCACGGCCGACTCCATCGCGTACACG
>JALZHG010000327.1 GCA_030914045.1 Chloroflexota bacterium | reverse complement strand
TCAAGGCGTGCTCGAGGCGATCCATGAACAGCGCCCGGTTTGGCAGACTGGTGAGCGGATCGTGGAACGCTTGGTGCTGCAGCTGCTCCTCGAGAACTTTGCGCTCGGTGATGTCCTTAAAGGTCACCACCGCCCCTACTACCTCGCCAGCTTGGAGTATTGGGGTGCTCACATATTCGACCGGGAAGCTCGTGCCGTCTTTCCTCCAGAAAACCTCATCATCCCTACTATGAGTGGCGCCGGTCTTCAACGCCGCGTAGATCGGGCACTCTTCTTCGGGATAGGCGGCGCCGTCTGGTTTCGTATGGTGGAGCACACCGTGTAAGTTGCGGCCAAGCAGTTCTTCGGCCTTCCACCCCGTCACACGAGCCGCGGCCGGATTGACGAACGTGGCGTTCCCGTCCTGGTCTAGGCCGAAAATCCCTTCGCCCGCCGACTTTAGGACCATCTCGTGCTGGCGGCTAAGCTGCTCGAGTGCCTCCTCGAACCTCTTGCGCTCGGTAACGTCCTGAATCTGGGAGACGAAGTAGTGTGGTTCGCCTGCACGATCTCTGACGAGGGAAACGCTTAGTGAAGCCCACACCGTGTGGCCGTTAGCGTGGAGGAAGCGCTTCTCCAGATGGTACTTGGGGACCTCGCCTTCTATAATTCGGCGAGCATAAGCTAAACTGGCTGCGAGATCGTCAGGGTGGGTGATCTCTTGCCATGTGATGGCTAGCATCACTTCTTCGGAGTACCCAAGTATTTCGCATAGCGAGCGGTTCACCTGCACGTATCGCCCATCGGGGCTGACTACGGCCATGCCGATGGGCGCGTGATCGAAGACGCTTCTGAAGCGATCTTGGATCTCCTGCAGCTTGTTTTCATTGCGCTTGCGCTCGGTGATGTCGCGGATGACGGCAGTGAACAACCGTTCATCATCCTCGTGGGTTTCCCCGAGGGACATTTCGATTGGGAACTCTTTACCGTCGCTGCTCAGCCCGACTAGCTCGGTCGTGCCGCCTACCACACGGGGTTCGCCCGTTCGCAGGTAACGGTGCAGACCAGCTACGCAAAGATCCCGGTATCGTTCGGGCATAAGCAGCGTGACCGGCCGCCCGATGATTTCTTCGGCACTGTAACCGAAGATGCGCTCCGCACCACGAGAGTATTCCCGAACTATCCCGTCAGGCGTTATGGTAACAATCGCGTCGAAAGCGGCGTTCACGACTGTTCGGTAGCGCGCCTCGCTCTTTCTTAGCTCGTCCCCAGCTCGTCGATGAGCGAAAACTCTGCGCATCAGACCTCCTTCACTAAGAAAAACCTTGAGCCACATTCCTCGAGGGCCGCCCCACGGACCCTATCCAAGTCGAGGAGAATGCTGAGGGATCGAACGCCGGCAAGCGGGAGCGGCCAAGTTAAAACGCTGGCACCTCTCGGCTCACCCGAACATTTCGTCTCTTTGCCCTGCACAAAAAAGCAACCCGCCACTGAACGTTCGTCCTCGTGTAGCCGGTTGCGCCACTGGCTCGCTCCACCCCTCTTAGGCACCCATCTTCGGAAGGAGTTCTTAGCCTCTACCTATGCCGATTTTTTTATAGTAGGACAGTGTATTCTAGGGCCGGACCTTGCGCAAACCGCGACTGGCGGGCAAATAGGTGTGCCAGGCGGGACTCGGACCTGCGACCGGCGGATTAGAAGTCCCAGGCCGTGGTGCTAGCTCGTTCTAGTGTGTCCAGCTATTCGGCTTATCTACACGTTTCTGACGTTATCAAGAAGCTCATTTTCCCGCTGCGTACCGGCCTGTACCTGCCGGGCTGCAGTATACGGTCTCGCGTTAGGTCAAAGTGCGGGGCGGTCACTCTGGTCTCCCGCACTGCGCTCTTCGGATTCACCATATCCGCGCTGCCCTACGCATTATATTGGTAAGGCTAGAGGGTTAGTTAGGCAGGATGTCAGCTGCCCACCATCACTTGGGCCAAGACTCGATGTCGAACTGCCAAACGGGTTGGATGCGTTGCTCATATGCGCCCCCGACGCCGAAGCCGAGCCTGTCATATTTCACTACCACGTTAGCCTGATATTGGTCATGTTCGCTCAATTCTAGTTTCGCTTTGTGGCGGCGTACGCGGTTTCTCGTCGGGGCCGTTATAGGAGCCCACAGGTACCTTAAAGGCCGCGTATCTCAGTCCCCTAGCAGATCATCCATAGTCTGAGCCGCAACACCGTCCATGCCCTCAATCAGGTGTGCGTAGACTCGCAACGTAATGCTGGAGTCCCTATGCCCTAGCAGACTGCTCACCGCGGGTATCGGCACCCCCCGACTTAGCAGCAGACTGGCGGCGCCATGTCTCAAGTCGTGGTAGCGGGTAGCCTCGGGTAGCCCTGCCTTGTGTAGCATTCGCTTCCAGGGACGGTGTATGAAGTTGTGAGCGTCCACGGGATTACCATTTTTCGTCGGGAACAACCAGCCTTCATCACTAGTACCGTTTCTCTTGTCTCTGTGCCTTTTGAGCGCGTCAAGAGCAATTAGGGGCAGCTTTATCGCCCTACGCGAGTGTGGTGTTTTCGGGGGATAGACTTGGTTGCGCCAGACAGTGCGCCGGATTGTGAGCGTGCCCTGTTCGAAGTCTATATCCTCGTATCGCAACGCTAGACACTCTCCTTGCCTAAGCCCCACGGTCGCCGGCAGCACGTACGCCGCTTCTAGTCTGTCGCCACGCGCCGCAGTGAGCAATTGCTTCACCTGCGCTGGCGTGAGTACGTGTATTTCGCGCTGGTACTCGTGCGGCGGTGACACTTCTTCTGCCGGGTTACGGCTTATGTAGCGCCACCTTACGGCATCCTTGAGGGCGCGGTTTAGTGTAACGTGTATCTTGCGAACACGGCCACGGCTAAGCCCATTCGTCAACTTGACACGGTACAGGCTATGCACGTCTTTCGGGCTGAGCCTCGCCAGTTTCTTTGCCCCGATGATCGGATTGAGATGTAACCGGACTATGCACTCGTGGTTTAGCCACGTCCGGTAGCTGATAGTATCCCTAGCGGCCTCGAGCCAAGAATTGAGGTACGTTGCAACGACCATTTGGTTTGGGCTTACGCCCTCGTCGCGGTCCTCGAGTGCCTGCCTGAGGGCTCGCTTTGCCTCTAGCTTGCTCTTGCGGTAGATGTAGCGCCACGTTCCTTTGGCGTCCTTGTACTTCGCGACCCAGCGCTCATCAGCGCGTTTAAATACGCTTCCTTCCGACACGGTGCGGTGTCCTCCCGTGGTGTCAGGAGCGAAAGAAGTTGACCATTTGCAGGGAGATCGGGGCGCGCACCAACGTCCAGGACGGCTGCATCCTGCACGCCGACCCCGGCTACCCCGCCATCATCGGCGACGATTGCGTAGTAGGCCACAACGCCATAGTCCACGGCTGCCGGATCGGGGACGGCTGCCTCGTTGGCATGGGCGCCACCATCCTCA
>JALZHG010000134.1 GCA_030914045.1 Chloroflexota bacterium | reverse complement strand
CCACCGTGTCCCAGCGGGTGTGCAAGAAGAGCAGGCCGTCGTTCTCGCCCTTCGTGTAGAAGCTGTACTTGGCTCCGCCCCAACCGGCTGCCGCCTTCTCCGAGTTGGACGCCTTGGTCTCATCGAGCACCATCAGTAGCTCCCACTCGCCCGCCGTGTCCTCGCGCTTGAAGGTCCAGCCGGTGCCCAGCGTGTCGGTGAGGGGCGGCAGGGCCACGTGCATCGGAACGTCGTGGGGCGTTTGCAGGTACTTCTCTGGGTGCATGATCTGCTCGCTCGACACGGGAGGGTCCTGGTAGGCCTGGTTGATGGTGCTGTAGCCGCCCACCCTGGATAGCTCGTACACGAAGTCGCTGCCCTGGATATACGGGAAGTAGATCGTGCGACCCACGTACATTCCTTCCATGTCCTCTTCTTCGGTCGAATGCTCCTGCGCGTTGCTCCGGGCGACGCTCTCCTGCTCCTGCTTCGAGTAGTCTATCTGCTCGTGATTGTAAGTGTAGAGCAAGTCGGACATGGTGGCGTCACCCTCCACCAGGGCGCGCATAGCCAGGCGACGGTCGCTGTCGTGGCTGTACTGCTGTATCAGGCGCACCAAGTCGAAGTGCTGGTCTTGCAGAGCGTGCACGAACTCGTGGGCCAGGGTGGCGCGGGTCTCAGGGTTCATGTTGTCGGCCTCGCCCAGCACGAATAGCTGGTTCGTATCGGGGCTGTAGAAGCCTAGTATACCCTCGGTGTGCACCTCGACCGCCTTCTTCTCCAGGTCCACGTCGCGCTGCTTGATGAGGCGCATGAGCCAGGCGATCATCTCGTCCTGCTGCGCCTCCTCTATGCTGTAGCCCTCGCCTATATGAGCCGCGAAATAGTCATGCAGCTGCTGGGGCGTGATGTAAAGCTCCGGCACGTCCTCTTTGACGACCAGGCCGCGAATGGCCGCCGCCTTGTCCTCGATGCTGTGGATGTTGAACCAGACGTCCTTGCTCACCTCCTGCGTAGGCCAGGGCGTCTCGGTGGGCCTGGGGGTCTCGGTCGGCAGGGGAGTGTTAGTGGGGAGGGGCGTGCTTGTGGGCACGGCGGTGGCCTCAGCCGTATCTATGGCCGCCGGGGCCTCGGCTTGCTGCGGTGCCGCGTTCGCATCCTCGGCGCCTGGGTTGCACCCGGCCAACGTTAGTGCACCCACAACAAACAAAGCTATGATGAGCAGTCGCTCGCGCATGATGATAACTCCACTTCTATATGGACGTACGTAGATAAACTGGCAGCACCGAAGTAGGTGGGCCGGTGTGCTCCTCCTAATGATAATCAGCTACGGGGTCTGGCTCTATAGGGTGATATTCCTAGCAAGTCACACTCATATGTCCTATAAGTCAAAAGAGATTTACAGGATAGGCCATGTGTCAAGCACTCACGATAGGTGCACGCCAAATGGCACGGACTATGCACAGCCAGTGGGCAGGGAGTTCTCCTCAAGAGAAGGCAAGTTAGGAGTGGCTCTAGGGGCTAACAACGGGAAAGATGGGGGTTTGGAGTTACTGGCAACGATGGTCTATGAAGCTACGCAGGAGATGAAGGCAAAGGAACGGGAACAAAGAACAGCCGAAACGACAGATGGGGTGATTCTGAGAAAGTTAGTCCCGGAGCTAGACAGCGAAGGACTGAATAATGGAAGAACCAGCATTTGAACTCTGGCTTGAATTTGAAGAATGGATGCCCCAAGAGGGAGATGACCCTGAGGATGACTTCTTTATCATGCATATAAAGTTGCCTGGAGGTGTCACCTATGCTCTGAATGTATGGACCTTCAAGGTCCTGGAAGGTGAAAGGTTAGACAACCAGCAACAAGGAAGATATTTGTCGGGCAGCTATCTTTTCCCTCCTGACCTATTTGTGGAAAGGCTAGATAGGCCATTGATGGAGAGAGTTGTAGCAGACCTTATTAAGAAGGGCTACATGAAAGATGAGTGGATTGTAGAAAAGTATCAGGGGGATGGAGATGAACAAAGAAGCTGAGAAGATTTCAGTGCGGAAGAACCCCTGGATCTTCTTTCTTCTAGGTGTCATAGTTGTGCTGACTTTCTATGGAATCTCTTGGTGGTTTGCAAATGTGGTTCCTGGAAGTTGGGAGCAGCCTCCACTTTATCCCGGAGCTAAGCAAGTTAGCATCACAGCCCACAAGCCTAATTACTATTTACCTGAGGTTGCATTGGCTTTTGAGACCTCCGACCCGCCTGAAAAGGTACTAGACTTTTACAGGAATAACCTTCTACAGGACAGATGGCGATTGGGGAGGAGTGTGCCAGATTCTACGGGCCTATCATTCCACTGGTTTTCACCGCAGGAATTTTCCCCCATGTATCTGCTTGACGTGACTGTTGAGAGGCTAAATAGTGGCATGACAAAGGTTCAAGTGATTAGGCGTTTCCTGCTTGGTATGTAAGCCAGCAAGTTCAAATACTATAGAGGAGGGATATGAGCAAAGTAGCTAAGAAGGCATTGAGGGATTGTTTCCTAATGAGGAGGCAAAAGGTATGACCCAAGCACTAATTTACAGTACAAGGACTTGACCCTGGTGTACTAGGGTGAAAGAGTTTCTTTCACAGCGCAACATCCCCTATACCGAGAAGTACGTGGATAGGGATCGGGACGCCGCTATCGAGATGATACGCCGCTCCGGACAGCAGGGCGTGCCCGTCACCGTGATAGGCGACCAGGTGATAGTGGGTTTCGACAGGCCCAGGCTGGAGAGGGCTATATCCGCCGTGCGCGAGGCAGGTGCGCCGAATTCGGGCGCGGGTGGCCGTCGCTCGTTGGGCGCTAAGGTGGCCGATGCGGGGCGCTACGTACTGCCGGGCGGCACTCGCGCGGAGGGTGCCCTGGTGGGCGGCGTCAACCCCGGCACGGCTGCCGAACGTGCGGGGCTGAAGGTAGGCGATGTTATTGTGGCGGTGGACGACCGGCCTATTACCTCGGTAGACGAGCTATCCGAGGCACTGACGGCAGCCAAGACCGACAGTGTGAAGCTCACCCTGGCGCGCGGCGCTACAAGGCGGGAAGTAACGGTGCGGTTCTAGCCGGGAGGCGGACTGTTACCTGGCCTTGCCTGGTGGCTATTTACGGGCGACTCAAGGATTCGCCGTCCAGATGCCCCCATAGTTGCTGTTGATGATGAGCTCGCGCTCTTCGCCTGCCGCAACGCCTGCCAGGTTGTGCTGCCCTAGTAGTTGCTCCACGTAGTCCCCTGCAACCGGGAAAGGGAATCTGACTTTTTGTGATTCCCCGGTGAAATTGAGGGCGACGAGGCTGAAGGTGGTAGCCCCGGCTGCGTTCGTAAGGCTGCGGTGGAAGAGCAGCAAGCCCAGGTGCGTGTACTCCGACCTGTCGTAGAAGTAGTGGTCGCCCCGCCGGAACTGCGGCCCCTGGTTGCGGATACGAGTCAGCTTACGCACCAGCCTTATCAGGGTGCGACCGATGGAGTCGTAGAAGAAGTTGAAGTCCACCGGCCTGTATAGCACCACGCGCCCCATGCCTTTGCCCGGCACAAAGTAGTTCTGGCAGAACTCCTGACCCTCCCAGAGAAAGGGGGTCCCCTTGGCCGTCAAGAGTCCAATCAGATAGGGTTGTATCTTGAACCAGTGTTCTTTCCTCTTGCCAACGAGCACCAATTCGTCACGACGCTCTGCGCTGTCCGGGTCTGGATACTCGGTGCCAAAGGTGCAGATGAACCGCTCGTGGTCGTGGCTCTCGATATATTGCAGCGCCGACTTGGTAATGACCTCGCCATCGTGCGTGCGTAAATCCGGGTAGTTGTGCAGCCCAAAGCGCAGACCCAGTTCCGAAAGCGCCCCTGACACGCCTTGAGCGCATCTCTCCGCTGCCTCCATAGTCTGGTTTTGCCAGGCTGAGTTAGCCACCGTATCGTACAGCACGTGCTCCGGGGGGTTCTTCTTGGCAAGATATTCAGCGATCTGGATGAACGTCATCTCGCCGTTGTCAGTCGGGAAAAAGCGTTGGTACTCATCGGTGGCCCCGATCTTCCCGGCGACGTAAGCCCTGACCTCCCTAGCCAGGTCGCTGAAGCCTTGCTCGCCCACGGGCTTGCTTTCGTCCCAATATTGCGAGACCGCGTCATAGCGAAAGCCGTCGATGTGGTAGGTGTCCAGCCAGTGCAGGCATACGGTGTAGAAGAAGTCCCGAGTGAGAGGCTTGGTGAAGTCGGTACTCTGGAAAAATAGGTCTTCGGCGTACTTTCCGATGAAGGGGCCTGGAAATGACGCGCCGAGCAGATTGTAGAGGTAGTGGTAGGGGAAGCGGTCTTCTACGTGCCCAAAGACGCCGTCGAGGACAACCGCTATGCCACGCCGGTGCGCCTCTCCCACGAGCACCTGAAAATCACGTCGCTTGCCGAGGCGCTCGTCCACGCCGAAGTAACCTATCGGCGCGTATCCCCAGTCCACCCGAGAGGCCACATTGGACACAGGCATAACCTCTATGACGTTAATACCCAGGTCCGCGATATAGTCGAGCAACTCGATAGTTTTAGGTATGTCTCCTCCAAGCTCGGCTATATTCAATTCGTAGACGATGGCATCTTTGATGGAAGGCACTTTGAAGCTCTCTTCGACAGCCTCATCGAACTCGAACGGTTGGTATCCTACGGTGATGGCCGACAAATCACCGACGCCATATTCCCTGGCAAACGGGTCGATGATGTTGTCAATTTCCTCTTGCCCACCGCGCTTTAGTACGTAGCGGTATACGTAACGCTGCTCACCGCCCATGTTGCCCCAGCCACGAGCACCCGCGGGCTTCAGATCGGGATCGGTAGTGTCCACGACGCCCGACCAGTAATCGCCCAAGCCGGCTAGTTGGCTATGCGTAAGCTGCACGTCCACAGCAGGAATACCCTCGATGAACTGGTCCCGCTCGTGGATAATGCGTACGAAGAGCGTGCCCACGTCGGGAGTGATACCGGGCAGCAATACCCCAAAGTCAATGACACCCGGCGCACCGTCACGTTCGCGGGCACCTAGCTGGGGCATAGGCAGGCGTTGCATAGATCGCTCCTTTTGAGGGTCCTGTGCCTCAACACCAGGAGGCTGGATTTGAGCACGACAACCGGTTAGCTTGCTTCGATAACGTTCCGCGGCAGGGTGTCTGATTCCATCTAGTCCCGTTCTTAGTCACGTTACAGCAAAGAACGGTAAAGCTCCAGCGTCTGCTCGGCAATCGCGGCCCAGCTAAAGTGCTCCTCAACCCGCGCCCGCCCCTTGCGGCCAAACTCGGTGCGTAAGGCTTCGTCCAGGGCCACGGTATTGATGGCGTTCGCCAGGTCGCGCGCGAACTTCGAGGGGTCTACGGGGTCGAACGTACCTTCCTTGAGTTGCAGGTCAACCAGCAGGCCGGTCTCCCCCGGCACGACCACCTCTTTGATGCCGCCCACCGCCGAGGCCACCACCGCCGTTTTGCAGGCCATAGCTTCGAGGTTGATGATGCCGAACGGCTCGTACACCGAGGGGCAGCAGAAGACCGCCGCGTGGGAGTAGAGTTGAATCACGTCGGGCCGAGCCAGCATCTCCTGTATCCATATCACGTCCTTGCGCCCGACGCTTACTTCCCGTATCCGCTCGGTCAGCTCGCGGCCTATTTCCGGAGTGTCGGGCGCGCCCGCGCATAGCACTACCTGCAACGACGGGTCGATGTCAGGGATGGCATTGATCAGGTGGATGATGCCCTTCTGGCGCGCGATGCGTCCCACGAACAGCACGTAGGGGCGGCTGGGGTCAACGCCATAGCGGGCCAGGGCGTCGGTCTCAGGCATCTTGCGGTATTGTGCCAGGTCGATGCCGTTGTAGATGACGTGCACCTTCTCAGGCCGCACGTTGAAGTGTCTCAGCACGTCCTCGCGGGTCTCCTTTGACACGGCGATTACCGCGTTCGCCTGCTCTATGGTTGTCTTCTCTATCCAGGCGCTGAGGTGGTAGGCGTTGCCCAGTTGCTCCACCTTCCAGGGGCGGAGGGGTTCGAGAGAGTGTATGGTGAGCACGTAAGGCACTCCCCACAACTTCCCAGCCAGCAGGCCCGCCATATCGGTGTACCAGGTGTGGCAATGCACCACGTCGGCATCGAGGTTGTCCTTCGACATCGCCAGGCTGCGGGCGACCGCGTCTACAGCCCCGACAAAGCGCGGGTCGGTGTTCTCGGCCACCTCCTCCCACATGTCATAGCCCTTGACGGTCAGGTCCCCTTCTCTAACGTCCTGGTCGCCAAAACAGCGCACTTCCACCGGCACAAGCCGTGCCAGCTCCCGGCAAAGGTACTCGACGTGCACTCCCGCCCCACCGTACACGTGGGGTGGGTACTCTTTGGTGAATACCGCTACTTTGTTCAACTCCGCCAACACTCGCCCCTCCCGCCGCCTCCACTCCGCATGCTATTCATCTGCGGAGTAGGGCACCAACTGCCAATCCTTCAGTCCTACGCGTCTAACCTGATACCTGGATGTTATCCTTGCCGCCGTAGACGGTCCACCAGGGCTGCGCGCCCGTGGCGAGCACCTGGTTCAGCGCCTCGATGTTCTTCACGCCACGGTCCTCCAGCCACTCTTCGAGCGCGCCGATGCCCTGTGTAGCGTATACCGGGATGCCGTCCTGCCAGGTGGCGCGCCCGCACAGCACGCCGGAGAAGGGCGTACCCGCCTCGGCTGCCATCTCCAACGTTTCGCGGAAGATCTCGTCGGTCACGCCCGCGCTCAGGTAGATGAACGGCTTGGTAGAAGCCGCTGCCGCCTCGCGGAAGAGTCTCAGGGCTTCTTGCTGGGTGTAGGCGGACTGCCCGCCGTAGGCCCGCGTGCCCTCGACGTACTTCATGTTCACCGGCACCTCTACCTTGAGCACGTCCACGCCGTAGCGGTCCTTGGAGAACTCTTCCATAGTGGCGGTGACGTACCTGGGCTTTACCCTGGCGAACTCTATGCTCTTCTCGTCGCCCACGTTATCGTCATAGACCAGCGGCTCCAGGAAGAAGGCCCGGTCCAGCGCGGCGCACTCGGCACCCACGCGCTCGATGAAGGCATGTTTGACGTTGTTGATCGCAGGCTCATCGAAGGGATTGTAGTATAGCAGAATCTTGATTACGTCGGCACCGGCCTCTTGCAGGCGGCGCACGCTCCACTCGGACAGGAGGTCGGGCAGGCGGCCCTTCACGGTCGCGTCGTAGCCGGTCTTCTCGTAGGCCAGCAGCACCCCGGTGCCGGGGGCGCGCTCCTTGATAGCGTCCAGGCCGTACTCAGGGTCCATCAGGATGGCGGTGGCGTGCCTGGTCAGCACCTTGGTGACCGCCTTCTTGAACTCCGCCAGGTCTTCAGGCCGGGCGGCCCCACCTTCGCCCCTCGCCTTCGTGATCGCCTTCTGGAGCGAGCCGCGCTGGTCCATCGCGGCGGCCGCTATTACGCCCTGCTCGTTCGCGCAGGCGTTGATCCCCTGGTATTTGCCCCTGGTAATAGTCACCATAACAGTACCTCTCCTTTGTCAGTATCGTCGTTGATACCCGTTAGTTGGCCGTCTACCGGCTAGCTTGCTCCGGCAACGGGTGCGGCGGCTGCGGCGGCTGTGGCGGGTGTCTGCCTGACCAGATCGCGCTCCCAGCCGTGCCCATGCCCGCGGTCTTCTACCGAATCGCCGCTTTCCAGCGTGTCCGTCTTGAAATCCTGGGGTCGCAGGTCGGTGCCAATCTTGCAGTTGCGGCCCACGGTAAGGTTATCGGGCAGACGAGAGCGTTTGCCAACGAGCGTGATGCCAGTATTCAGCCTGCCAGGCTCCTGCTTGTTGGGCGTCATGTCGTCGCCATGCCCGATGCGGCAGTTCTTGCCGATGACCACTTCCTTGTCCAGTATCGAGCGGTCCACCACGCTACCCGCGCCAATCACTGTGTCGAACAGCACGATGGAGTCGCGCACCACCGCGCCCTCTTCCACGACCACGCCTGGGGAGAGCACGCTACGCTCGACACTGCCTCTTATCCTGCACCCGTGCGAGATGAGGCTTTGCGTGACGTTGCACCCCTCGGTGACGTAGGCGGGCGGCCGCTCCTCGCTGAGGGTATGTATCACCCATGACGGATCGTACAGGTCGAAGGCGGGGTGGTCGTCAAGCAGCTCCATGTGCGCTTCCCAGTAGGACTGGATGGTGCCCACGTCCTGCCAGTAGCCGGTGAACGGGTAAGCGAACACGCGCTCGCCCCTCTCCAGCATATTGGGTACGATATTGCGGCCAAAGTCGTGCTGGCTTGCTTCCAGCCTGGCATCCTCCAGGAGCACTCGGGCCAGGATTTCGCGGTCGAACACGTAGATACCCATAGACCCCAGCGTGCCCTTTGGCTTGGCGGGCTTTTCCTCGAACGTGATAACTCTGCCTTCTATGTCTGTGTCCAGGATGCCGAAGCGGTGGCCCTCCTCGATGGGCACCACGACCGCCCCTAGCGTAGCGTCGGCCCGGCGCTGCTGGTGGAAGTCAATCATGGGGCGGTAGTCCATGCGGTAGATGTGGTCCCCTGCCAGCACCAGCACGTAATCGGCGCGGCTCTCCATGATGAAAGTCAGGTTCTGGTAGACGGCATCGGCGGTGCCTTGGTACCAGTCCGACTCCTCGCGCCCCACGTAGGGCTGAAGCAGGTGCACGCCTCCGTGCCGGCGGTCGAGGTCCCACGGCTTGCCTATGCCGATGTGGTCGTTGAGGGAGTGCGGACGGTACTGCGTCAGTATGGCTACGTCGTAGATGCCGGAGTTTACGCAGTTGCTGAGGGCGAAGTCGATGATGCGGTACTTGCCCGCGAAGGGTACGGCGGGCTTGGCTCGCTTCTCGGAGAGCAGGCTCAATCGCTCGCCCTGGCCCCCGGCCAGTATGACTGCCAGCACTTTACTCATCGCTCATAACTTCCTTTCTGCATAGCTTTCTCCACCCGTGCATATCCGGTGCCACTGGCCTCATGACTTTGCCGACATTTCCGGCGCGAAATCACGCTCCCAACCGTGCTCGAAGGTGAGATTCTCGACTGTTTCGCCACTCGCCAGGGTATCAGTGGTGAAGTCCTGGGGCCGCACGTCCGGGCCGATTTTGCAGTTGCGCCCCACGGTGAAATTATCAGGTATGCGCGCGCGCTTGCCCACCAGCGTTATGCCCGTATCGAGCCAGCCCGGCTCCTGCCTGTTAGGGGCCATGTCGTCGCCATGTCCGATGCGGCAGTTCTCGCCAACGACAACCTGCTTGTCAAGGATGGCGCGGTCCACTACGCTACCGGCACCGATGACCGTATTGAGCAACACAATGGAGTCGCGCACCACCGCGCCCTCCTCCACGACCACGCCGGGGGAGAGCACGCTACGCTCAACCTGCCCCTTGATGATGCAGCCGTGCGAGATGAGGCTCTGAGTAATGTGACATCCCTCGGTGACGTAGGCGGGCGGACGCTCTTCGCTGAGGGTGTGGACTACCCACGACGGATCGTACAGGTCGAAGGGGGGGTGGTCTGCCAGCAGGCCCATGTGGGCTTCCCAGTAGGAGCGGACGGTGCCCACGTCCTGCCAGTAGCCGGTGAAGGGGTAGGCAAAGACCTTTTCACCCCTAGCCAGCATGTCCGGTATGATATTCCGCCCGAATTCGTGTCTGCCTTCGCCACTGTCACGCTGTGCGTCATCCAGGAGCACGCGGGCCAGGGTGTCGCGGTCGAACACGTAGATGCCCATCGAGCCTAGCGTGCCCTTGGGCCTGGCGGGCTTCTCCTCAAATGAGTTGACTCGCCCGGCGGAATCGGTCTCCAGGATGCCGAAGCGGTGGCCTTCCTGTAGGCGCACCACCACCGCGCCCAACGTGACGTCGGCTCTACGCTGCTGGTGGAAGGCGATCATGGGGCGGTAGTCCATGCGGTAGATGTGGTCCCCCGCCAGCACCAGCACGTAATCGGCGCGGCTCTCCATGATGAAGTCGAGGTTCTGGTAGACCGCGTCGGCTGTGCCCTTCTGCCAGCCGGTCTCCTGGCGTCCGAGGTAAGGTTGGAGTAGGCGGACGCCACCCTGGCGGCGGTCGAGGTCCCACGGTTTGCCCATGCCGATGTGGGTCTTGAGGGAGTGAGGTTGGTACTGGGTGATTACGGCGACGTTGTAGATGTCGGAGTTGACACAGTTGCTCAAGGCGAAATCTATTATTCGGTACTTGCCCGCGAAAGGTACCGCGGCCTCGGCGCGCTGTTCCGTGAGGACGCTCAACTGCTCGCCCCGGCCCCCGGCCAGAATGACTGCCAGCACTTTACTCATGGGATACCCTATCCTTTCCGCGTGGTCTCTCTACATCCTGTATCGTGGTGGCTGCCCGCATGGGTGCTATATTTCTAGCGGGCTAGCAATATCCCCTGTATTTTCTCAGCCCTATAGCGAGCAATAAATAGGCCGCCCTTCAGAGGACGTTTGCTTCATACTAGCGGGAAGTCCGCACATCTGAACATCTTTGTTTCAGCTACCTGTTGTACTTCCATGCGGAAGCACGAGATGGCTTGTATTTAGCACCTATGTAGGTGTAACTTATCGAGGGCAGTACGTCAATCGGGCTGTGTTGCTAACTTCTTCGGGGCGAGTGTTGAGCTATGGGCTTGAGTAGGTGGTACATATGGCGTAAGCGCTTGGCGGGGCTGTGGGCGACCGTTGGCCTGGTGTTCCTGGTGTGGTCCAGCCTCGTGCTGCTCTACGTCTGCACCGATAACGTCACCGACTACGCCGTGCCATCCGACGTGATAATCATACTCGGTTGCCCCAGCTACGAGCGCAACGTCCTCAGCACAACCTTCAGCGCATGCGTGCAGGCCCGCGCTCACCACGCCGCCAGGCTGTATCACAAGGGGCTAGCCAGGCACATCATCCCTACCGGCGGCTTCACCGGACCCCCGCCCAGCGAAGCCGGTGCCATGGCCCAGGTGCTCATGTCCGACGGCGTACCACCCGAAGCCATTACGCTGGAAGAGCAGGCCCGCAGCACCGTGCAGAACATCCAGTTCAGCCGGACCATCATGCAGCAAAACGGGTGGAAGACCGCTATCCTCGTCACGGAGCCGCACCACATCAAGCGTGCGGCCGTGATTGCTCGCGACGGGGGGCTGGACATCACCATCTCGCCGGTCACCGATAGCCTCGGCTGGAATACACCCAACGCCCGGCACCAGAACCTGCTCGGTGACGCGCGCAACCTGATGCTGTACCAGTGGGGCCGTCTGCGTAGAGGCCCACCTTGATGATTTCGGTCTTTATACATCGGAACGATTCACTGTGCGCTGACGTATAGACGCATAGTAGATATTCATAAACGACGTAGTTCTATCGTAGAATGAACCTTTTGGCGCTCTTGTGTATGCAATAAGCAAGGCGCAAAGGTATAGGGTAGATAAGTGGCGACCGGCGGTGCTTCTCTGGCTTGAGCGTTAGCAAGAAGAAGGTACCTAGATGTCACAGCAAGAAAAGGATATCTCTTCCTTAGACGGCGGGAATGAGGAAACTCCGGGTGCTCAGAATGCCAAGCCTATACTCTGGCGTCGTTTGCTCCTACCCATTGCGGGCGCTTTCGTACTGGCCGTAGTGGCCATGCTGCTCGCCACTCAATTTCGGGGCAGTCCCACACTCACGCCCCAGGCAGGGGAACAGGTGACAAGCCCTATCAGCGCCGACGCCTCAGTGCACGTGCGTCCGACGGTCGCCGTTGCGCTACCCACGGCACCTCCTGGGGCACCGCTCAGGTTCGAGCGCCACGAGAAGGGCTACCGTCTTTATGCGGACAGGGGCGTGGTGTACTACGGCTCCAACTCGGACCCCTGGGTAGGTCCGAACCGTCTGCTTGTTACATGGTTGGCTATGGCGTTCGACCGCAATAGAGTGCATGACGCCTACGTGCTGAACCTCGAAAGCGGGGCATTAGAGCAACTACCTGGGTACGAGGTGCAAATGACTGTCCATGCCTCGAAGGACGGTAGCCGTGTTGCCCTGCTTGATCCTGGTAACGGTCGCGTCCTGCTCTCGGACCTCCTCTCAGGGGAAGTGTCCAAAATTTATGACAGGGAAGCGACGGCCGTCCAGTGGGCAGGTGAAGATGTACACCCCAAAGATGTGGGCAAAGGCAAGGACGAAGGTAGGGACGAAAGTGACGACAGCTTTTCCTTTGAGCGCGGCAACGTAACATGGGTAAGTCCCGACGCTTTTGTAGTGGAGATGTACCCCGGCATCCCGCCTGCTCAGAGAGCGACCCGGTGGGCAAAAACCTTCCTGTTGGTGGACGTGCCGAACAAGCGAGCGCACCTACTGCCGACGGGCTTCCTGGAAGGTGCTCTGCCGGATGGCACTATACTGTTGAGCCAGGACAGCCTTGACGGGACGGACCTGTTTGCGATTCAGCCCCCTTACACAGGCGAACCTGTGCAGGTTTCGGAGCCAGGTGTCTGGATAATCAGTCTTGCTGTTAGTCCCGACCGCACGAAAGTAGCCTGGCTGGAAGCTCAGCCTGAGGCTGAAAACCTTCCTCATCAGCATGCGATGTGTTTTGAAGGCTGCAGGTTCAAACCCACACCAAAGGCCATTGCCATCTGGGAGCCTCGTAGCGGGCAGTTGAAGAGGATACCTTTAGATGATGGGCCTGGACGCCCAGGCCTGTACCTTTTCGGGATGTATCTGGCGTGGAGCACGGATAATACATCGATCTTCTATCATACCCTTGTGGACAGCGGGCACGTCGGCTTGTACAAGCTGGCACCAGATGCCAGGGCCGAGGAACTCGTCAGGGCTGCCACCAGGGACTTCGTATCCTCAGGTGTGCCCCACCTTGCAGGTATCACATTCTTTGGAGAAGCCGACGACGGCTCCGTATACTACAGTCTGCCCGATGATTATTACAAGCTTATGCGCCGGAACTCGGACGGGACCAGCGAAGTAGTAGCTGATCCTGTGATAACCGATCGAGGGGTGCCTGCGGTTGTGAATAGCTGGTTGCTCGATGAGTCCGGGCACATACTGATCCTCAACGAGGATGGAGTGACAATTATTGATATTGCATCAGGAGAGCAGCAGAAGGTAAGTTTTCCGGCGCAGCAAATTTTAGAGAAGGTATTTGAGCCGTCCCCTCTGGTATCCTGGCCGTTCAGCATGGTGCGCATCTCGCCGGATGGCCGTTGGTTGGCATATGCGGGGTGGGATACCGACCAGTACCAATACTTCTCGCTTGAAGGTCTGCCCGATGAAGGTCTGGTGTTACGGGTGATGGAGCTTAAGTAGGTCTTTGCTCGAAATTGGTGCCCTTCCCTGCAACAATTCACCTGCTCCCGGCGTATACAAGATACTCACAATACGGCTAGCGGCATAACGAAAGGAGCATGACATGTCTCAGACGAATCGCGAGAAGAACGAGCAATTAGGCGGGCTGGCGGGCCTGGGCGCGGGCGTGATAGCGGGCGCGCAGGTAGGCACGGTAGCCGTACCCATCCCGGTGGTCGGCACCTTCCTCGGTGCCCTGGCGGGCGGGGTACTCGGCAGCGCAATCGGCCAGCGAGTAGGTGGTGCCGCTCTCAGCGGCGTCAACGCCTTCTTTGACGGCCTCTCCGGCAGCGGCTCCAAGAAAGACGAGAACAGCCAGTAGTGCCGAGTGCCGAGTGCCGAGTGCCGAGTACCGAGTACCGAGTGCTGAGTGCTGAGCAACACCTGATGGTTAGGCGCGTTCCCCATGCTGCTCGATGGTAGGTGTTACCAAGTAGCCTGGAAAAGAGGAGTGGAGCAC
>JALZHG010000326.1 GCA_030914045.1 Chloroflexota bacterium | reverse complement strand
GCCATCTCCAGGATCAAGATTTCTGCTTTTGTGGCTTCCGTACTACCACCTTCCAGGATCCTCCATTCTAGTGAACGTCCTGTGAGAGTCAATGGTCGCCTGCGTCAGCCTCTCAACTGCTTTCACGCCTCACCCGGTCCCGATCGCAGCATCATAGTCGAGCTACCCACCTGCAACCTCCGGGCTGCCCAAAGACTCTAACTCTCTGAGTACGACCATACAGATCATGGCTTTCTACGCTAGAGCCGGAGGGGTAGTAGCTGGTCGGCTCCGGGGCGAACCGGGGCGCCAACATAAGAACACATTCGCAAAGCTACGACTTGAGAAATCCTACCTTGAAGTATTTATCGGCCCTCATGGAGGCATAACATTAGTGTGAAGGTGTCGAAAACAAGGGAAGAAGGCAAGGGAAACACCCCCTGTGCCGAAACTACGAGGCAGCCGTAGCGTGATAAGGGAGCGGCCGTACAAGCATAATGGTCAAAGGACTGCAAAGATGAAGCGGTTTCTGCTCGTCGAGGACCATGCCCTGTTCCGCGAAGGCTTGGCGCTCCTGCTCGAGTGGCGTACGGGCTTGGGTAGCGTCCAGGCCGGCTCCCTCGCCGAGGCAGAGCGTATCTTGACCGACACGAAGGACAAGCCAGCGTGTGCAATCGTCGATCTTGACCTACCGGATGGGGACGGGATCGAACTACTCGAGCAACTAAGGGGGCTGCCGATACTGGCGCTAACGACCGGTCGAAACCTGGAACGCCGCGCCCGGGCATTGGAAGTAGGAGCCGATGAGGTGCTATCCACGGCGGAGTCAGCCGAGAGGATAGCCGACGTGGTGGGACGACTCCTCGACGGGTAGCGAACGCCCTTCTCGAGCGAGCCAGCAGTACTGGCGGTTTATGTGCCAACCTGTACGCGCACCGCTGTTGTAGAATGAGCGATACTTTGACCATCGCTGTGGAAGTTTGTGCCACCCAACAATGACCGCGTGGCAAATCACAAGTGGCCGAGTGGCATATAGACGTAGCCGAGCGCTGCAGCCAAACTGGTCATTGCTGCGAGAAGACTGAGATCCACTCCTTTCCTCGGAGACTAACGAGGTCATGGAGCCATCTCTAAGGTGTGAGGACAGAGCGATGGGCGAGGAATACCAATCGATGCTACCCAGCCAGGAACGTGGCAAGGCGTTGTCGGCGTGTCAGTCTTACGAGAGGGAGTACGCATGAAGCGAGTACTCATCGTCGACGACCACGATCTATTCCGTCAAGTTCTCGCAGTCGTGCTCGGACAGTACACGGATCTCAGGGAGAGCGTCCAGGTGGAGTCGTTGGCCGAGGCGCGCCGGGTCTGGGGTGGCCCTAACGGCAAAATCGATCTGGCTATCGTCGATCTGGACATGCCGGACGGAGACGGCACAGAGCTGATAAAGGAGCTCCGCGCATCACGGCCTGACCTCCCGGTACTGGCGTTCACGGTCGCCCGAAGCGCCGAACTGCGCGCCCGGGCGTTGCAGGCCGGGGCGAACCAGGTGCTCAGCACGGCGACCCCGGGCGAGAAGATCATCCGTGCAGTGGAACTGCTCGTCGGCGGGTAGCCGATACCTGCTTCTTGCCTTAGTAGTCGCCCCAACATCCACCAAATAGGCCGAATGGCCGATGGACGCCGCGCCCGCCGCTGTTACCCTGGGGAGATCGGCACCCGTGGAGAAGAAGGTCGAGAGACACGCATTCTGGTGGTCTTCGAGGGCGACTACCGTGCCTACCGGGACGTGCTCGCGGCGGGCATCCGGATACTGCGCCCGCACGTCGAGGTAGAGACCGCCGATCTGGAGGCGCTGGAGGAGGAGGTTGCGCGCTTTAAGCCGCAGGTGCTCATCTGCAGCCGGCCCGAGCCCGTGGACTCGGGCGGCTGGGCCGGCTGGGTTGAGATCTCGGCGGACCCGACCTGTCCGGCCAAGGTGAGCGTAGGCGGACGCTACTCTGAGCGGCCCAACCCCACACTGGAAGAGTTGCTCTCCATAATCGACGAGGTCGAGCAGCTCTTCTAGCGGCCAAACCCTCGTTTGCGGCCTGGTCCTAACGAGCAGAGAGGAGAGCTTCATTGTTTGGTACAACCGGTGAGGAGAGGCGCATACAGGGCCTTGAGACCAAAATACTCGGAGCCCTCGACCTCTATTTTGAGACCCGACGCCGGGAGGTGGAGGATTACAAGAAAAGCGCCGGGGCCGAATTTGAGGCCTACGAAGTGGTGCGGCGGCAACTCGCAGAGGTCGAGGAGGAACTTGTTGAGCTCCGCCGTCGCGCGGCAGACCTTCAGGTGGAGGCTGTGGACACTATCGTAGGGGGTGACGAGGTCTCCGACCTGGCGGAGGGAGTCTCCGAGCTGCAGCGGGAGATCCACCACCTGGCCGAGGCTGAGAAGGCCGCTCGGAAGCGCAAGGAGGAAGCCGAAGAGTCCTTGCGACGCGTAGAGCTAGATTACGGCGGGAACCTCGGTGAGGCTGCAGATCGGGTGGCAGCCTTCGCGCTGCAAAAGGCCGAAGAGATTGATGGGTTCAAGGAGCGATTGGACCAGCAGTTTGCGGAGGGAAAAACTTCTGTACTCGGGGCTGCCACCTAGGTCGAGAATGCGCGGCTGAGCGGTCTACATGACGGTTCCGTCGGGCAAGGTAATGAGGTGGAAGTCGACGCCCTCGCCGAGCCGCCTTTGCCCTATCATGTCTCGGCTGATGGGGCAGACCTCTAGTTCGCCCACCGAATCGGCAAGGTTCTACTCAACTTCGGTTCTACTCAACCTCTCTCACAGGCCGAACCGCTGCTTGTAGGTTGCCTTGCTCTTTGGGTACGTCTCGAGACTGTGGTCGCCGTGGCCGTCGTTGTAGATGTGGTAGGTAACCGGGTGTGACTCCATCCAGTCTGCCATGCGGTTGATAAAGGCGGGACTGTCCCCACCGCCGTACGGTGGACGCGTCACTGGCCACAGGCCGTACTAGGCGTAGGTCATGGGCTTGCCGTGTGCTTGGGCGAAGGGGGCGTGGTGGATCATGCCGCTGTCCTCGGCACGATTGGCTACCGGGCCTTGGAGACAGCGCCACCTCTCCATCTCTTATGATACTTCGAGAGGTGCCTGGCACATCGGCCAGATGGCCCATTTTCAGGTCTATTCGTCGAGGCTTGTGGAAGTGGTCTTCCCCGAAACTGGCTCCTTTGGTATCGAGAGCAATCTCCACTAATAGCATGGGATGCCGAAGTTTGGGCGAGTATGGGAGCAGAAAATGGGGGCGAAAGGCCCCCTCGGCCATCTTCTTCGGCGAGGTGCCTGAGTACTCAAACGGCGAAGAACCCCGGCACCTCTACTTCCGCAACTCGCTATAGGACCTTTCACCGGTGAGGAAGGGTGACGGCCGGCACAGCCGCGGTGGCGAGGTGATGGTCGCCGACGATGGCCTGGGGTTCGGC
>JALZHG010000133.1 GCA_030914045.1 Chloroflexota bacterium | reverse complement strand
CGTGAAACGTGAAACGTGATGCGGCTCATGTTCCATTTCACGTGAATATGATACTGCTCGCATGGCGGGACCAGAGTTTGCCCTTGTCATCCTGAGCGCAGCGAAGGATCTCAGATGCTACTCATACCCTATACAGAACCTACATCCCGCTGTTCCTGACGTTCCACAGCATCCATACTCATCTTCTTGAGATCCTTCACTGCGTTCAGGATGACAGGGTGGCGTAGGGGGAGCCTACCCCAAGCGAGCCGCAGTTATGCACCAACAAGAGCAAGCCGCAGTTATGCACCAACAAGAGCAAGTCGCATCACGTTTCACGTTTCACGTTTCAGCCCACATCTCCTACTCCACAAACTCGTTCGTAAACATCTCCTCAACATCCAGCTTCTTCTTGATGATGCCGAAGTCGAACAGCGCGTCTTGGGTCTTCGTCCATACGTCCGCGTCCACCCAGCCCGCCGACGGATTTGCTGCCGGGTCGCCAAGCTTGGGCTGCATCAGCTTGACCGTCTCGGTTAGGACCTGGCGCTGAAGCTGTTGCGTGCTCTCGTTCTTACTTAGCTCCGGTATCTGCTTGAGCGACTCCTGGAAAGCCCCCTCCGGGTCGTCCACCGTGCTGCCGATGCCCTTCAGCGTGGCGCGCACCACGCGCCGCACCAGGTCCGGGTTCTCACTCAGCGTCTTCTCGTTGGTCGCAAGGCCGTTGGAGGCAAGCTGCGCGTAATCAGATACCGGCAGGGTGCTCACCTCAAAGCCCTGGCTGCGAAGCTGCGTCGGCTCATTGGCGGCATACACCATCGCTACGTCCACCTGCCCCGCCGACAGGCTGGCAACCTGCGTGAAGTTGATGTTCTTGATCTGCACGTCCTGCAAAGTAAGCCCGCCCGCCTTGAGTAGCGCCTGCAAGCCTATATAGTTGGCACCGTACGGACCCGGTATCCCCACTACCTTACCCTTCAGGTCCGCCGGGCTGCCGAGCGTCGGCCCCTTGCCCACAATTGAGGCCGCTGCCACCGGGTACTGCCTGTACCACGTCATGACGTACTTCACCGGCACCCCCGCCGCCCTAGCCGGGATCAACTCGTCGCCCGACACAGCCGCGAAATTCACATTGTTTGCCCCAGTGCCAAGCTCCCCAACCAGATCGGTAACTATGCCGTTACGCAGGGTAACGTCCAGCCCTTCGGCGCGGTAGTACCCCTTGTGCAACGCCACGTAGAAAGGCGCGAACTGCACGTCAGGTATGTAGCCCAGCGCGATGGTCACTTTTGTGAGCGCGGCGGGCGTGCCCTCCATCGTAGGGGTCGCTGTTCCGCCCGGCCCAGGTCCAGGCGTGTTGCTCCCAACTTGCGGCACCGGATTTGACGAGTCACACGCCACCAGAAAAAGCGCCATTACTATCAGAACTAGTCTTCGTACGCCTAACTTCTTAAACATTTCTGTCTGATCTCCCTTTGCATACGGATCCTTGCTAACCTCGGACCACTACTCCCAGCTAATCAGCGACTTCTCCAGCAGGCTAACCCCCAGGTAAGCCACTACCGTGAGGAAGGCCAGCGACACCAGCCCCACGAAGATGAGCGTCGTATCAAACAGCCCCCGCCCCAGGATGAGCAGGAAGCCCAGCCCCGCGCCCGACGACACGAACTCCCCCACCACCGCGCCTGTGATCGACAGGGTAAGCCCCAGCTTCACACCCCCAAGCAGCGCCCGCAGGCTCAGCGGCAACTCCACGTACCAGATCGTCTGCCAGCGGTTCGCCCCTGATATGCGCGCTACTTCAAGCATCGACCTGTCAATCCCACGCAGCCCCACGATGGCGTTTACAAGCAGCGGGAAGAACACGATCAGCGCGACAATCACCACCTTGCGGGCCAGGTCGTCCTGCAACCATAGCACCAGCAGCGGCGCGATGGCTACCACCGGCAACCCCTGGCTGACCGCGATGTAGGGGCTAATCACCCGCTCTAGCCGCCTGCTATGCGCCAGCAGGTAGCCCAGCGGCAATCCCACCAGCAGCGCTAGCACAAAGCCCAGCCCCGCCTCGAGCGTCGTAGTGCCGAAGTGCAGCCACAGCGAGCCGTCCAGCAGCATGCTCCAGGTCCGCTCGGCCACGTCCAGCGGCGCGGGCAATATGAACGGCGGGTAATCGCCCACGGCCACGAGCGTCCACCAGACCACCACCAGACCCGCCAATGCCACCAGTCCGACCAAGGCCCGCAGCAGGGTAGTGCGTACTGCCCGCGCCCTGTCCGGCTCATCCGGCGCGAGCACCACGGCATCCTGTTCGGGGTGCCCGTTCCGCGGGCCCATGGGAACACCACTTATGCGGTTGTAGCCACTTACGTTTTGTGGCGTGGTTGTCTCTGTCTCTACGTAGCCCATAAAAAATCCCCGGTTGCCTTGCAGCTTCCAGGGTCGAGGAATCGTGAACAGCCCCATGCGCGAACACCGGGATCACCCGGCCTTCGACCGCGCGGCTCTGCCTACAGACATGCCACCGCGCGTGCGGCTCGTTCGACTTTCTTCCATCCGGACTGTACCGTCGGCCCCGGCTTCTCACCGGGTCTGCCTTGCGGCTCGCGGGCTTGGCAACTGCTTTCCACCACATTCGCCTTACCGCCGGTCGGGAATCTCACCCTGCCCTGAAAGTCTGCTTAGCTATTTTGTTATTCCACCTTCCAGTATAGAGCACCCCCAATCCACCGTCAAGCAACCCGCGCCTCATCCGACTGCAACGATAAAGTAGACGATGAAACCGCAAAGGCGCAAAGAGCGCAAAGGACACCAGCGATTAAGTGGGTGTACCAAGCAGAAGGAGCAGGATGCATGATTACGTTCTCTGGTCCTTTTTGTACCACCTAACCTTTATCTACTTAGCTGTCCTTTGCGCTCTTTGCGCCTTTGCGGTTTCATCGTCTTTCTTAGAGCTGGGCTGTGGCGCATGGTACTTTCGGTGCTACCATGATGGCTGACGCGCCTAGTACCATTTTCCCGTTCCTTAAGGGCCTCGCTTGCTGTTACTATGATGGGGGGCGTTATGAGCATTTCGCGGGTATATTTGCGCCCACAACTCCAACTTCTACCCCTATGCTCGCGGCACGCCCCGTAACCAGGCACGGCACCCTCATGGATACACACGAGAAAGAAGAATTCGACCTGCAAGGGCGGATCGGTCTGTTCAACCTGACCGATCTGTTGCAGACCCTGTCTTTCACCCAGAAGACAGGCACCCTCACCCTCATCCAGGGCTGGAATACGCGCACCATCTGCTTCGAGCAGGGCCGCATCAGCTACATCGCGGCCGCTACTCGCCTGCCCAGCGTGGTCGATCTTCTCATCCAAGCCGGTAAGCTCAACCCGATGCAGCTACAGCGCTACTTCGGATACGACTGGAAGCGCGTGCTCGGCGTCACCGAAAAGGAAGAACCTCTGCGGTCCGAGCGCGAGTCCCCCGCCAGCGTGAGCGCCACGGTCGGTCGCAACGGCGGCCACTTCAAAGCGCCCACCACCGGCGGCCTCAACGACCGCGCCAGGGGCCGGGACGCCTACGCCGACGCCTTCAACCTCGATTCGGGCGGCACCGCTCCTAACATGGAGAACTTCGACGACATCGAGGTGTTCACGCCCCCCAGCGGCTATACCGGCAACCTCACCCAGCAGGAGCGTAGCGGCCCCGACCCCTCGCAGCTACTCTTGCAGCACCGCCTCGTCACGATGGAGGACCTGAACTGGTGTGAGGAGCAGATGCTTGAAGCCACCATCTACACCCTGTTCCTCTGGCGCAATTGTCGATTCACCTTCCAGGGCGATCTGCTCGTAAAGGCCGACGGCACGCCCGTATCGGTGAGTGCGGAGAAGCTCATCATCGAGGGCACCCGCCGCGTGGACGAATGGATCAAGATAGCCCCCGTGGTGCCTTCCGTGCTCATGGCCTTCCGCCGCCTACCCCGACCCGCCACCGGACCTCTATCGGACGAAGCCCGCGACGTGCTCACTATAGTGGACGGCGTCAGCGACGTGGCTACTATCGCCCGGCGACGCCAGCGCACCCAGTTCGAGACCGCCAAGCTGCTGCACGGCCTCACCCGCCTCGGGCTGGTCGAGCCTGTGCCCCCCAACAAGCATCGCGTGATGGAGCTATTCCGCTACACGGTGGAGGCCATCTATATCAAGCTGGTGATGTACGGCTACTCGCGCAAGGCGATGGAGTTCGAGTACGAGCTAAACCGCTTCTGCCGCGAGAACAAGCTCAAGACCCGCATGCATGTCGGCAAGATTCGCATGACCGACCAGGAACTGCCCATCGACACGATTGCCCTGCTCGACATGTATAAGCTGTTCATCGCTATCGAGCAAAACCGCTTCGCCAAGCTCTTCCCGGCCGAAATCCGCAAGGGCCTCACCGAAGCCCTCTACCAGCACATGGACCCCGAAAGCCGCGCCCTCATGCGCATGTACGAGTTCTACGCCCTCGAAGGCCTCCTCGACATGGCGGACCTGAGGAGCAGTACCGAGGACTGAGGACTGAGGACTGAGTGGTCATTATCAAACATGGTCATATAAGAAGCGGTTAGTGTTCGCACTAACCGCTTCTCTATTTTCCCGACTCAGTCTTCAGTCCTCAGTCCTCGTCAGAACCACTGACTGGCACCCCGGATAGAAGGTATTGGCTACTATCTTCGAGGCCTGGCCCCTGGTCACCTGCGCGTTCCACCTGAAGTAGGGGCGGTTCTCGGCATCACAAGGTTCTTCAGGTAGGGTGCCGCACGGGTAACCGCTCATAACGTCTCTGCTGGTGAGGCGCATGATCCACTCGTAGAATTGGCTGCCCTGTCCTGCCGGTGGTACGTCAGCGTAGAACTGCCCGCTCACAGGCTCGTTGTAGCCTGCCGCGTTAGACACGATCTTGGCTAGCTGCCCACGTGTGGCGTTAGCGTTTGGCAGGAAGATCAAGGGGTTGTCTGGCGAGCAGTCGTCACTACCTGAAGGACGCTCAGGGCATGGGTACCCACTCATGATACCCCTGTTGGTCAACCTGTTGATGTACTCATAGTAAGGAGAGCCTTCCGGTACGTCCGAGTATATCTGGTCTCCAGGGTCCTCATGGAAGCCTGCCGCGTTAGCCACAATCTTGGAGATCTGCCCCCTGGTGATGTTCCTCTCCGCGTGGAACATGCCGTCCGGGAAGCCTGTGACGATACCCCGGCAGGCAAGGCACTGTATGTACTCGTAGAACGTATCTCCTGGGTTGTTGTCCGGGAAGTTGACCGTGCACACTGTGGGAGTAACCGAGGGCACGACTGTGTTCGTAGATGTACCTGTAGCCGTGCCGGTCGCAGTATTGGTAGATGTGGAAGTAGCCGTGGCAGTATTGGTAGCGGTCCCGGTCGCAGTTCTGGTTGGCGTGTTTGTGCTGGTGCTTGTGTTGGTGGGTGTGACAGTAGGGGTGCAAGCATCGCTCTTACAATCGAAAACGTTGCCTGGTATTGTTACACCGGCAACTACCCAAGTTTCAGAGACTGCGTACTCAGGCAGCGTCTCAACTATTATGCCGAACTTGTAGCTTCCGTTTTGCTGAATGCCCAGCAGGAACCGCACATCGATGCTGGCCCCGACCTCCAGTGGCGTCACCGAGGTCACCGTTCCCACCGACATACTGGAATTAAACCCACCACCGTTAGGCTGGGAGGGAGGCTGTTCCAGCGTCGTCCCCTGCACTGTGACGTTGCTGGTGCCGCTGCCACAGGGCTCTCGGTCCACTGTTACCACCACTGCGGTGGAGGTACGCGGGCGCAGGTCGGCAATCCCTGACGGCGCAGGGAAAGTGCTGAGATCCACAATACGGAAGCGCAGACGTGTGATATCGCTGCCCGTGTTGTTTGTGAAGGTGCGGCGGATATCGAGGGTGCCGAATGTCGAGTTGTTGGCTGGGTCAGACGTGAAGTCCCGGACCGAATTGGGTGGAGACCCAAGATCGACACACGGGTCAAGCGCTGCCCTCGGCAGGGTAACGGTGCCCGTCAGGTAGCCGGGGGAACTTAGATTCTCAGGTCCAGGAGCACCGAGACGCTGGCCGGCACCTGCCGAAGTGCCATTCGTGTCCACGAAAATGAAGTCTGCCGCGTTGTTGTCCGTATCTTTTATGGTGCCGCCGGTGGGGCATTCACCGAAAGTAGTGATAGAACCACTCTTACCGCAACTATCTCGATAGAAGCTATAGTCGATACTAAATGGCGTTAACGCCGGGTAGCCGGTACCTTCCTTGTACACTGTGTTGGCTTCGGAAGTGGAGCCGACCGCGTCCAGGCGATTGGCAACCGTGAAGTCAGCGGGAACAGAAGTATTGAACAGCGCGATACCCGCATTATCGGGGATGTCCTGGGTGAAAGTAGCGTCACCCGTAGCAGTGGTGCCGTTACCGGCAGGGTAGGAGGCAAGCGAAATGCCTACCGAGTTGACGCACAGGAAGTGGCCATTGCGCGGAATAAAGGTGCCATCGAGGATGACACATCGAGCCACGCCGTTTGAAGCCACAAGCGCGTAACCCGACCCACCGCCCGCAACTGTGTGGTCCGCGCCGCTATTGTTGTAAATCTCGATGAACTCATCGTTGGCGCCGTTGGGGCCGCGCAGGCGAAACTCGCTGATGATCAACTGACCGGCCGTAGCCACGCCGCCGCTTGGGCTGTTCTTGTCCGCGCTCCTGGTGATCTTGGTTGGCGCGGCCGCCATAGCGACCGCCGCCGTGCCCGCCACCATAAGCGCGCATAGTAGCGCGAGCAACCCCACCCTCACGTGCTTTCCATGTAATTTCATGTCAAATAATCTCCCTTGCTTGGAAGTGTCTTCCTCGAACCTTTGTACCTTGATCTTATTGCTGCCACGGCCCTGCCCAGGCATTCCACCACGCTTCCCTTGAAAGCCAAAGAAGTGACCGACAATGAGGGAATTAATGCTGCTGGCGCGCCCGCCATGCGCAGGCCGTTGGCGCCGGATGCATAAGCCGGGGGAACTACAACCTCCTCGCCGGTGCGCCCAGCCCCCGTGGCCTCCTATCTGCGACGGCACCATCTTACAAGATGGTGCCTGTTACGTCAACATTGACAATGGCTTTTTATGTGCACAAATTTTAGAATGATAACGCACAACGTCATACCTGCCTTGGTTCGTGGTTGCCGGATCGAGCAGTCCAAAGAGTAGGCGATGTGCTGTAGTTGCAAACCAAGCCGTTCTGCAAGCCCACTGAGCCTTGGTGTAGAATAGCAGGGACGTTGTACCACTGCTCTTTCTTTGTTACGGTCAGGGGTGTCATGCCATGAGGTTGGTTGAAGGTCGGGCACTCAGCGGGTGGAGGGCGGTTGCGGTCCCTCTGCTTGCCCTGGCGCTGCTGGTGTCAGCCTGCGATCCCGGCGGGCCGCCAGCACCTGGTGGGAGTATCGACGCCACTCCCCCTCCCGCCGAGACATCTCCCGGCATGGACCTCCCCGACGCTCTCATGACCGAGGTGGTTGCCGGCTCAGGTATGCAAACTCCGAGCGCCGTGCCCGCTGCCGTCAGCGAGGACGACCGCGAGACTATCTACGGCCTGGTAGTGCTCAACCTCGTCAGGACGGAGGCGGCCACCACCGTCTACCTGAACCCGTTCCTGGGGCAGGGCGAGCGCCTCGATGAGTCCGAGCACTCAAAGCCGTTGGGCGAATCGTTGGGCAGGTACATGGACTCGGTGGATGGGGAGCGGCAATATTTCATGTCCGAGTTTGCGGACGCGGTAGGCCCGCTCGAAGACGGCGGCAAAGTGAAGGATGGCGGTGTGTTTGTCACCCTGGGTGAAATCATGGCCGCTCCTGAGGGTACCGATATAGTGGCCGTGCGCGGAAGCATCTTCCGGGGGATAGGCGACGCCGAAGGCAACCTTTACCGCTTCCAAAGCGACGATACCGCACCCGACGGCTGGAAACTGCTGGACGTTCAACAAGAATGGAGCGACAACTGAAGCAGGGTAAGTCCCTCTCTTCCTTAGCTATGTCTACCACGACCAGGAAAAGCGATACGGCCATATCTCCTCTCGTGCAGAGGCTTCGCAATGTGCTGCCCACCGATAGGGTGCACGCCACCCCCGAAGACCTGGCGGTGTTCGGCTACGACGGCACCTGGGCCAACCACAGACCCGACGCGGTGGTCTCCCCCCTCACGGCGGAGGAGGTCTCGGCGGTGGTGCGCATAGCAAGGGAGCTGGACCTGCCGGTGGTGCCTCGCGGCGGCGGGACGGGTCTCGCGGGCGGCTCCGTACCCACACACGGCGGCATCGTGGTCAACACCACCATGATGGACCGCGTGCTGGAATTGGACCGCCTGAACATGGTCGCGGTAGTGCAGCCCGGCCTCGTAAACGCCCGGCTCCAGGCCGAAGCCGAAAAACTGGGGCTGTTCTACCCACCCGACCCCCAGTCGCTGCGGCAATGCACCCTGGGCGGTAACGTGGCGACCAGCGCGGGCGGCCCCCGCTGCCTCAAGTACGGCACCACCAAGGACTACGTGCTGGGCCTCCAGGTGGTGCTGGCCGATGGACGCATCATACGCACCGGCGGTAAGATGATGAAGGTGCAGACCGGCTACAATCTCACTCAGCTATTCGTCGGCTCCGAGGGCACGCTGGGCGTCATCACTGAGATTACCCTGCGTCTCATCCCCAGGCCGCGCTACCGGGGCACCGTCATGGCTATCTTCAACCGCCTGTCAGACGCCGCCGAGACGGTGAACCGAGTGCTACAGGCCGGTATTGTGCCCCTCGCCCTGGAGATGATGGACAACCTCTGCATCCGGGCGGTGGAAGCCTACAAGCCCTTCGGCCTGCCCCTCGCCGCCGAGACGATCCTGCTCATAGACCAGGACGGCAACGACAGTCGCGTGGTGCAGAACGAGCTAACCGAGATAGCAACCCTTTGCCGCCAGGGTGGCGCGATGGAGGTTCGCCAAGCCGAGACCGAGGCTGAGAGCGTGGCGCTGTGGGCGGCCAGGCGAACGGTCTCTCCCGCCATTTCTCGCCTCAAGCCCAACAAACTGGGCGAGGACATCTCGGTGCCCCGCGCGCACATCCCCGGTATGGTAGCCAAGGTGACCGAGATAGCCGCCCGCCACAACCTCGTGATACCCCTGTTCGGCCACATCGGAGACGGCAACCTTCACCCCAACATCCTGTGCAACCTGCGCGACCCCGAAGAGATGGCGCGCGTCCAGCAGGGGGCAAGGGAGATATTCGAGGCGGCAATCGCGCTCGGAGGCACTCTGTCGGGCGAGCACGGTATCGGCTCTCTGAAGCGCGAATACCTGCACAAGAGCCTCGACGCCGCTAGCCTGGAGATGATGCAGCGCATCAAGTGGGCGCTCGACCCCGAAAACCGCTTCAACCCCGGCAAGGTCTTCCCCGCCGCACTCGACGGCATCTCCCCAACAGGCCCCGCGAGAGCTAGTGACGAAAACGCCAAGACGCAGAGACGCCAAGAACCACGCCAAGCTGATTAGGGTCTAGAGGGTATAAAGGGAGCAGGATACAACATTATGTACCCTGCTCCCTTTTGCTTCGATACAACAATTCCTAACCTTGGCGCGTTCTTGGCGTCTCTGCGTCTTGGCGTTTCAATAACCCGCCGCGCGTCTAGTAATCTATCTCAGCCCGCAGGCCCCGCTCGTCCGGCGCGTCGTCTTCGTCGGTACTTGCCGAAGCGGTGGGGGTCGAGTCTAAGTCCGATATCTCAATTCGGCGCGCCCTGGAGCTAGTGGCTGTGAGTGGGCCGGTGGCGGAGGGAGCGGTGCCCCAGGTGCCCGGAGGGCCGCTTGTGGTGAGGGGTTGCCGTGTGGAGGCGGGCGCGTTCCTGTCGGATAGAGCGTCCTCTATGCCGTCACCGATTGCCCCCAGCAGCGAGCGCACGGCCAGGAACCCTTCTCGCACCGCAGCCCTGGCGTGTCTGCGGGTGTCCTGGGGGAACATCGAAGCGGTCATCGAGGCTACCGCACCCGGCACCTGCACCGTCAGCCGGGCAAGCTCTCCCACGGTGCTGCCCACGCCGGTACGCTGCCTGGTGCTGTTGAACTCCTCGTCCCAGGCTGCCTCCTCAGCCGAGCGTGCCCCTGTCGCCTGGGTATCCGTGTATCTGTCGTCCATAGCGTTCGCTCCTCTACTCAGCTTTCACGATGCGGGTCGATATAAGTCCGTCTGGATGATGCGTATTATAACACCGCCCATGCGCGAATGCACCTGCGTTTCCGGTCTATAAGAGCACCAAAGCCGCTGCTCCACCCACAAGGGCACCTGTCACCGTCGCGGCCAGGTTCACCACGTCGTTGTTGACCCAGGCAAGGCCACTCGTGAGGGTAGTAGGCGTGCTGCACCTGTGCACCTTGCTTTCGGTCGGCTTGTCACAGGTGGGGCAATAGTAACTTGCCTGGATGGTTGCCCCCAGGAGGCTGTCCGCGACCGATCCCGCCGTGCCACCAACAAACGCTATGCCCACCGCTGCCACTACTGAACCCACCGGAAAATCCATACCTTCAGGAAAGCGTCCCAGCAAACCGGCAACCAGCCCGATGAAAAGTGCCCCGGCAGTAGCCGCCGCGCTACCCAGCAAAGTGACAGCCCCCGATGTGCCCGCCCGTACCCGCGCCCCCGTCGTAATGAGCCGGGGCCGCCGCTTGCTAAGCACGCCCACTTCCGTGGCCCAGGTGTCGGCAGTGGCCGCCGCCAGCGCCCCAACGAACGCCCCGCTGAAGTAGACCGACGGAAAGAAGTACAAGAGGAGAACGGCGAGGGCTGCCACGCCGCCGTTAGCCACGACCTGCGCCGCGTCCCGCCTGCCACCCTTGTCAAACGTCTCGGAGGCCCTGTGCTTGGCCGGGTCGCCCGCCCGGAAGAAGGAGAGGAAGGTGGACGAAACGAAGAAGGCCACCAGCAGCAGGGCACCCTCCCACCCGCCAAACCCAAACACCGTCCCGCCAACCACGCAAGCCGCAACCGCACCCGACGCCGACAGCGCCCGCGCCCGGTACCCCAGGTACCCTATAGCAGCAGCGAGGAGATAAGAGAGAAGGAAGGACATTTGGGAATTGGGATTGCGGAATTCGGATTTGGTTTATTCTAGCTTACGCAAGCCAGGTGTATAGAACTGCAACCAAATCCGCAATCCGAAATCCCAGTTCCCAAATTACAACTCCGGGTTTCCTGCCAGGGTTCTTAGGCTGGCGACCAAGCGGTTGGTGTCTTCGGGGAGGCCTACGCTGATGCGCAGGTGGTTGGCGAGCCAGCGGTCGGATATGCCCTTCACCAGGATGCCGTCGTCCTGGAGGTGGCGCTGGACGAGGTGGGAGGTGCCGCGTGTGAGCTTGCACAGGAGGAACGGCGCGGCGGAGGAGTAGGGCTGCATCAGGTTCAGTTTGCGTAGCTGCCGGTACATGCGCCCGCGTTCGAGGCGCATACGGCGCACCCGCTGTTGGAGGGCCTCCAGGTCGCCGAGTGAGGCAAAGGCTGCGAGCTGCCCCGCGCGGTTCAACGAGCCTGGGGGTGTGAGCCGTTGCAGCCGGGCCGCCGCCCTGGTTGAGCAGAGGGCGTACCCCACCGGCAGGCCGTGCAGGCCCGCCCACGGGCTGAAGGAGCGCAGCACCACCAGGTTGTCGAACTCGGCCACCAGGGGCGCTACCGTGCGGTCCGCGAACTCGAAGTAGCTCTCGTCCACCAGCACCCACACGCCCATTTGCAGCAGCCGCACTACGGCGGTGGGGGGCGTGATGTTGCCCGTGGGGTTGTTGGGCGAGGATAGAACTACCATCTTGATGTTCGACTGCCTGCGCATGGTGGTCAGGACGGCGTCGGTGTCCACCTCGAACCGCTCGTCACGCGGCACCTGCACCAGCGTGACCCGCGCCCTGGACGCCGCCAGGTTGTGCTGCGGCAGCGAAGGCGGGCAGACGATAACGGCATCCCCCGCGTCGAGGAAGGCGTGCAGCATCCGCTCGGTCAGCTCGACCGTGCCCGCCCCCGCGACGATACGCTCCGGCACGAAGCCCGTGTACTCGCTTAGCGCCCCGCGCAGGTCGGTGGACATCGGGTCGGCGGGCAGGTAGTACTGGTCGGACGACCCGAGTATCTCTTGCACCCGCAGGGAGCAGCCGTAAGGGTTCTCGTCGCTGTGCAGGCGGATATATTGCCGCCGGGGGTCGCGACTTGCCTGGGGCTGCCTGGCTCCCGCACCTTGCTTATGGGACTTTTGGGGGCGGGGTTGTAACTCTTCTGGCATCTAGGCGTGGCTTCTAGCGTGTGGTAAGATAACGGTCAAATCGGGGCAATACTGCGCCTGGCCCCTGCTATAACCGGTGAGATATGCAGGGATTATAGCATTATAACCCAACGGCGCTCCCCAATGCACAACCACTAATGACTAGCGGAAAGGAATCATGGAAGAGTACTCGGCCATGCCCTCCGGGCCAATCAGCCATCACGTAGAGCTATACACCGCTCGCCTCTTCATCCAGGGTTCGATATCCGGCCCCTTCAAGCGCACCAGCGACCTCATCAATCGCCGCGACCGTGACTTCTTCACCGTGAACGGCTCTACCGTCACCCCCTTGGGCCAGACGAGCACCAGCCCCCAGAAGATGGCAACGCCTGTGTACGTTGGCCGCGACCACATACAATTCGCCGCCACCATACCCCAGCAAGCTCAGCAGACCTCTCAGACCCAGCAGTCGCAGGCCCCCGGCCAGACGCAAAGCCTCGGCCCCGGCCGCGAATACTACGTGCATAAACAAGCCGTCCCCTGCTACGCCCTGACCGACACTTTCATCATCCACGGCCAGTGCCACCTGCTCGCCGGGGCTACCCTCGAAAGTCTCCTCCAGGGACACGACCCCTTCATTCCCATCACCAGGGCAACGGTCTACCTGATAGTCCGCCCCAACACTCCCTGGCAGCGTGAATTGGTGGTCGTGAACAAGGAGAAGCTAGAGGTCTTTTATTCGGTCTAAAGCCCCAAGCCTCAGGCTGTAGACCTATCTGGCATTAGAGTTGCTGAGGAGAAGCCCACCAACAGGGGTGGAAGGCGGTTAAAGCTATGCCAGACGTTTCTTCCTCAGCAAACAGGGCACGTCGTCTCTCCATCTACGTGGCGGCTGCGTCGGCGTGCCTGCTCGCTTTGCTTGTGGCTGCGCTGGTCCTTCGACCCGGCGCGCCAGGCACCTCCCAGAGTCCTCGCCAGTCCGGCAGCGACCAGATAGGCGTGCCCACTAATGTGCTGACCGGAACGGAAGCAAGCCAGTCCCTTGCGGCTGCTGAGCCACCTCCATTTGTCATACCGGAGGGGTCCGGGTTCGAGTTGGTTGGCGCCCAAATTCCAGGGAAAGCAGAGAAAGGGGTACCTTTACTGCTAAATTACACGGACGGCAGTAAAAATGTGTCTCTTACACAGGTGCTCGGTGGCATAGAATCGGAGTTCATTCCTGCCGGGGGAGATAGCGACGACACCAGCGAACCCTATTCCACGACCAGATACCCACTTACGGTGAGAGGCGGAAAGCGCGCCATCTACACAGAAATGAGCTCACGTAGCAACACCTACGATTCCCTGCAGTGGCAGGAGGACGATTGGTTGATCATCCTGGAAGTCGAGGAGGATGTGGATGACAGCTACCTCCTGGAAATTGCAGAGATGGTGACACAACAGCAACGCTGAAGCAACGTCACGCTAGCCGAAACGTGAAACGTGAAACGTGATGCGGTAAGTGAGATACAGAACCCAACTTGCCGCATCACGTTTTCGCTACGGTTCGGCTACCGTAACGTTGCTTCAGTGTTGCTG
>JALZHG010000132.1 GCA_030914045.1 Chloroflexota bacterium | reverse complement strand
TTACCGGACATTAGATCCCTCTACATATATCTACATATAATTGTAAGCACAAGAGGAGAGGCAGCTAGCATACCGCCTCTTGGTCGCCGCCTGTATGCTATCTTATTCTATGCCGTAGCTACTCCGGCTGCCTCGGCCACATGGACTAAGCACAGGCATTAGCAATTTATCTCACGGAGAAACGTAATATATGCTCGACAAAGTATTGACGGTGCTAATCGGTCTGATAGGTGGTTTCAGCGTGGGCTTTCAAGCGCCCATCGTGGGCGCGATGAGCCAGAGAGTAGGCGGCGCTGCCAGCAGCTTCATCGTGCACGTCGGCGGGGCAATCGTGGCCGGAGTGTTGCTGCTCGCACGGCACGGCGAAAAGATCGGTGAGTGGCGCGGTTTACCCTGGTATATGCTGGCTTCCGGCGTGTTTGGGGTGGTCCTCTACCTGACGCTGACGCGCACCCTGCCTGAGCTGGGTGCGGGCGTGTCGGTGACGCTCATCATCGTGGGTCAACTCATCGTGGGGATGCTGATAGACCAGTTCGGGTGGTTCGACCTGCCCGTGCGCCCGATAGATGGTGCCCGACTCCTCGGCGCGGCGCTGTTGTTGCTGGGGAGCTATATTATGGTAAGTAGATAGGGCAACAGCGTGATGTAAGTCAGTCCAGCACAAGTTCGCGGGTGCCCGCCAGCACCAGGGCGATTACCAGCATCAGCAGAGCGTAGCCGCCGAGCATGGCAAGCGATATGGTGGCGATGTCATCCTGCTCGGTAGCGAACTTGAGGGCACCAGCCAGGGGTGCGAGTACAGGCGGGATATTCTGCAACATGGGCCGCACGCCCTCGAACGGGAAGTTGCGGGCGTCGAACGACATGACGAGCACCGCCAGGAGGCTCATGGTCGCCAGGCGCACGGCGGAGGTCGAGACGAACGTGCTGAGCAGCGTCACCAGGGAGACGGAGAACGCGGCTCCCACCAGCACCGGCGCGCTGCCCAGCGCGTAGTTGGTGGGCGTCTGCCAGTCGAGGAGAGGCTGTCCGGTGGCCCACTCGCTGAAGTAAAGCAGGTCGAACAGGGTTGACAGGGCGTAGGCCAGCACCGCCACGAGCCATGCCGCCAGCATCACGGCCCCCACGTAGGAGGCGCGCGGCACCCGCCTTGCAAGTATGGCATACGACTCGGCCCGGTTGCTGCGGGCGAACATCACGGCGCAGGTGAGTGCGGCTTGCAACATGGCGGCGGCGTACTCTATGCCGAAAAAGTGGCTCTGTCCCGACTTGTACTGGAAGAAGAGGGTGTGTACCCCCACCAGTATAGCGAGGTTGAGGAAGACCCAGGCGGTGCGGGAGTAATCGCTCAACGTGAAGCGCACCAACTTCCAGAACACGGGCGGGTTCTGCCGGGGCTTGACGCGGGGCGCTTGCTCGGCTTGAGGGGCGCTCAAAGATTGCGGAGCTGTAGCTTCCAAGGTCTAACTCCCCTCTCTCCGCAGGTCGCGCAGCCACTGGCCTTGCGATGCGGGGTCGGCCTGCGTCTCTACCGAGTCGGGTAGCGGCGGCAGAGGCGCTGTGGAAGGGCCACTCCTGGCGACCTGGAGCGTCTCGACAGCCGTGTCTGCGGGTGGGGCTTCCGGGACCCCCACGGCTTCCGAGGTAGCAGCGGAACCGTTGGGCGAAACAGGACGCACCAGCAGAGGTTGGCTACCTGGAACGACTTCCACAGGCTCCGATTGCAGGGCAGCGTCGGGCATTGTGACCGGGGCGGTAGTTTCGCTCGGGCCTGCCTGGGCGACATCCAAAGCCGGGGCCTCCTGTGAGCCGGCTCCCACCGTAGACGTACTTTGCCCCGGTGCCACCTCGACCACCTCAGGGGCTTTGCCGTCGGCGTGGGGGTCAGCGCCGTCCTTGCGCGAGGGGCGGACGGCCCGCATGTAGATGCTCTCCAGGTCGCGGTTCTCCACGTGCAGCGACATAACGTCCCAGCGGGCGTCCACTATGGCCCGGAGGGCGGCGGCTTTCATGGAGGCGGCGTGAGGCACGTCGTTGCCGGTGGGCAGGCTCACCACCAGCGGCTCGGTCTCCAGCAAGCCGCCTTTGATCAACACGGCTGGGTGCAGGTTCCGCAGGTATTCTATAAGGTGGGGAGCCAACTCGAAGCCACGGGACCGGGGCGCGGCCACAATCACCACCCGCGACTGGTCGTCCAGCCGAGTGAGCGCCACCAGCTTGCCGCCCCGGAGGATGCCGACCCGCGAGCAGATGCGCTCCACTTCGGTCAACTGGTGGGAGCAGAGGAGGATGGTCGAGCCTTGACGGTTGCAATCGAGCAGCACTTCGCGCACCGCCACCTGCCCCTCAGGGGCCAGCCCAGAGGCCGGTTCGTCGAGCACCAGCAGTTCGGGCGGAGTGTCACCGGAAGCGTACACAGCCACCGCCAGCCCCAGCCTCTGCCGCATGCCCTTCGAGTAGGTGCGTATGCGCCGCTTGGCCGCCTCCTCCAGCCCCACCCGCTTCAGGGCGTAAGCCGTGATTGCCTTAGCATCGCGGCCGCGCAGACCGGCCAGTCGGGCCTGGAACTCCATGTACTCGCGGCCTGAGAAGTTGCCGTGGTAGCGGGGTTGCTCCGGCAGGTAACCGATGCGCGCGTGCGCCTTCGTCAGGTCGGTGGAGCCGAAGAGCTTTACTGCGCCGCCGTCGCCGTGGAGGAAGCCAAGCAGCAGCTTGAGCAGGGTGGACTTGCCCGCGCCGTTGGGGCCGAGCAGACCAAAAATCTCCCCGCGCTCCAGGTTGAAGGACACGCCACGCAGCGCGGCTACCCCCTTGAACTGCTTGCTCACCCGCTCTAATTGAGCGACCGGCGGCTGGGCCGTACTCTCCGTAGCGGTAGGGGTAACGGTGTCGCGCTGTTCGGTGGGTGCGGCGGGGCTGCCGGCAACGGAGCTTTCCACGGGTTCTACAGGCGCGGGGCTGTTGGCTGTTTGCATATTCAGAATTATAGAGGAAAGGGCGGGATTAAGGAAAGACACCCGAACGGGCAAGTCCCACCCGCAGATAGATGGGTTTACGGCGACCACGCTCCCCCTGTCATCCTGAACGCAGTGAAGGGTCAGCCTCCCGTTCTTGACTGAGAGTCATTAGCACCCCAAGCCCTTACTTGTCATTTCGAACGCCGTGAGAAATCTCGTCCTACACCTGGATGTTGCTCCTTTCTCGTGGAGTAGATAGCCACTATAGGTCTCATGCCATAAGAAAGGTGGTAGTTGGGTGCTGTAGGACGAGATTTCTCACGGCGTTCGAAATAACAGGGTGGGGCTTTGTACATCAAAGGCAGGTATCAAACGGCCGTTGCTGATCCTTCACTGCGTTCAGGATGACAGGGTGGGGCTTTGGTCCTGTTGTATAGAAAGACTTCGCTCTGCAGGTGGATCGCAGGAGTGGCATGCAACTCTGTGAAACTCGGTGCGTATATAAATGTAGAAGAAATGTGCCGAAGGCGGCTTTGTCTTTGTGGGAAAGCGGCTCGGTCACGGGGCAATGACGGCCTCCGGGGGGAGCCCCAAGGATTAACAATCATAAACATATCAATAGCATTTACACATTAGCAACGCACCGGCACCCCTGAATACGACTTTTGGCCTAGTACAACCCAGTACCTTTAGTGGATAAAGTCGCTTGCATTATGCGTGAGTCGGGCTTATACTAAGAAAGAAGACGCCGTGCGGCTATGCACAGCGGCCATTAGCAGCATTCTTCCCTTTTCAATAACATATCTAAAAACAGGTACTAACCTGGTGCCACTTTTTCTATATTGTGGCACGCCGTTTGCTTATTAAGAAGGCATACAGCGAACTGTGACTGCGATAGTCGGTAGCTCGCTTGGACCCTTGTACGTGTGGGGTTTTTCCCATGCGCGGTCCCGCTTTATCCAGAGCGGCCGTATAGAGGGTCTGCACCTTTATTTTACAAGACACCTACCTCCTATGTAGGAAGGCTCTTCTGCGATGAAGAGCGAGGGAAAAATTGAGATGATGATAGTGCAGCGCACCGAGATAGAGGAAGCACTACAAAAACACTTTGGTTATAACGAGTTCCGGCCCGGACAGCTCGAGGTCCTCGAGTCGATGCTGCGCGACCAGGACGTGCTGGCGGTGTTCCCGACTGGCGCGGGTAAGTCGCTCACCTACCAGTTGGCGGCCCTGCTCCTGCCCGGTACTGCAATAGTGGTCTCCCCCCTGATCGCCCTTATGCGCGACCAGGTTATTGACTTGCAGAGCCGCAGCATCGAGGGCGTGTCCCTCATCAACTCGACGCTCACCGACGAGGAGGTGGACGCTCAACTGTTGACGATGGAGCGCGGTGAGGACAAGCTGCTCTACGTGACGCCGGAGCGTTGCTCCGACCCCGACTTCCTGGCTCGCCTTCGCGAAATAAAAGTCAACCTGTTCGTGGTGGACGAAGCGCACTGTATCTCCGAGTGGGGTTACGACTTCCGTCCCGCTTACCTGATGCTCAGCAAGGCGATTGAGGCCGCGGGCCGCCCGCCCGTGCTGGCCCTGACCGCCACCGCCACCCCGCAGGTGCGCGCCGACATCCAGGAGAACCTGGGCCTGCGCGACCCCCGCGTGATCATCCACGGCTTCGACCGCCCCAACCTCACCTTCTCGGTGGTGTCGGCTTCGACCGACCGCGAGAAGGACTGGCAACTGCTCAAGATGTTCGGCAAGGCACCCTCCGGTTTCGAGAATGGCGGCACCGTGTCGAACAAGGACCAGTACACCGGCATGACGCCCGAAGCGGTTGAGAAGCTACAGTACATGGACGCCAAGCTGGAAGGCTCCGGCCTGGTGTACGTGGCGACCACCTCCGAGGCTAAGCGCGTGAGCGAGTTGCTCAACGAGCACGGCATCACGGCGGACTACTACCACGGCCAGTTGAAGAAGAGCGAGCGCGACCGCGTACAGCAGGCGTGGATGGACGAGATTATCCCGGTGGTGGTGGCGACCACGGCGTTCGGCATGGGCATCAACAAGCCCAACCTGCGCTACGTGGTGCACTACGACCTGCCCGCTTCCCTGGAGGCTTACTACCAGGAAGCCGGGCGCGCCGGGCGCGATGGCAACCCCTCAAAGGCGATCCTGATCTACGATCCCCGCGACCGCAACATACAGTCGTTCTTCATCGGCGGCAGCGTGCCCTCAGAGGCCAACCTGCGCGACCTGTGGGACGACCTGCGCAAGGCCCTGCGCGCCAAGGAGAAGGCCAATCCCGAGGAAGCCCCGGTAAGGACGCTCACCATCGGTGAGGCAGCCAAGGTCCGCAACCTGCCCGTGGCCCGCATCCGCCCGCTGCTCGCGGCGCTGGAGCAGGCCGGTGGCGTGGCGAGCCTTAGCGGCAATGGCGACAACAACGATATCGTGACCTTCCGCAAGACCCACGTACCGGGCCGCCGGTTGCTGCTCGACATGAAGGTGTTGCAGGCCCGCAAGCAGTACGAGCAGAGCCGCCTCGACATGATGCTGCGCTACGCCAGCACCCGCGAGTGCCGCCGGAAGCTCCTCCTGAGCTATTTCGGTGAGGACTACACCAAGGAGCACTGTGGCGCTTGCGACAACTGCATCAAGGTGCTGGCGCAGATGAGCACCGAGGCCATCAAGATTTCGCAGCCCGCCGTGCACGTGCCGACGGTGCCCTTCCGCAACGGCGACACGGTAGCGCACAAGAAGTGGGGCAACGGCATGGTGCAGAACCTGGAAGAGGGCACTGTAACCGTCCACTTCCCCGACGTAGGCTACAAGACGCTGGCGTTGGAAGTGGTTATGAATTCGGGGCTGCTGACAGTAGTAAGCTAGACGAGTGGTTAGTGGATAGTGGTTAGTGGTTAGCAACTCTTACTAACCACTAACCACTAACCACTAACCACTAACCACTCGTATTCCCCTCTTGCGTGCCGTTCCCCCATCTGGTAGAATTGAATTGCGGGAAATGATGCACGCACTATAGCAAGGAGACCCAACAGATATGGCTATCGATACCGAAAAGATGATATCGACAACGGCGAATACCGATCTTATCAGCATGAGCCCGGCTGCCGCGGCGCAGCTAAAGGAGCTTATCGGCCAGCAGGAGAACGCCAGCGAGCAACTCGGCCTGCGCGTCTTCGTCTATCCCGGTGGCTGCTCCGGCATGTCCTACGGTATGGCCTTCGAGGACCAGCCCGCTGAGGACGACCATACTATCATAGTAGAAGGCGTAAAGCTGTACGTGGATGAGATGAGCGCGAGCTACGTGGGCGGCGCGCAGATCGACTACGAGGACAGCCTGATGGGCGGCGGCTTCCGCATCCTCAACCCGAACGCGGTACGCAGTTGCGGTTGCGGGCATTCGTTCGACACCGGCGCGGACGCCGAGAACGCACGGGGCTGCGGCTGCGGCTAGTAGGGCCCACGCCGAACTGAATTAGCTAACGAGAGGACCTGCTGAATAAGTAGGTCCTTTTTTGACGTCTCCGCTAAGACTCCATACTTCGAATGCTGAGAAAGGTAACCTGAAACCTGCAATACTTGGCTTCGTTATACGCGCATGTTAATCAGGCGCAGACTCCAATGGACCTTCGTTCTGGGAACTCTGGTAGCTATTCTGGGATGTATGGCAGTACAGCAGTCAGTCTTACATTCGCCTGCTGCAACACAGCACCTCTTAGCTGCTAGAGAGCGTTGGGAGCGAAACCCCCTGAGTCACTACACTATGCGGGTTGAATACGAAAGTACGCACCTGACCTGTACTCAGGAGGTTGAGGTCAGGGATGAGCAAGTCGTAGAGATTTCAAGGAACACCTGCTCGTCACCACTGCCCCCTGGTGCACCTGACCTTGAAGGCTGGACCGTAACTCGGCTCTTCGAGCGTATCGAGAAGTATATTGGACAATATGAGGGTACGTGTGGCCCCAGAGGATGCGCCTGCAATGGACCGGTACGGGTCCAGACCAGGTATGACGAAGCGAGGGGCTATCCCAGGAGCATAGAAATTCGGTCCAACAGCGAAGAACGCTGGCTCTTCTCAGGAGGCAGCCTGTTTGAGGGCAATTGCGGGAGCTTTGCGTTCAAAGGGGACCGCATAGAAGTTGTGTCCATCGTTGCTATCCCTTGATAATGCGCCACAAACACCAACTCAGGTACAAGCCATAGGTCTTACCCTTACGTATAATGAGGGTAATGTTCGGGATACTACCTCAATACGCAATAGATGACCATCCGCCTGCGTTCCGCTACCCTCTCTATACCTAGCTTCTCCACTGCCGAATGGGTGATGCTCGGCTCTTTCGGCGTGTTCTGCTTCGTCTTCCCTTTCGCCACCTTCCTTATGTCGTTTGGCCTGATGCCCTGGGGCATGGAGTGGATGAGCAGCCTGCTGCTGGCGATGCTGGGGCTTGCGTGTGGGGCGTGGATGGTAGTGAACTTTAGGCATGTGGGCCTGTGGCTCAGTCTGTCGGTGCTGGCGCTGGGCGTGGCGCTGGAGTACGTAGGCGTCATTACGGGCGTGCCGTTCGGGGAGTACCGCTACACGGGCGTGCTGGTGCCGGAGCTACCGGGAAGCGTGCCCCTGGCGATTGGCTTCGCGTGGCTGCTCATCGTCGTAGGCGGCTTGTTCTCGGCAAGATGGCTGCTGTCTTATGTCAAGGTTGGGCAACCCCGATTATGGCCCACTGTTCTGCTGGGCGCGGTGCTGGCGGTGGGCCTGGACCTGCTGCTTGAGCCAGTCGCCTACCACGTCAAGCATTACTGGGAGTGGCAGACTCCACTGTCAGAGGGCTATTACGGGGTGCCGTGGAGCAACTTTGCTACATGGTTTGTCGCCACGCTGGTGATGAACTGGCTGGTGAGCCGGGCCACTGCCGGGACTCGAACGTTAGCATGGGTCGGGCTGCCCGTGTGGCTGTACGGCATGAACGTGTTCATGTTCGGGGTGGTGAATGTGATGCACGGCTTCTGGCTGCCGGGGGCTGTTATGGCTGCCCTGCTAACGCTGTTGTTGAGGACGAGCGTGCGACGGCGCAGGATACTGAGCTAGTCCCCCAGCAGACGGTCGCAGACGTAGTCGAAGCGCGGGTCGTAGTCTCGCCCGTCGATGGGGCCGGAGGGGCCGTACAGGTGCAGGGATAGAACGGTGCGGTTGCTGGGGTTGCTTACCCTGTGGATACCGCCGTCGTAGGGCATGAGGGTGGAGGTGAGGTCGCCGGGCTGCATGGCGCGCTGCCAGTCCATCTTGAGGTGGGCCTGGTTGGCTTGCGAGCCGTCATCGAGGCGGCGGTAGCGCTCTTCCACCAGCGCGCCGGAAGCGGCGCAGATGGCCCCCCAGCACGAGTGGTCGTGTATGGCGCTGGCGGCGTTTGCGGGCCACACGAATAGCTGCAAGGCGAAAGAGTCGTCATCGCCACGCCAACGTGCGGCTACCCAGGGGTCCTTACCGTGGGGTTGCTCCAATAGACGCAGAAGCCGCGACTCGATCAATTTCTGGTCTACAACGAGATGCGACAGCAAGGGGGCTACTTCGCGCACGGCCAGGTCTGCGGGGAGGGTGGCAAGTTCCGGCAGTTCGGCCTTGTGAGGGGCTGGCAGGGTTATCATCGTTGATTCCGTCCTCATAAACTATGGTATCGGATGCCGTTTAGCTACTCGCAACTCCCATCGGGAGCTATCCATAGTCTGCCCCAACCTGCTGCTCATATGACAGTTCAACAGGTGCTCACTTCCTGCTCACCTAGTAAGATGTGCTAGCGTCCCAGGCTGCTGTACGACCTCCCCTTCCAGGCGCTCTTGCCCGTAATCGCCCAACGCATCGAATTTAGCTCTATGGCTATCACATAGATGATGGCTACCGGGTGCAGAAAGGCGTCAAGTGCCGAATAGCCGAAGCGAAACGACAGCAGCAAGCGCGCGCCCACCCCAAGCAGGTACTGTGTGAGGGCCACTCCAGAGAGCAACCAATCCCCAGACAGCACCCCCACCGCCATGAAGGCAACCGGCGCAATATAAGGCGCGGTAAGCGCCAGCAACCCAATCGCCAGGAACATAGGCGAGTAGCCGAAGAAGGCGTAAGCGTTCTTGCTGTAGCCGTTCCAGACCTCCCGCGATCCCCTGTACATCCGCGTCCGCACCAAAGGGCCGCCGTCGGCCAGTACAGCCCTATAACCGGCTCGCTTGGTGGCGCGCGCCAGGGCCACGTCCTCAAGTATCTCCGAGCGCACCGCTGCGTGACCACCGAACGCCTCGTAAGCCTCCCGCCGGAAGAGCATGAACTGGCCGTTGGCGGCGGCGAAGGCTGGACCGGAGCGCCGTGAGTGTGCCAGGGGAAGCGGCAGAAAGGTATAGACGGTCCAGTGCAGCAAGATAGGCACAGCCAGACGCTCTGCGAAGCTGCCGGTTGTCTGCATGGGGAAGATGGATAGCAGGCCCGCGTCCAGTTGCTGTGCGGCACCGACCGCGTGGCTGAGTGCGCCGGGCAAAACGGTTACGTCGGCGTCGGTGAACAGCACGTAGCCGGGGCTTGTCTGCTCGCGCATGGCTGCGTACAGTTGGTGGCAAGCGTTGGCCTTACCTAGCCAGCCCTGCGGTGGTTCCGTACGCCCATGCACCACACGCAACCTTCCACTTGAGCGCGCGGCTAGTCGATCTACTATCTCTCCGGTGCGGTCGGCAGAAGCATCATCGTATACCCAGACCTCGAAGCTCGGGTAATCCTGGGCCAGCAGCGACACAAGACAGGCTTCAATGTTGGCTTCCTCGTTGCGGGCCGGGACGAGCACAGCAACGTGAGGTACGCCCGCAGGTCGTGGGTGGAATCGTTCGATTCGCGGTAGCACACGCAGGTTGACCACCAGAATGCCGAGCAACGCGAGCAAGACGGCCAGTATGATGGTATGGTAGGCAAGCGCGAACATGCTCTTGAGACAGCCAGGAGCTAAGGCTTGCGGAACATCGACCGCACGCGCCCCGGCAGGCCCGCCACCCTCTCCCACCTGCGATTGACCGAGACTCGCCCCCGCAGCACCAGCCGGTACGCACCCAGGTCACCTGCCATTATATCGGCGTGCAGCCTGTCAGCGGTAGCGGTCAGTGCGTCCTCGATGCGAGCGTTCACCGACGCCGACGACAGCCGTTCGCGCCGCATGTCGAACCGTAGGGGCGGACCAACGCGGACGAACACCTCCGGGGCCTGTTCAAGGAGGAACTCGTAGCGCACGGCCACGGGCAACACGGCGCACCTATCCAACCTGCGGGCGAGGTTGCCCACGCCACCGTACAGGCCAAGCGGGCGGCGGTCGGGGTGGGTGATGGTGCCCTGCGGGAACATGTACAGGGCGGTGTTGGGGCGGTGCCTGAGTATGTCCACGATGTACTCGATGGAAGCGAGGGCCTTGCGGGGGTCGTGGCGGTCTATCCCGAACACCCCGGCCCAGGTCGCGAACGGCACGTCCACCAGGTGCACCTCCTCCATCATCAGGTAGCCGTCTCGCCGTAGAGTGCTCTCGTTCACCACGTACGACAGGTACCCATCCCACCAGCCGGGGTGCGTAGAGCAGTAGATAACCGGCACGTCCGGCTCGGACCGCAACTGTTTGGCCTCATGATGAAGGTACAGGTGCACCCCGCCAAAGGCCCTCCGCAGCGCCGGTAACACCAGCAGCTGCGTCAGCACCCAGTTGCCAACGACGTTCTTGTTCGCACGATGGAACGGCAAGTCACCACCCTTCTTGCCGAAGGGCAGCAATGGTACATTAAGTAGCAGATTGATAGACGAAAACGCAAAGACGCAAAGACGCAAAGAACGCGCAAAGAGAAGAATTGGTTTAGAGAGTACAGGGAGCAGCAAAGTACGTGATGTCGGACCTTGCTGCTCCCTGTACTCAGAATACATGCTTAATCTCTGCGCGTCCTTTGCGTTCTTTGCGTCTTTGCGTTTTCGTACTCTTCGTCTCATGTTCATTTGACTAAGCGCGACACGAGGCGGGCGGAGAGGAGGACGAGGGGGATGCCGCCTCCGGGGTGTACGCTGCCGCCTACGAAGAAGAGGTTGGGCACTCCAGGGGCGCGGTTGGGCGGGCGTTGGAAGGCGGTCGAGCGGCTGTTGGACGAGAGGCCGTAGAGGGAGCCTTGCCAGGCGTGGTACTTCTCCTGGAAGTCGAGGGGGGTGATCGTCTCCTGGTACACAATGCGCTCGCGCAGGCCGCGCAGACCACAGGACTCCAGCCGTGTAAGGATGTGGTCGCGGTAGAGGTCGCGGCGGGCGGGCCAGTAAATATCCGAGGAGAGGGCGGGGGCGTTCACTAGCACGAACAGGTTGGAGTGACCGGGCGGGGCCTGCGTGGGGTCGCTTTTGGAGGTGCAGGCCACGTAAATGGTCGGGTCGGGCGCGGGTTCGCGGCGGTCGAAGATGTAGTCGAATTCGCTGCGGTAGTCGCGGCTGAAGAAGATGTTGTGGTGCGCTAGCTCCGGGTAGTCGCCGCGCACGCCCAGCAGCAGCACGAAGCCGGAGCACGAAGGCTCAAGCCGCTCCATGCGCTTCATAAGCTGCTCGTCGCGGAACATCTCCGGCACCAGAGCGGGGTATGCGTACATGGGGTCGGCGTTCACAATCACGGCGTCCGCCCGCAGGTCGCTCCCGTCCGTGAGGCGCACGCCCGTAGCTTTCCCGCCCGCGAAGCCTCTTGTCGGCTCTACATTGACCTGCTCCACTTCACATTCCGGCATGAAGCGCACGCCGAGGTCGTGGGCCACCTCCATCAGCGCCTCCACAATCCTGTACAGCCCTCCCTTCACATAGTAGCCGCCGCCCGCGATCTCCAGGTAGGGTATCATCGCCAGGGTGGCCGGGGCTTTGAAGGGCGACGAGCCATTATAGGTGGCGTAGCGGTCGAAAAGCTGCACCATGCGTGGGTCTTTGAAGAAGCGGCAGACCGCCCGGTCCATGCTGATGTGCGCGTCTATACGCAGGGCATCGAGGCCACGGCGCGAGATGAGGTCCAGCAGCCGGGGCCGCTCCCTCAGCAGGAACACCGGGCCTGCGCGCTCGAACATACGTCGGGCGTAGGCGAGGAAGCGGAAGAGTCCGGTCACGTCGCCTGGGGCGAACCCTCCTACCTCAGCTACCAGCCGGGGCAGGTGCGAGGAGATGTCGAGGCTGGAGCCGTCGGGGTAGCGGTAGCGGCATATTGGCTCCAGCGGCTCCAGGGTGAGGTAGTCTTCCATGCGCCGCCCGGCAGCGTGGAAAGTCTCGCTCAGCACGCCCGGCAGCGTGACCAGCGAAGGGCCTGTGTCGAAACGGAAGCCCTCTGCCTCCACAAAGTTGAGCTTGCCGCCGGGCGTGGCGTTCTTCTCGACCAGGGTGACGCGGTGCCCCTGCGCCGCCAGCCGGACCGCCGCGCCAATCCCGCCCAGCCCCGCCCCTACGACAGCTACGTGACTCATTGGCCCGCGACCGGAAACTCAGCCCCGGTGGCCGCGCGCCGGGCGCTTAGGGCCTGCTCTATGGCGTCCAGGTCGATCTCGGCGTAGCTGTTGACGACCACGTCGGCGGTGGATATGTCCTGGTCTTCGTTGAAGCCGTTGCGGAAGCCGATGCAATACATACCGGCGCGCCGCGCCGACAGCACGCCGTTCTGCGAGTCCTCCATCACCACGCACTCAGCAGGCGGCACGCCTAGTTTCGAGGCGGTGTGCAGGTAGATGGCGGGAGAAGGCTTGCTCTCACCGCCGGTAAGGTCGTCGGCGCTGACAACGGCCTCGAAGTCGGAGCGCAGATCGAAACGATCCAGCACAATGTCTATCCAGGAACGGGTGGAGGAAGACGCCAGGGCGACGGGAGTGCCGCGCCTGTGCAACTCAGTCATAAGCTCAGAGAAGCCCGGCATGAGCGACACCATTTCACGGTAAATCTGCCGGGCCATAGCCATGTAGACTTCCAGGAAGTCATCTTTGCTGTGCGTGACACCGTATTCGGTGGTCAGCAGGCGGTACATGTTGTCCAGGCTCAGGCCGATGATGCGCGTCTGGTCGGCGTCGGTCCAGTTAGGCACAAGCGAGCGCAGGAAGAAACCTTCGGGCTTCTTCCAGTGCAACTCGCTGTCCACGATCACGCCGTCCATATCAAAGATGAAAGCCTGCATGCTAAGCGTCGATCTCCTCTGAAGCCTGTGTGTACGCCCTAAATGTACGCTCGCCGTGGGTAACGAGGATTACCTGCTCTACCGACTCGGGCCCCGCTGCCAGGAAGTCGCTTATCTCGCGCAGGGCGATGGGGGCGGCACGCTCCACCGGGAAGCCAAATACCCCCGTGCTGATGGAGGGGAAGGCAATCGTCCGCACGCCACGCTCGTCGGCCAGCTTGAGGCTGTTGCGGTAAGCGGAAGCCAGCAAGTCGTCCTCGCCGTTATTGCCACCGCGCCAGACCGGCCCAACGGTATGAATGACCCACTTAGCCGGAAGATTGTAGCCCCCGGTGATGCGTGCCTCGCCCGTTGGACAGCCGCCAAGAGTGCGTGTCTCCGCCAGCAACTGCGGCCCGGCGGCGGCGTGTATCGCCCCGTCCACTCCCCCACCGCCCAGCAGCGAGTTGTTGGCCGCGTTGACGATGGCATCCACCCGCATGCGCGTAATGTCGCCCTGCACCACGCTTATCTTGTCTAACATAGTCATTTATTGTACTACAGCTTCCCCCGTTCGGCACGAGTCATAACTTGAGCATTGAATATTCACCGCAGAGACGCAGAGAGCGCAGAGTTTACGCAGAGATGGTGAAGGTTTGTGGAGGAAACGTCGGCTAGCACCCATGCGCGCTACTGAAGACCAACCCCCGCCCTGTCATCCTGAGCGTAGCGAAGGATCAGGTGGGCAGATAAGAGTCTTCAACCTTCAGGATAATGGCGGTAATAGGAACCATGTGCCTC
>JALZHG010000325.1 GCA_030914045.1 Chloroflexota bacterium | reverse complement strand
CCCCTATGCCGGATGCGGTACATCCGTCTGGTGACACTTCACCGCCGGATGGCCCCGAAAACGATCCCAGCCGATTGGTAGCCTTCTCCCGCATGCACACCTCACAGCACCCGCCTCACAACCTGCCGCTGGAGCTGAGCAGCTTTGTCGGGCGCGAACGGGAGATGGCCGAAGTAAAGCGGTTGCTGGCCAGCACCCGCCTGCTGACCTTCACCGGCCCGGGAGGATGCGGCAAGACACGGCTGGCATTAGCGGTGGCCAGAGATCTGGTCGGAAGCTTTGAGGAGGGAATATGGCTCGCGGAGCTGGCCTCGCTCTCCGACCCAGAACTCGTGGCGCAGACGGTAGCCTCCATCCTGAGGGTGCGCGATCAACCGGGCCGCCCGCTGGCCGATACGCTCTCTGATTATCTGCGACCCAGGCGACTATTATTTATCTTGGACAACTGTGAACACCTCATAGAGGCGTGCGCCGAGCTGGTCGGAACGCTGCTGAGCACCTGTCCCGATCTGAAGGTCCTTGCAACCAGTCGCGAACCTCTTGGCATCACCGGCGAGACCGGTTGGCTTGTCCCTTCCCTCTCTGTGCCTGATCTCTACCATCCACGGACTCCCGAGAGCCTGGCGCGTTATGAGGCGGTCCGACTGTTCATCGAGCGGGCTGCGGCGGTGGCGCCCAGCTTTACGCTGACGGATCGAAACGCTGCTGCCGTAGGGCGGGTGTGTCGGCATCTGGATGGCATACCGCTGGCTATAGAGCTTGCAGCCGCAAGGGTGAGGGCATTAACGGTCGAGCAGATCTCCGAGCGGTTGGATGATTGCTTTCGCTTGTTGACCAGTGGTAGCCGGGCGGCTCTGCCTCGCCATAGGACGCTCAGGGCGACGATAGGCTGGAGCTACGAGCTGCTTGGTCAGGAGGAGCAGATCCTGTTCCAGAGACTCTCTGTGTTCTCAGGCGGTTTCACGCTGGAAGCTGTAGAGGAGGTGTGCTCAGGAGAGGACATCAAGAGAAATGAGATTCTTGATCTTCTCTCTCTCCTGGTGGAGAAGTCACTGGTGGGGATGAACGAGCGGGAGGGAGAGGCTCGATTCCGATTGCTGGAGACGGTAAGGCAGTATGGGTGGGAGAAGCTGCTGGAAACCGGAGCGGCGGAAGACATAAGGGAGCGTCACGCGAACTTCTTCCTCGCCTTGGCAGAGGAGGCGGAGCCCAAGCTCAAGGGCGCTCAAAGCCAGCTTTGGCTGGAGCGGTTGGAGATGGAGCACGACAACCTGCGGGCGGCGCTGCGGTGGGCGGCGGACACTGGCAAGGCGGAGACCGAACTACGCTTAGCTGGGACGCTGTGGTGGTTCTGGCTGCGTCACGGTCATCTGAGCGAAGGGCGCAGGTGGCTCGAGGCAACGCTCGGAGGTGCCGAATCGTCGGGGCACGCGCGGGTGAGGGCGAAGGTACTCTGCGGCGCGGGTTTCCTGGCCTTTTCGCAGGTTAACCACCCTTCTGCGCGTTCTCGCCTGGAGGCGAGCGCCGAGATCTGTCGGGAGCTCGGAGACAAGCGCGGGCTCGCCTACGCGCTAAGCTTTCTGTCGCTCGTGTTGACGCACCAGGGCGATCTTGCATCGGCGCGTCCTCCCGCCGAGGAGGGCGTGAGGCTGTTCCGGGAGGATGGCGGAGACCGGTGGGGCCTCGGAATCGCCCTTACCAACATGGGCGTTGTGCTCGAAGCCCAAGCCGACTACGAGCTGGCCATCTCCCTTTTCGAGGAGAGCGCGGCCATATTCCGGAAACTCGGGGACAGATGGCCCCTCTCCATACCCCTCAGGCATCTCGGGATCGTAGCCTCGCGCCAGGGCGACCATGCCCGAGCGGAGGCACTCTACAGGGAGAGCCTGGCCACGCTCCGGGAGCTTGGGGAGAAATGGCTGATCTCGCTGTGCCTTGAAGAGCTTGCAGGGGCTGCAAGCGCACAAGGCGAGTATGACCGGGCGGCGCGGTCGTGGGGGGCGGAGGAGACCATATGCGAAGCTATCGGTGCTACCGTGCGAGCTCTATACCGAGCCGACTACGACCGCGGTGTGGAGGCCGGGGGCGTCGGATTGGGGGAGGAGGCGTTTAAAGCGGCGTGGGAGGAGGGAAGAGCTATGACGCTCGAAGAGGCTCTCGCCTACGCCCTGGACGAATCCACAGGCTCCCATGAGGAGGAGAACGTCGGCCCGCCCGGCGCGCAAACGGCGTCGGCGGAGGTGCGGGTACCTCCCGAACTCAGGATCTTCGCTCTGGGCCCGGCGCGGGTATATCGGGGCGAACACGCCCTTACCCCTTCAGAGTGGGGCTACGCCAAGCCCCGTGAGCTACTGTTCTACCTGCTTTCTCATCCTCCCCGAGCCAAGGAGCAGATAGGCTTAGCCCTCTGGCCCGAAGCATCTACCTCCCAGCTCAGGAGCAGCCTCCACCGCACCCTGCACCACTTACGAAAGGCCTTGGGGCGTCCCGAGTGGATCTCTTTCGAGAAGGGCCGCTATTCCGTCAACCGCTCACTCGAGTACTTCTATGACGTTGCAGTCTTCGAAACCAAACTGTCACAGGCGCGAAAGGTAGAATCCGAAGCACCAGCCCAAGCCATCTCCCTCTTACGGGAAGCGGTCGAACTGTACGGGGGAGACTTCCTTGAGGACCTGACGGTGGAGGGGGAGTGGGCCCTGAGACGCCAGGAGGAGCTCAGGCGAGAGTACCAGGAGGCTTTGCTCTCCTTAGGAGGCCTTTTCTATGGCGAGGGCCACTACGCACAGGCGGCAGAAGCCTACCGCAAAGCCATAGCCCACGATAGCTACCTGGAGGGGGCCCACCGGGAGCTTATGCGCACTTATGCGGCTCTGGGCGAGCGGAGCCAGGCGCTAAGGCACTACCAGAACCTGGTTGAGCTACTGCGTGATGAGTTGGGCTCTTCGCCGACCCTAGAGACCACCGGGCTTTACGACCGCCTGCGACAGGGTGCAGATATATAAGAGGTTTCAGGCGTCGGCAATAACCTAAGTTGCTAATCAGCGATCAGTTGAGGTTTCTTCGATTTTTCTCGTCTTTTACTTTTTAGGCACTTCCCGAAGCCTGTACCGCTACGCTCTCCATTAGACACAGACAGAAAACCCCTGTTCAAAGGAGGTTCACGAGATGGCTGTTCGAACGGGTAGGAGGAGATCGCCGGTGGATAAAGTCGGATCCCCTAAAAGTCTGGAGCAATCCGTGGCCACCCAATCCTCACCGCGGGTGTTCTACGGCTGGTGGATCGTTGCAGCCTGTGTCGCCATGTTGACGCTCTCTTCCGGCATAGGCTTCTACGGCCTGGGGGTGTTCTTGCCGTCGCTTGAGGAGGAGTTCGATGCAAGCCCGGCCCTGGCTTCACTGGGCGGAACGGTGTTTTTCCTGGTGTTCGGGCTTGCGGGTCCCTTCGTCGGGCGCTGGGTCGACGCG
>JALZHG010000324.1 GCA_030914045.1 Chloroflexota bacterium | reverse complement strand
GAAAACGATGGGTTTTGGAACATAGCGGCAACCCACGCTCTAGCTAGATACAGATCCTCCATTCTGCAAACTACTTCGCCTTTTCGCCTTTCTTGGAAGTCCACACCCCGCATAGCCCCGGTCCAATACCTATGAGCAGCCCTGGCTGAGATCGGCTTCCAGAAGTTCGCCTTTAGGGAGTTCTCAGGACTTCCAAGGTAGACAGTGCGGAGAGACTTGGCGCGTGCCACAATTCGCTAGCACGTGAAACCTGCCAGGGAAGGACCCATGCCGTCATCGAGCCTCACCTGGACAGGAGGCGGCCTGGCTAGCGCTGCGGCGGGCCTCCTGCTTCTACTCGGCCATCTTCTCGACCTCGGGGGCCATCCGGAATACGGCACGGTGCTCGGAGGGGCCCTAGTGCTTACAGCGCACGTAGTGCTCGTCTTCGCGCTCGTGGCGCTCTACGCCACCCAGGCCGAGCAGAGCGGTCTTCTGGGAAGCTTAGGGATGGTGCTCGGTGTGGCGGGTACGACGCTCGTCTCCGGGGTGGTCATGGTCGAGATCGCGGGGGCCTCCGGAGTGGAGGTGGACGCCGTGCTCGGTGCGGGCCTTCCCAGCGCACTCACCTCGCTAGGAGGGCTGGCGTTCCTGATAGGACTGATCCTGTTTGGCGTGGCGACGATGCGGGCTGGCGTGTTTCCTCGCTGGGCAGGGCTGCTCCTGATTGTCGGGGACGTGGTCTTTGGTGTGGGCAGCTTTGCGGGGTCAGCCGCGATGATCTTCGAGATACTCGGCGCCTTGGTCACCTGCGCGGCGCTCGTTTGGCTGGGGTTGGCCTTACTCTCGGGAAGCGGCGCCTCTACTGAGCGCCCCGCCCGCGTGAGTTAGAAGGACCATTCGCGTGTTGGAGGTGATAAAGGGTGCCAACCTGGCCGTGCGGTTCCTCTTGGAACTGTGCGCCCTTGGCGCGTTGGGTTATTGGGGTTTTAAGACAGGAAATGGAACCCTCACGAAGGTAGTATTGGGAGTGGGCTCTCCGCTGGTGGCCGCGGCCGTGTGGGGCGTATTCGTGTCTCCTCAGGCGGCGGTGCAGCTGCCTGGGCTAGTGGTCTTGATCCTGCAGGTGCTGGTCTTCGGCTCAGCCGCAGCGGGTCTGGTGGCTACCGGCCATCGCACGCTGGCTCTGGTATTTGTGGTGATCGTCGTGATCAACGCCATCCTGATGTATGTCTGGGGGCAGTGACGTGTCGCTCCCTAGGAGGCCTATTCACCCAAGTGCCTAGAATGGAGGATCTGCAAACTTCGCATGTGAGGTGTTCTCGGAAGTTCGTGGAGATATAAGACACTTTCCCTATGGCCTCCTCGCAACGGGTGCTGCTATTATGGACCAAGGGAAGCTATGGCAAGGAGGTAGCGACGTGTTCGCACGGGTAAGCACGTTCCGAGGGGATCCAGGGCAGATTGACCAAGGCATCAACTATATCCGCGAAAGCGTCCTGCCCAGCGTCCGTCCGGACGAAAGGTTAGAGGGCGTCTACCACCTGGTCGACTGCCAAAGCGGCAAGGCCATCTCTATAACCTTGTGGGAGAGCGAAGAAGCCATGCGTGCTACCGAGGAGGAAGCCAACCAGCTGCGCGCTGAGATTGCGAACGCCGCCAACGCAACCATAGAGAGCGTGGAGACCTACTAGGTCGGCGTCTCCCCGGAACAGAGCTAGCTGGGAGAGCTTCCCATTACCAGAAGGGCCGGAGCCTACACACCCTGGCCCTTCTTCTTGCCCTTATTCACCGAATCTCGCGGAAGGGGCTTTCTCGGAGTTCGCATCCACGATCCTGCCTAGCCTCGGTCCTATAGGACCAGAAACGCCCGATAGCCCGGCTTGAGGTACCGGCGGCCGATCCCTCCTACCATATTGGAGTGGTGCGTATAAAGATCCAGGAGGACGACGATATGGCTCAAACCGACGACACCCGTGGGCGCACCGCCGAGCCCAGCAGATATAACTTCACTATTTTGCTAGGTAACGGCTCATTTGTGGACCTGGCCAATCAGCTGAGCAATCCGCAGACCGTACTGCCCTTCCTCTACTCCGTGTTGGGAGCCCCGCTGGCCGCCGCGGGGCTTATCGTTCCGCTAAATAACATCGGGGGCCTCTTCGGGAGGGCCATAGCGGCGCCACTAATCACGGCTGCTCGGTTTAGCAAGTGGCACATGGCTTTCGGATCGCTGGCGGTGGGGGCCTCCCTAGCCGCTTTGGCCCTCTTCATCGAGATCATCCACCTCAACGCGGTGATCGCGCTCTTTTTACTGGTTGCGGGCATCGTCGGCATCGGCCAGGGCGTGAGCAGCGTGGCGTTTCAGGACGTGTTGGGACGCGCCTTACCCCAGGAGAGGCGAGGCCCGTTGCTGTTTACCCAGACCGCCATAGGCGGTGCCCTAGCAATAGCGGCAGCGTGGGGAACTATGCGGCTCTTCAAAGACGCAAAGCCCCTAGACAGCCACATGACCTTGATCTGGATCTCTGCCGCCGTTTTGGTATTGGCTTTTGTCTGTTCGATCCTGGTTCGGGAAGCCCCGCCGGCGAAAACGGAAGCTAGTGACAGAGCTGGCGGGTTTGCTTCGGAGATTCGTAGGGGTTTTACACTCACCGGCCGGACGCCGTGGTTTAGGCGCTATTTGGTGGCACAGGTTCTGTTTTTGTCGGTTACTCTGGCGACGACCTTCTATAGCATCCACGCCGCCTCCCTCCACGGCGGGAAGGCCGGAAGCCTCAGCGTGTTCGTCATCTTCTCGAGCTTGGGCCTCGTTTTGGGCGGACCACTATGGAGCTGGCTTGTGGGCAAAGGATTTCGTCCGGTCTTCATCCTGGGCGGGCTGGCCAGTATGAGCGCCGCTATCCTAGCGCTCATCATCGAGGACGTAGAGGGCCTGCAATCCGTGCTTCTTCATGCCCCCGTTTTCCTGCTGGCGACTTTGGGCTATGAAGCTGTGACGCAGGGCCGCCAGGTCTACGTGGTAAACATGACAACCGAAGAGGAGAGACCGTTTTTCATTTCGATCTCGCAAACCCTACTCGGAGCTTTGTCGATCGGCGTAGCCGCCCTATTCGGTGTTCTGGCCCAGGTCAAAGGCGAGGCATGGCCGCTGCTGGCGGTCTTGGCCATGAATGCCATTGCGGTGCTTTACGTTTTTGCCCTGCCGCCGGCGGAAGAAGCCGCGAGAGTCCGCGGGAGGATTTCCTAATCCTACAGTGACACTTAAGCCGAGTAACTCATTGAGTAGGCCAGGGACACTCTTTTGAGAACCGAGAATAGCCCGAAAGTGGCCAATATTGGGCACTCTAACGCTACTCCAACCGACGCTGCGGAGCCGGATTGTGCTAAGTGGCACTGTAGGGAGAAGAATCTCTATGAAAATGTCAAGCCGCAGAGGAGCGACTCTCGAAGGTGGTTCCGTCACGCAGCATCGCCCACAGGACGTTCAC
>JALZHG010000131.1 GCA_030914045.1 Chloroflexota bacterium | reverse complement strand
AGGCTGTCCTTGCGACCATCCCAGAAAAGCCAGGGGCTATAAGCCGTGCCCACTATCGTCATCGTCTTGCGAGTCGTGGTGCCCACTCCTTTGGCGAGGGGCAGATTGTCGTTGAAGTTGCGCCCCGGTATGTGGCATGTGGCGCAGGAGACTTGTCCGTTGAGGCTCAACCGCTTGTCGAAGAAGAGCCTGTGCCCCAGGTTGACCGCACTCGGGTCGTCGGCTACGGCGTTTGACGGATCGGGCGGCACCGCAGCCAGGTTCCCGATCCAGAGGCTGCTGAGGACGGCGCGCTCCTCGTCGCTCCACTGTGCGCGGGGCCACACCACGAAAGCGACCGTGCCGAGTGCGAAGATGGCGATACACCCCAGGACCACTAGCTTAGACAAAGGTTTCATGTATGCTGCTTCTGACTACTTCAAGATGAAGTTGAACCGCACGGTGTCGCTGCCCCTGGCGCTGTTGATGTCGACGTCCACATACCACCAGCCTGCCATCTGGAACTTCATCCCCTCGACCAGATAGTCTCCGTTGCCTAGCTTCTGGGTCACGGTAGGCTCTGTAGGCAAACCGTGGCCGTGTCCCGGCATATCGCCATGTATGGTTATGCTGGCGTCGTCTACCGGCTGGCCGTCTGCTGTTTCCACGTGGAGTCGCCACGTGTGTAGTTGGTTGATGGCGATAGGCTCCAGGCTAGGGGCTACCGTGCTGCGATATAACCCTGTGGTCGATGTCTGCGTCCAGGAGGTATCGAGGCCGGGAGGCGGGGTGTTGGCACTTTGCATGCGCTGCATCATCAGGACGTAGCCAATTCCCAGCACGACCAGCAACGTCAGAGCACCCAGGCCCACAAGCCGCCAGCCGCGCAACCAAGCCCTCACGCCCCCAGGTCGTGGGGCGGTAGTATTCAGGACTCCTGCCTTGTTCTCCGCGTTCATTGTTGCCATTCTTACAAATCCTTTCTGGACCAGGAGTGAAGCGAGAGGATAAAGCGGCCCGTTTTTACGCCCTGCACTTAGATAGTGGCGGGCGTACAACAACTTCTACATGAGTATATGCAGTGACTTGCCCGGATGGATGCGATGAAGGGCAGATAGGATGATCGTCCAAAGGTCGTACTGAACGGCACATATCTAGCTGTATGGTAGGGGTGGCATGCGGTTGATATGGCAGTTGTGGGCAAAAGAAAGAGAGTTGGCATATGTGCCAACTCTCTTTCTTTTGCTAGCCTTTTCGTTAGGCCCTGGCGAAAGGGCCTCCTCCCCGTGCGAACGAACTAGTAGCGACCGCCTGAGCGTCCGCCGCCACCGCCGCCGTTCTGGCTGAAGCAATCGGAGCAATAGACCGGGCGGTCGCCCCTGGGGACGAACGGTACCTGGGTCTCCTTGCCACAGCTGGCGCAGGTGACGTCTGTCATGGTGCGCTCGCTGCGACCGTAGCCGCCGCCGCCGCCACCACCGTAGCTGCTGTAGCCACCGCCGCCACCGCTGCGACCACCGCCGCTGCCGTAGCTGTCGTAGCTGTCGCCGTAGCCGCCACCACCGCCTGCGCGGGCAGCCTTCTTGGATGCGCGGCAATCGGGGCAACGAACGGGGTCGGTGTAGCCCCTCTGCGAATAGAAGTCCTGCTCACCCTCGGTGAACACAAACTGCGTACCACAATCGCGGCACGTAAGTGTCTTGTCTGCCATGTTGTTTTATTTTCTCCCTTGTTAAACTGAAAAAGAGCCTACGGGTTAACTGGTGGGAAGGGCCAACGGGGGAGTTTCTGAGGGCGTCTACGCGCTTACCGGGGAGGAAATGTGCGAGAACCTTTCGATACTTTTTACTTTAGCCACCCTACCACGACATAAGTGTACCACATTCAGCGACCGTATACAAGCCCTTTTCTCGCGTGTTCGCGTGCGTGAGAAAAGGCCGCCTGTCGCCTGCATTCACCTCACCCTCCGAGTGCTGCCAGGGCCTCCCGCGCTTCGTCTAGTTGAGCTTTCGCGGCCTCGGATGTGGAATGGCCCAGCTTCGCAATAACCTGCCCCAGGGCCAGGCGGTACGCCTCGTTGAGAGCGTCAGCTTGCTGCACCTGGATGTCAGGCTCGACCCCGGTGCCTTCCCAGTTGGTGCCAGTGATAGGGTTGATGGGGCGGCCCGTGGGCACGAAGACTTGGAAATGCGGCGATACCGGGAAGTCCCGGCCTGGGTTGGCGCTGCCCTCGGTGGTCTCGCCCACTATGGTGGCCCTCTTCAGGTTCTTCAGGTTGTAGACGAATTCCTCCCCAGCCGAGGAGGTGCGGTTGCTCGTCAGCAGGTACACCGACTTGTCGGGAGTGCGAGGGCCGGGGACGTAGGGCAAGGTCCAACTCTGGGTGGTCTTGTTGCTCTCGCGCTCGTAGAAGCTGCTGAGGTGCACGGGTTCGGCCTTGAACAGAAAGCTGCTCAAGAGAGCCACCATAGTGGGCGCACCGCCCCTGTTCTTGCGCAGGTCGATGATGAGGGCGTCGGTGTGCGCCAGCAGGTTCATAGCGCCGGCCGCCGTCTCGCCCGCGCCGGGGTACTCAGCGTCCCAGAAGTCGCGCAAGTCAAGATAGCCGACGTTGCCATCCAGTCGTTCGACCTTGTAGAAGCCGAAGTTGACGCTACGAGCCTCGGCCATCCACAGGGCTGTTTGGGCGGCAAAGTCCTCCTCCTCCGGCACGTCGAGCGGGCGGGCTTCGCTACTGTAACGCACCTTCAAATGCCGGTCGTGGCTGACCGATTGGAGGTCGGCGGTAAACTTCTCGCAGAGGGCGGCAGGCGTAGCCAGGTGGTCGTAATCGCCTGCGACGAGGGCCGTCCGCAGCTTCTCCCCCATACGCTCCGCCACCTCGGGAAAGACGTAATATTTGTCCAGCGCCGCGATAGTGTTCTCCACCACCTGGCGGCGAGTGTCCGCGTCGATGGTCGCACCTGTCCGAGCCATAGAGAAGTGTCTCCCTTTGTAGAGTAAGGTCCTGGGTCTCCAGCCGCGGCATTGTAGCACATGGGGCAACTGCCACTCCGCAACCGCTTTGTTGCTTGTATATCGCCATATTCCGGGTCCGCATTACGTATTCTTGCTGTATAATGGCTGCCAGGAAGCTCATGTGTGATGCTTTGCGCTTCCTTTATCGTCAACAACTTGTGGCTGCTGCGCAACCGGCTTTTACATGCGGCGGTCCGATATTGCACCCGGAGGGCGGCATGAGACTACAGGGTAACAGGCGAGGGACCGTCTTGCTAATCGGCATAACTATCGCCATCCTTATTCTTCTGGCAGTTGGGTATGTTGTCTTTATACCCCGCTAATCCCACGTACCCGGCAGCCAAAATAGGAGGGACCGTAAGATGCTAAAGGGCCAATCGGTAATCGACAAGGACGTGCTCAGCCGCGCCGACGGGGTGAAGCTCGCCTCGGTGAAGGACCTGGTTATATCGAAGGACCACACGCGGGTAGTGGCATTGCTCACGCAGGAGGGCGGGCTGTTCAGCAAGGCCCGGATGGTGCCCATCTCCAAGCTGGTGAGTATAGGCAAGGACGCCGTGGTGGTCACCGACAGCGCCGCCGACATCGAGGCCGAGGAAGACCCCACCGTCAAGGAGAGCCTGGGCAGCAAGGACAGGCTTATCGGCAAGGCGGTGTACACCGATACCGGCAACGAGCAGGCAGTGGTCAACGACATCTATTTCGATGAAAAGTCGGGCAGCATCGTGGGCCTGGAGCTTGCGGGGGGCGTGCTCGAAAACTCCTCCGACGGCACCGCCTACCTGCCCATAGAGGAAGTCATCAGCATCGGCCAGCACGCGGTGATGATCCGCGCCCAAGCGGTCAGTGCGCTGCTAGAGCAGGCTAGTGGCGGGCAGGCGGCCGCGCGCAAGGCGGAGGGGCAGGGGTCCGCCTCGTAGGTCCACTGGCCTGTTTGACGACACGAGGGCTATGTGCCCGCTTATAAGACAAACTGCTCTGCCCATGAACCTTTCTTAAGTGGGCAGGGCAGTTTTGGTACACCGAATGCGTCCGCATCGTGGCAATTCCTGGTGCGTTGTGGACCGAATCGCCGTTCCTTGTCACTTCCTTTGACATGCTAAGTCTCGTCCAAAAGTACGATGTTTGCTCTTTCCTGTGGTGCTATGCTGCTATCAAGAAAGGTGGCATTTGGGTGGTGAGGGACGAGATTTCTCACTGCGTTCGAAATGACAAAAGCGGCCTTTGGCCGCCAATGTTCTGAACTCCCTTTCTTGAGAAAGCTCATGCGACCAGAAAGCTAATAATAGGAACAACACAAAATAAGGAGGCATACAATGAGTAAGGTATACATCGAAGTCGAGGGCGTGATAGACGCTCCCGCGCAAGAGGTCTATGACATCATAGCCGACTACGAGAACGGGCACCCCCACATCCTGCCGAAGGAGCACTTCAGTGACCTCACGGTGGAAGCGGGCGGCAAGGGAGAGGGCACCATAGTGCGCTTCCGCAACAAGGCTGGCGGTGTGGACAGAGCGTACCGCATGCAGGTCGTGGAGCCAGAGCCGGGCCGGGTGCTGGTGGAGAAGGATACCGAGGGCACCGACCTGGCTACCACGTTCACGGTGACGCCGGTGGACGGCAGCAAGTCGAGGGTGCGCATCAGCACTGAGTGGACGGCGAGCGGGGGCGTAAAGGGATTCATGGAGCGGCTGTTCGCGCCGAGGATGCTGCGCCCCGTGTATGAGAAGGAGTTGCGGCAGTTAGCGGAGTTCGCGCGCAGTAGGAGCCGCGTTATGGTATAATAGTAGGTCACGGCAAGTTTTACATAGTGTAGAAATGCCCCGCACGCCGGGGCTTTTTCATAGGGGAAATAGCACAACATGCAGCGCACAGACATACGCAACATCGCCATTATCGCCCACGTAGACCACGGCAAGACCACGCTCGTGGACGCCATGCTCAAGCAGAGCCACATCTTCCGTGAGAACCAGCAGGTGGCCGAGCGCGTGATGGACTCCAACGCCCTGGAGCGCGAGCGGGGCATCACGATTATGGCGAAGAACACCGCCATCGTTTACAAGGGCATCAAGATCAACATTGTGGATACGCCGGGCCACGCCGATTTCGGAGGCGAGGTCGAGCGCGTGATGAATATGGTGGACGGCGTGCTCCTGCTGGTGGACGCGGTCGAGGGGCCGATGCCGCAGACCAAGTTCGTGCTGCGCCAGGCTTTGCAGGCAGGGCACAAGGCGATCCTGGTGATCAACAAGATCGACCGCGTCAACGCCCGCCCCAACCACGTGCTCAACGAGACGTTCGACCTGTTCCTGGACCTGGGTGCCAGCGAGGAGCAGGCCGAGTTCCCTACTGTCTACACCAACGCCCTCACGGGAGAAGCGGGCCTCGAACACCGCCATATGGGGCCGACGCTGGAGCCGCTGTTTGAGGCTATCGTGGAGCATATCTCGCCCCCGGAGATAGCGCCTGACGAGCCTATGGCATTGCTCGTCACCAGCATGAGCTACGATGACTACAAGGGCCGCATCGTGCTGGGTAGGGTGCATAGCGGCGCGGTGCGCAAGGCCCAGCCGGTGATGCGCATCGACCACAGCGGCAACATGGTGCCCGCGAAGATTACACAGGTCTTCACCTTCCAGGGTTTGCAGCGGTCGGAGGTGGACGAGGTAGCGGCGGGCGACATCGTGGCCCTGGCCGGCATCACCGACGTGAACATAGGCGACACGATTGCCGACGCCAATGACCCGCGCCCCCTGCCGCCCATCCGGGTGGAGGAGCCGACGGTGCGTATGACCTTTGGCGTGAACACCAGCCCCTTTGCAGGCCGCGAGGGCACATTCGTCACCAGCCGCAAGATACGCGAGCGCCTCTACAACGAATTGGACCGCGACGTGGCGTTGCGCGTGGAGGACACCGACTCGGCTGACACCTTCCTGGTGAGCGGGCGCGGAGAGTTGCACCTGGTCATCCTGATCGAAACGATGCGCCGGGAGGGCTACGAGTTCCAGGTGTCCAAGCCCGAAGTGATCTTCAAGGAGGAGGACGGGCACAAGCAGGAGCCTTACGAGCAGGTGGAGATCGAGGTGGCGCAGGAAGCGGCGGGCGTGGTGGTCGAGATGATGGGGCAGCGGCGCGGCACCCTGATCGATATGAAGTTCCGCGACGATGGCACGACGCACTACGTCTACCGGGTGCCCACCCGCGGTTTGCTCGGCTTCCGCCAGGCTTTCCTTACCAACACACGCGGCAAGGGCATAGTCAATACATTGTTTGACGGCTACGGCCCGCTGGCAGGGCCAATCGGCACCCGCGAGAACGGGTCGCTGGTGGCATGGGAGTCGGGGGTGACCGCTACGTACGGTCTGCACGCCGCCCAGGAGCGTGGGGCGCTGTTCGTAGGGGCGGGCGTGGACGTGTACGAGGGCCAGGTGGTGGGCGAGCACATACGCGAGCGCGACCTGGAAGTGAACGTCTGCAAGAAGAAGCACCTCACCAATATGCGCATGTCCACCGCGGAGGAGGCCCTGCGCCTGGAACCTCTGCACGTGCTTTCGCTGGATGACGCAATTGAGTTCCTCAGCGACGACGAACTGCTGGAGGTCACGCCCAAAGCTTTCCGCCTGCGCAAGCGCCTCCTATCGAAGCACGAGCGCGACCGCGCCGCCGGACAGACCAAGAGCCTGCGGGCGTAGGCACCAGGCAACCTGCAAACTGAACATTCGTTAAAGGAACGTGATGGCAAAGTGATTGCGCTTGTCACGTTCTTTTTGTTTGCCCTGGGCATCCAAGTCGCATCCTGTGTATAGAAGTGACCTGGAAGCACTCTTGGATATCGGCGGCAGAGTGGCACCTTTGTCATTCTGAGCGCAGCGAAGAATCAGGTGGGTAGTTAGGCCGTTGAACTTCTGGACCAACTCTCCCTTTGTCATTCTGAGCGCAGCGAAGAATCTCGTCCTCCAGCACACAAGGTGCCCCTTTCCTAGAGGCACAAAGAGCCATGAGAAAAGGGAAACAATCCGGTGAAGGACGAGATTCTTCGCTGCGCTCAGAATGACAAAGGCCGGGGCTTTGGGTGCTCATCTACTCCTTGTCTATTCAGGCGATGCGGCTTGGTACCGGGCAGTACGTTTTCGCTATGCCGGGTGGGAGTTTTGGCTGTGTGTATCTTGTTGCGGTGCGCTTTCTCAATTGGGTAGACTTAGGGACCTCAGACGATCAGCTTCGGGCGCGCGGTGTTTGAGATGTCGAGTGAGTAAGCTTGTTAAGTAGATTGGAAGGGTTATGCGAAAGTTCTTTTTGCTGCTAGGTCTGATAATCGTCGCGCTTGGGCTGATGTTTACGGGTAGGGGTGCCTCATACGCGCAGTCTAATGGTGGATACGGTGGACGCGTGCCGCAGTTTACCCCCGCACCCGGTCATGGCCCGTTCGAGGAAATTACCCCGGTGCCTGCCTCCAAGGCGCAGCCGCCCATGAGCGCGGCCGCCCTCGATCCCGTGTCTATGTTCGGTATGAACCTCTATCTGTCGGGGCTGGAGCGCCGCTTCACCAATACCGACCAGTTGGCCGACCTGGCTGCCGCCGCGGGGGTGAAGGTCTCGCGCGAGGAGCTGTCGTGGGCCAACGTGGAGCCGAACCGCAAGGGTGCCATCGATACCACCGTGGTCGGCATCTACGACAAGGCCATCGACCAGAACGTGAACCGGGGCATCGACGTGATAGGGATGCTGCTGACCACGCCCAAGTGGTCCAGCACCAATCCCAGCGCGGGCGACTGGTGGTGGTACCAGCCGAAGAACCAGGAAGACTACTTCGATTACGTGCGCTGGGCCGTCACGCGCTGGAAGGACAAGGTGCACACCTGGGAAATCTGGAACGAGCCGAACCACCAGGCTACCTGGAACTGCATCGACAATTGCACCTTCGAGGATAGAGCCGCTTCCTACGCGACTTTGCTGGCGGGGGCTTACCAGGCTATCAAGGCGATTGACCCAGACGCCAGGGTGCTGATAGGCGGCCTGTACGTGCACGACGCGACCAACGAGGGTATGGCCTTCCTCAACCAGGTCGTGACCGCATCGGGGGGCGCGATCAACTTCGACGCCATGTCGATACATACCTACATGCCCGACCGCATCCCCGAGGACACGCGCTCCGATACCCTGGTGCAGAACTTCCAGTACCGACTCAACATGGTGAACACCTGGATCGACCAGCATGGCGGCAAGCCGGGCGAAATCTGGATTACCGAAGAGGGCAAGAGCACTTGTACCACCTCCGGCGAGTGCCCCGACAGCATGAACTGGACGGAGGATGAGCAAGCCAACATGCTCGCCCGCATGTACGGCATCGCCATGGCTACGCGCCGGGTGGTCCACTTCAACTACTTTCAGATGGAGGACAAGTTCGACCGGCCCCAGAACCTCTATGGAGGCATGGCAATCCTGCGGGACGACTATTCGCCCAAGCCCGCGTACCATGCGTACAAGACCATGTCGGGCCTGCTGGAAGGGGCCAGCTACGTGGGGCAGGGACCGCAGATGCTGCCGGGCAACAACCCTCACCAGCCGGACAGCTCCGACTTCGCAGGGTTCGACTACCGCTTCAGGAACGGTAACACCAGCATCAATATGCTCTGGCGCGTTAGTGGAAGCGCCACGGTGGACTACCCAGTGGACGTGGCGCAAGTCGAGGTTGTGGATCGTGACGGCGGTAGGACTACCTTAAACGCCAGCAACGGCAGGGTGCGGCTTACGATCAGCCCGCGCCCTCAGTACGTGGTAGCGCAGGCCTGTGCGTCTCTCTACTCGGACATATGCCCCGACTTCTGGGCGTACAGCTATATCGAGTGCCTCACGGAACGCTCGGTAATCTCCGGCTACGGCGACGGTACGTTCAAGCCGAACAACAACATCACCCGCGCGCAGTTGTCGAAGGTGGTAGCTAACGCTGCCGGCTTCACGGAGCCGGTCAGCGGTCAGAAGTTCCAGGATATAGCGCCAGGTAGCACCTTTTACGAGTTCGTTCAGCGGCTGGCCGTGCGCAACATCATCGGCGGCTACAACTGCGGCGGCCCCGGCGAGCCGTGCGGTGCGGGCAATCTGCCATACTTCCGCCCCAACGACCCCACGACCCGCGGCCAGATCGCCAAGATCGTGTCGAGCGCCAAAGGCTACAGTGACACTCCCAGCGCCCAGAGCTTCCAGGACGTGCCGCCGGGCAGCCCCTTCTACCCGTGGATACAGCGCCTGGCCTCCCGCAGCGTCATGGGTGGGTACGCGTGCGGCGGCCCCGGCGAGCCGTGCGGCGCCGGTAACCTGCCTTACTTCCGTCCAGGCGCGAACGCCACGAGGGCGCAGGTGAGCAAGATAGTCGCCAATACGTTCTTCCCCGAGTGCAATCCGTAACGGCTGGCGCTCGCGGATAACGACAAGAATCAACAATGCGGTAGGCCATTATGGCCTACCGCATTTGTGTTTGTACCTACCCCAGGCCGCTTACTTCCTGGCAGGGGTCTGGCAGTTGGGGAAGAAGGTGTTAGCCACAATCTTCGCTGTCTGCCCTCTCGTCACCTTATCGTTTGGCCGGAAGTAGGGGCGGCTCTGGGCATCACAGCCCTCACCCGCCCCTCCACATGAGTAGCCGCTGATAACACCCCTGTTGGCAAGCCTGTTGATCCAGACGAAGAACGGGCTGTCCCCTGGTACATCAGCGAACTTCTGGGGGCCAGCGTCTTCGTTGAAGCGAGCGGTCTCGCTGACTATCTTGGATAGCTGCCCACGTGTGGTGTTCACGCCGGGACGGAAGTAGGGGCGGTTGCCCGCTTCGCATGGTTCGTCGGCACCGCCGCAGGGATAGCCACCGATGTAGCCCCTGGACGCAAGCTGCTGGATCGGATCGTAGAAGGTGCTGCCCGGCTCGACATCCTCGAATATCTGGTTACCTGTGGGTCCCCCCAGGCTGGCGGCCAGGGCCACCATCTTGGATATTTGGCCTCGAGTCACGTTGAGGCCGGGGCGGAAGTATGGATCGTTGCCGGGGTTGCACGGTTCGTCCGCGCCACCGCACGGGTAGCCGCTGATGATGCCCCGGCAGGCCAGGCAGCGGATGAAGGAGTAGAACGTGGAGCCGGGGCCGGAGGGGGGCACATCCCTGAATTGGAGGGTGCAAACAGGGACAGAAGCAGAAGCAGAAGCAGAAGCAGAAGCAGAAGCAGTAGCAGTAGCAGAAGCAGTAGCAGAAGCAGTAGCAGAAGCAGTAGCACTAGCTGCTGGAACGCTAGTATGCGTGGCACTCGGTAATGTGGTAGATGTAGCGGCAGGCATGGTACTGGTAGGCGTCTGGGTTGGGAGAGGAGGATTCGATCCTCCCAGGTAACGCACTAGCTGAAAGCCAGTGCCGAGTTGGCTTGGCCCATAGCTAACCGCTACCAATTTACCGTCTTCCTGTATCGTCAGGTCATAGAGCGGAGTGAAATTTTGCACTATTTTCCCGCTGTACGTGCTTCCAAAGGACGAGTCCAGGGTACCGTTCGTGTTGTACCGAGCGATTTGATGCCGGTCGGATGAGTAACTATCGATGTCTACGTTACCCCCGGCTACAATTTTACCGTCGTCCTGTATAACGACCGCGTACGCAACGTCCGAGGCCCCGTCAAAATCAGTCGTGACTTTGCCGCCGGACCCAAAGAAGGAATCGAGGGTGCCATTTGTGTTGTAGCGTGCCAGGGCAAAGTCGGGCCCACTTCGTCCAACCGCGACGATCTTGCCGTCGCTTTGCAGGGTGGCTGCATACGCATCGGCAGAACCTGTCGCGAACTCAGTAGCGACCGTGCCGCCCGGACCGAACCCGCCGTCTGGGGTGCCATCTGAGTTGTAGCGTGCCAGTACAAAGTCCTGGTCCGGGCCTGGGTAAGTGCCTCCTGAGCCGACGGCAACTATTTTCCCGTCGCTTTGGACCAGCACGCTACGCGCCTCGCAATAGTAGGCGCAATAGTTGATTACTTTGCCTTCGGAGCCAAACAACTCATCTACGCTACCGTTCTGATTGTAGCGCATTAGTACCATAGCGCTACCCTCGGAGAAGGCCATGTTAGTGCCCGCCGCAACTATCTTCCCATCTGGTTGCAGAGCGAGGTCATAGATAACGTCCGAGTAGGCTGGATTGGAGAGTACGATGCCGCCAGTGCCGAACGAGGTATCGAGTGTGCCGTTGGAGTTGTACCTGACCAGCGCGAAGTGGTAAGGATCGGGTGTGCTCTCGTAGGGAGAAGAGGTGCCGCCCACAAGTATCTTGCCGTCGGGCTGGATGAGCACCGCATAGGCCCTGGCTTTGGGAACAGAGTTCGAGCCGATCGTCGTGGTAACTATACCGCTGTTCCCAAAAGTGGAGTCGAGGCTGCCGTCAGCATTATGTCGGGCCACCGCAATAGCCTCACCAAACTGGACTATCTCCGCATGGCCCGCGGTCACGATTTTGCCGTCGCTTTGCATTGCCACGGACCTAGCCGTTGCCCTGCTGGTGAGCATAGGCTCGCGTACTTTGCCCTGGACTCCAAAGGTAGTATCAAGGGTGCCGTTCGTGTTGTAGCGTGCTACCTGGAAGTACCTGAGGGCGTATACAGGACCATTGCCGTTTCCCGCCAGCACAGGCTTGCCGTCGGGCTGTAGAGCTAGGGCATAAGCATCATCTTCCGCGGCGTGGCCGAAGTCAGTTGTTACCACTCCGTTGCCTTCAAACGTATCATCAATTTGTCCATTAGTGTGGTAGCGCATCAGGACAAAGTCTTGATTAGTGGTGTCGAACCTGGCGCGACCGCCGACGAGTAGCTTGCCGTCCGCCAGTACTATTACCTCCCTTGCTGCCTCCCCTTGTGCAACGTCGGTGGTGACTTTGCCGTCAGTATCGAAGGTGGTATCCAGGCCGCCGTCGGCATTGTAGCGAGCGAGGGCGAAGTAACTAAGAAAGGGGTCATCGGTGGAGGAGACGCTGTAGGAGCCTCCTACTATCACAATCTTGCCGCTGGATTCCACATCGAGGCCGTAGCTAAGGTCGTTCCTGCCATCGAAGTCGGTAACGGACACACCATCCGTACCGAAGGTAGTATCACGACTGCCGTTCGCATTGAGGCGAGCCACGGCGAAGTCCTTTTCGTACGGTTGAGTTGAGTCTTCTTGATAGCCTGCCACTATTAGCTTACCGTCTGCCAGTACCTTGACGCTGGTTATCGAGCCGTATCGCCAGTTGAGACCCATAAGCCCAAAGGCGATACCGCCGGTGCCAAAGGTATCGTCCAGGCTGCCGTCAGCGTTGTAACGCACGAGCGCGGGGCGAGAGTTGTTGCCCACCGCCACTATCTTGCCGTCGGGCTGGAGGGCCAAAGCCTCAAGCATGTCACCGTGCTCATCAATATCGGTGACCACCCGGCCCCCGGTGCCAAAGGTGGTATCCAGGCTGCCGTTAGGATTGTAGCGGACCAGTGCGAAGTCTGTTGGTCCGTTTACATTAGAAATGTAGCCGCCGACAATTATCTTGCCGTCGGGCTGCACGAGAACAGCAGTCGCCATAGACTCTTCGCCGTAATAGATGCCCGTCATGTCCGTCTTTACGCGTCCCTGTACGCCAAACGAGTTGTCCAGGGTGCCATCGGCATTGAAGCGCATAGCGGCAAAGTCGAAAAGCTCGCGCCCGGCGAGGACCATCTTCCCGTCGGGCTGTAGCGCGAGTGCGTAGGCCAGGCCCGTGAGGGGCGCTGGGAAATCGGTCGACGTCTTTCCTCCCAGGCCGAATGACGGGTCCAGGTCTCCCGAAGCTGCGTGTGTGCTGGCGCTCAGCGCGAAAGTCGCTACGCCCAGTATGGCCGTGATTGTGACTGCCAGGTAGGCAGACCACTTACCTTTATTCAATGTGTGTTCCTTTCTGAAAGGGAGTGCTAGGAGGTGTTTATACTTAGCCCTGCTAGAGTGGTGGCATCACGAAAGCACCGGCAACTATATCCCGGCATGCCCCGCGCAAATATGACCCGCCCTCAGATCTCGTCTGAATGAAACGGAGCATACGTCCTGTTTCACAGTTCGAACGATAATCGACTTATGGCGCCGCACACTCAAGCTTACCCGATTAAGCAGAGCAATTGCCAATTGGCAGGACTGTACCGCAAATGGCAACGCGCATAGGAGCTACCCCGAACGGAACGCTGGGCGCGGAAGTGCCCATGCCAAAAGAGCTGCAAAATTGCGCCTAAAGATGGCCTAAAATCGTTTGACAACGCCACTGCAATTCCGTATAATAACCAAGCGCCCAGGAAAACAGGCTGCTAAAAAGAGCCAAAGCAAGGGCGAAAACAACAGCGAAATTGCTCGAAAAGAAGAGCCAAATCGCTTGACAATCTAAATCGGGTTTCGTATAATAAACCTTGCCCGCAGGACTGGATAATCAGTCCGCCGAAGTTGAAGGACAAGAATGAAGCAGATCGAGGTCACAACCTGATACAGTAACTCGCAAACTCCAGCCGGTGAGTGAAGGCTTGAGGCGAGTGCCCAGGTCTTTTTTGTTGCCTTCGACACGCACCTTGAAGAGTAAGTAAGCCCACAACGAATTCCGATCCTCGTCTTGCACAAAGACGGCGACCGGCAGTCAAAAGGGCTGACGGGTCACTCAAGCGAAAGCAAGAGTGTCCACCTTAACAAGAGAATAGTTGCAAATGAGTAACTAGCAACAAAGCATCATGGAAGCAGAAACTAACGCTTTGCTTTCATGAAGGGAATTCAATTTCGCAAGAAAGAAGAATGACCGATTATGCGCTGCAAATGTGCTTGTGCTATCCGCTCTCTCGAATTGAACCGCGCACGGACGAACGCTTCTGACATGTTCAGCGGTGGGCGGCCCGGACGGCAGGAGAGATAAGAGAAGGGAAAGGGTGGTGACAAGCGAAGAAGGGCGTATGGTGGATGCCTTGGCAACTAGGGCCGATGAAGGACGTGGCAACGCTGCGAAAAGCCACGGGGAGCCGCTTGCAGGCCGATCCGTGGATCTCCGAATGGGG
>JALZHG010000130.1 GCA_030914045.1 Chloroflexota bacterium | reverse complement strand
ACTGACGCCAACACCGACAGCGATTCTTGACCCACTATGTGAAAATTGCTACAATGGACCTGGATTCCTGCGAAGCTGGTCCCAAAAATGAAGCTAGGACAAGCCATTCCTCAACTGGTACTACCGATTTGACTCTGCCTGCCTCTCCTGCCACCGCCGATACTTTGACGCCCACCCGCAACCCCGACGCCTCACTGAGCGGTGAGGAGAAGGCGCGCTACGTGAAGGGGATGTTTGGCCGCATCGCCTGGCGGTACGACCTCATGAACCGCATCATGAGCTTCGGCCAGGACGCGATGTGGCGGCGTTACATGGTGGACCAGGCGAAACCGACAGCCGGTGGCCTGGCGCTTGATGTAGCGACCGGCACGGGCCGCATCGCCCAGGAGCTAGCGGGCAGGGGCATGCGGGTTGTTGGGGTAGACCTGACGCTGGAGATGATGCTACAGGGCCGCAGGGACGGCGTTGGAGAGAGTGAGCCGGTCTACTTCGCCGGTGGCGATGCCCTGAGCCTGCCGTTCCCCGACGATACGTTTGACTGCGTGACTACCGGGTTCGCTATGCGCAACGTTGTTGACATAGAGGGCGCGTTCCGAGAGATGCGGCGGGTGCTCAAGCCGGGCGGCAGGCTCGTCTGTTTGGAGGTAGGGCGGCCCAGGTACGCTGTCTACAGGCTGTTCCACCGGCTGCACACGCGGTACGTCGTGCCGCTGCTGGGGAGGCTGGTGGTTGGGGATACCGATGCTTATAGCTACTTGCCTAGCTCGATGGGCAAATTTCCACCCCCTGCAGAGTTGGCCCGTATAATGCGGAAAACAGGACTGAGGAACGTTCGCTACCGGCAACTTACCTTCGGGGCCGTAGCCGTGCACCGCGGCACCAAGTAGCACAGATTGCGAGCGAGTTATGACGAACAGCAGTTCCCGAAAGACAATTATTCAGCCATTCGCCACCGGGGAGGACGAGACGTCGGACCTGGTTATGTCGGAAGGCGAGCCGGCTGAGGCGGCGGGCGCGATACCCGACATCGTTATACGCCGGTTGCCGATTTACGCCCGCAGCCTGCAATACCTGGTACACGACGGGCTTGAGACCGTATCGTCCAGCGAGCTTGGTACGCGGCTGGGGGTCAGCGCGGCTCAGATACGCCGCGACCTCTCATATTTTGGCGAGTTCGGCAAGCAGGGCAAGGGATACAACGTAGCGTATCTGCTGGACCAGATCAACTCGATCCTGGGGTTGAACCACGACTGGTCGATGGCGCTGGTGGGCCTGGGTCACCTGGGGCGGGCGCTTTTGCATTACGACGAACTCGCCGAAAGGGGCTTCTGCATTCGCGCCCTCTTCGACCACAATCCCGCCAAAGTTGGCACCCAGATTGGCGACCTGACCATCCACCCGCTGGAGGACTTGCCGCAGGTGCTGGCGCGGGAGAACATTCGCATGGCTATCATCGCGGTGCCCGCGAGGGGTGCGCAGGAAGTGGCCGACGCGCTGGTGGCGGCGGGTGTGCGGGCGATACTGAACTACGCGCCAATTGTGGTGCAGGTGCCCTCACGCGTGAAAATCAGGCACATTGACGCGGTAGTGGCCTTGCAGAGCATGACTTACTACCTAGAGAACGAGACGCCGCCAGCACGCCAAGCGTCCGGTACGGGGGGTGGGGGCGAGTAGTAGCGCCGCTGGGCCTACGTTTCTTCCGAGAGGTCGGGTGCCAACCCATAGTATTGGCGGGCCTCCGCGACGATGAAGAGCGAGCCGGTGACGAGCACGATCGGCGGGCCGTAGCTGTTGGGGCCTAACGCAAGCGCCATTTCCTCCGCCCGCCTGAACGCCTCTGCGGGTACCTCAATTACCTGGGACTTTAATCCTCGTAAGTCGGCCTGCTCCGCGATAAGGTGCGGGTCGGCGGCGCGTGGGTGGCGCGATCTGGTGGCGATTACGTGCTCTATCATCAGGCCGAGGATGCTCCCCGCCCAGTTACCAAGCTCCTCGACCATGCCGGAGATGTCTTTGTCGTTGGAGGTGCCGAGCACCAGCACCAGGCGCTGGCGGTGGAATAGCTCGCCCATCGCCTGGTTGAGCTTGGTCATTGAATCGACGTTGTGCGCGCCGTCCACCATCACGATGGGACTGCGGTTCACCACCTCCAGCCTGCCGGGCCAGTCCACGCGCAGGAAGCCTTCGACCACGGCCTCACGCTGCACGTTTACTCCCATCTGTACCAGGAGGCGCAGGACCGTTAGCGCGATGGCCGTATTCACCTGCTGGTGGCTCCCCAGGAGCGGCGTCTTGATGCGCATGCGATTGCGGCGGGTGTCTTCATCGGCTCCGAAGCGCACGTTGAACGCCTGGTAAAGGGGCACCATGTCATCGTCAAACACGATTTCAGGCAGGTGGTCCGTGCTGATGTAGACCTCCCGGCCCACCACCGCTACCTGGGCATTCTGCCGTTCGGCGACCTCGTTTATGACCTCCATCGCGTCAGGCACCTGCGGCGCGCTTACTACGAGGCCGTCATGCTTGATGATGCCGGCCTTTTCGCGGGCGATCTGGGCGATAGTGTCCCCAAGCACCTGGGTATGGTCCAGGCTGATGGACGTAATGACGGACACGAGGGGATCGTCAACGATGTTGACAGCGTCCAGCCTGCCGCCAAGCCCCACCTCCAGCACGGCGATGTCGATGTTTCTCTCCTGGAAGTAGAGGAAGGCCAGGGCGGTGGTGATTTCATACGTGGTAGGCATCAAGGTGGGGTCTTCGAGCCAACTTATGCGCTCGATTACGGACCTGAGCCGGGTCACCAGACGCACAACATCATCGGTGCCTATCATCTCGCCGTTGACGCGGATGCGCTCGCGGTAGCTGTGCAGGTGGGGTGAGGTGAAAAGTCCCACGCTGTGCCCGCTCTGCCTCAGGACCGAGTCGAGCATGGCCGACACCGAGCCCTTGCCCTTGGTGCCCGCCACCACGATGCTCCTGAAGCTCTTGTGGGGCCTGCCGAGGAGGCGCAGCAAGAGGCGCACGCGCTCCAGCCCGTCGAACTCGGTGTCGATATTGAGGCCCGGCACCGTCTCGAAGTTGGTGAAGCTGTTTATGTAGTTGTAGGCGTCGGCATAGCGCATTAAGTACCCCTTGGGTTGTGCCCTTGCGCATTATATGGGATAGGCAAGGACGCTGCCAGTACCTGACGGGTGATTTTGGTATCAGCGCTACAGCCAGTTTGAGCGGCAATGGCTAACACTTCTTGCACGGTTAGCGGTTGGAGGAGTGGTGCTCCGGGCATGAAAATCCCCAGCGGTTAGGCTGGGGTATCGTAGGCCATCATGCACTCTTCATCGTCTCTTGGCGCGCACCAGGTTCACCCCGGCGAGGCCCGCGCCCACGCCCGCCGCCAGGAAGAGCACCGAGCCGAGGTAGGATACCCAGTCGCCGTTTGCGATGCCGGGCCTGAGCGCCTCGAAGGCCAGCCACAGGTAAAGCAGGCCGATTGTACCCAATACAACTCCAAAGAGCACCCTGGAAACCATCGTGTTTTCCTCCGAACCTTTACACGGGGAGATTGCCTCGGCAATTATAGCAGAAAGGTGAGGGCGCGACTATCCAGCGGTGAGGGTGACACGTGTTCATGCAAAGGGTCTTCATCCGCGACCCTGCCTCCCCCTGTCATCCTGAACGCAATAGGAACACTACTCCTGGGAGCGCCAGAGCGTGCGCATGGCTGCCAACGCAGTCGCAGTCCAGGCCACACTGAGCCTGCCAGCCTTTCAAGTCTTTTCCACCGCTCCCGCCCGATGCGGCTATGGAGGCTCCTCAGGAGGTCGTTGGCGGCGAAGGCGGACATGTCGCGGAGCCACTTGAGCAAACCCACGGGGCCTAGCACTCGCATCACGAGAGGGAACACGGAGGGGTAACGGCGCGCAGTGGTGAGCATGATGCGCAGGTACTCGCGGAAAGTGTAGCGGTCCTGCAAGAACCTGAGGGTGGTTTCGCTGCCGAGGTCCTCGAGTGCCGCGCAGAAGACGTTCATCAGGCGGTTCACGCAGGCAGGGTCGGTGCGCGACCAGGGCTGCATCAGCCTGCTGAAGACCCACGCCACGCGCAAGTTGGCCTGGTGGGGGCTGATACGGCTAAGGTGCTGCTCTTCAAGGAGTTCGTATTTGAGGGCTAGGGCAACGAGGGCCGACACCCGCCCGACATGCCGCACAAACGAGCCGAAACCGCAGAACGTGAGCGGAGATTGGCCGGCCGCTGAGTCGCCCAGGCAGAGCAGGCCCCTTGCCGCCGTCTTGCCCGTGCGCCCGTGCCTGGCGGGGATGTACCCATATACCGGCTTGATATGGTGTCCACCTTCTCGGAATTGCTTATAGGAAGGGAGCAGCGTGAAGTATTGCTCGAACAGGTCCAATAGGCTCTGCTTGCTCGCCTCGTCCGGGCCGGTGCGGTCGTAGTAGAAGAGGTAGACGGTTGTTTGGCCCTGCCTACCCGGAAAGCCCTCCCAGATTAGCTGCCGACCACCCTGGGCACCCGCGACACTCACTAACACCTCACCTGTTGATGCGTCTGCGTCGAGACCTTCCACCACAGTCCCGGCGGTGGGGCACACGCCGTCAAAGGGTAGGCCCCCGTTGAGGCCTACGGCGATGGGCGACACCGAACCCATAGTGTCGATAGCCAGCCGCGTACGGTAGAACTCGCTACCGGCGGGGCCTTCCACCTCGAACACTGAGGCCACCGGGCCGCGTTGAGCCATATGCAGGCGTCTGAAGGCCCGACCTTCGCGGATGGTGCCACCGGCGGCCAGGAAGCGTTGGCGTGCGAGGTCGAGTACGTCCTGGGCGTCCAGGGCCACGTCTAACACGCCTTCCAGGTAAAGCGGACAGGACTCGCCTCCCGTGCCTGTGGCGTCGAAGGAAATCACGCCTTGCCTGTACTCGGTAGCGAAGGTTTGGGCAAGCTCCTGGGGGGTGAAGATACCCCAGTCGCTCAGGGCTGCCAGCTCTCGCCGTGAGATGTTCCATTCACGGTGAGCCGCGCCGACCCTGTCCCGGTCGAACAGCATGACCTTCAAGCCTCGTTGGGCAAAAGCCACCCCCGCGATTAGCCCCAGGCTGCCCCCCGCGATAATCACGTCATAGCTGTGCTCGGTAGGAGATTGGGGTAACTGTGAAGCTGTAGGAACGTACCGGAACGGGTCTGCGTTTACGGTGCCGCTGTTTAGCTCGGTCCAGCGGCGTTCGAGCGATATGACAGACCGTAGGGCGCGCTCGCCGTCCGCCATCTGTGAAAAGGCCGCTACCGTTCGTGGGTAGCGGCCCCTTAGCTCGGTGAAGACGCTTACCGGCTCTGTGCGCGTCGATGGGTGTAGAGTGCTAGTCAACGCCTTGCCTTTCGAGGCGGGCGCGCATCTTGGCGCGTGCCGGGAAGAGCAGCATCGCGGCTGTGAGGCCGCCGAGATAACCGGCCAGCATCATCACGGGGTGCGGGCTGAACCAGATGCGCATGTCGGTCAGCATCACGTCCGTGGCCCACGGCAGGAAGCCCACCGCGAGCACAGCAAGTCTGGTTTCCAGTGAATTGGCCTGCCAGCGCGACCAGAACCGTGACAACCCCAGGCGCGAGAAAGGCCCGAAGCCCTCGCCGGCGCGCCCATAAAGCAGACGCACCGTCCACAGCCCGAACACCGCAGCCCAGCATGACGAGCAGACGGCAAGGGGTTGGCCCATGAACATGAAGTGGAAATCTACCTTCGGGCAGACCGCGTGCCCCAGCATGTAGATACCCTCGGCTATGAACTGGAACAGCGGCTGCCCGGTCAGCATGAACACGGGGGCTACCACCGGCCCCAGCAGCAAAATCCAGAGCCACAGGTCCTGCATCCAGGGTCGCGGAGCGTGGCGGGCGGCCAGGTCTCGGCCATCGACCCTCAGGCGTCCTGGTTGTCTAACTGCAATCTGCATCTTTTACCTTTCTGCGGTGCTGGCGGCACGGATCTCTACCATTTTAGCACGACCTGCACCTTCGGCTTTTCCAAGCTGTCTAACCAGCGCGCTGGCTGCCTTGTGCCCGCTGCGCACCGCCCCTTCCATCGAAGCCATGTAGTCCTGGCGGGTGTAGTCGCCTGCGAGCACGAGGTTGCGGATGGGGGTGCGCTGGGTTGGGCGGAGGGCGTCGCTGCCCGGCACCTCGCGGTAGATGGAGTTAGGTATCTTCACGACGGTCGAGTGCACCACCTTAGCTGAGCGGGTGCGGGGCCACAACTCGCCCAGGGCGCGCACGCATTCGCGCACTATCTCGCCGTCCGGCAGGTGCCAGAACTTCTGCGCTGGGGCCACGGCCATAGACACGAGCGAGCCGCCGGTGCGGTCGAACAGTGGGCTGGTGACCGCAAGGTCGGCAAATACCGAGAAGGGCGCGTCCGCCGTGAAGAAGAGGTTGTCTGTTTCCGATACGTAGCGGTCGAACCACACCTGCACGTTCATCACGGGCACCAACCTGAGCCGCCATAGATTCGCGAAGTAGGGGTGGTGCCTCAGCACCTTAGGCACGATGCGGCGAGTGTTGTGCAGGGGAGCGGCCAGCACCGCAGCATCGGCCCCTAACACCTCCCCGCTTTCCAGTCGCACGCCGGAGACGACGGGTTTGCCGCTCTCCCAGTCCAGTTCCAGTTGTTCCACCTTGCCGCCGAAGCGTGTTTCGCCGCCCCTTGCCTCTATGTAATCGAGGAAGGGCCGGTGCATGCGCTCGCCTGGGGGACCGTCGAGGAAGCCGACGCGTGAGGCCGTAGCGTGGCGGGAGAAATGGTGGAACACCGTGGTCATGGGCCGGGCCGACATCTCCTCGGCCTCCAGGAAGCCCATCGACAGCGCGATTGGGTTCCACCACTTGGTGAGCACTCCCTCCGCGATGCCGGAGTCGCGGTGCCACTGCGCGTAGGTGCGGTCGTCCCACTGCGCCACACGCTTGAGAGATGTGAGCCAGGGCCGCACCAGGGCGCGTACGTTGGTGAATTTCTCGTGCCAGGTGAGCAGGTCATTGCCCGTGAAGGCGACTATGCCGTTGAAGGGCGCGGGCACGCTGGGGAAGTGGAAGCGGGCTACCTTCCCGCCCGGCCTCGCCACGAGGATGGTATGTTCTTTCCAGTGGATGTTGGCATACGCGCCAACTCGCCGCATCATCGCTAACAGTTCGCGGTAGCAGCCGAAGAAGATGTGCAGCCCCGATTCCACAGGATACTCACCCTCGTACCAGGAAGAGACTTTGCCGCCCGGCACGTCGCGCTTCTCCAGCACGAGCACGTCGGCCCCTGCGTCCGCAAGGTCGGCGGCGGCAGTCAAGCCTGCAAGCCCCGCGCCTACGACTATCACTCTCACAGGACGTCACCAATCAGGCCGCCCCCGGCTAGGGCGCGTCTCAGTTGACCCAGGGCGGCACGGGTGCGGGTCTTGACGGTGCCCAGCGGTTCTTGCAGGCGTTCCGCGATCTCTTTCTGGGTGAGGCCGCCGAAGTAGGCCAGCACAATAGCCTCGCGCTGCTGGTGGGGCAGCGTCTGGATGGCTTCGCGCACGATACGGCCCTGCTCCTCGGTCCAGGCCTGGTCGTAGGGGCTAGCCGAGCCATCGGCCAGCAGGTCGGCCAGGCTCGTGTCGCCGTCCAGCGTGCCATCCAGGGGCAGGACCGGCCCCGCCGCACCCGCCTTCTGCCTGCGCAGCTTGTCCACCGAGCGGTTGTGCACCAGGGTCAACAGCCAGCCTGAGAACTTGCCCCGCTCCGAAGCGAATATGCCGGGGCGGCTCCAGAGCTTCATAAAGACGTCCTGCACTACCTCCTCGGCAACTGACGGCTCGCGCACGATCTTCATGGCAAGGCCGAAGCAGCCACGAACGTAGCGGTCGTAGAGCTCCTCGAAGGCTTGCGTGTCGCCTCGCGCTATATGCTCCATGAGGACGTCGTCGCCACAAGAGCGAAGTTCCTGCATATCGGCCGGAGGTATGGTGGCGAAAGCGGACTGGTTGTACGTGTCGGGGCTTTCGTGCGTGCGGGTTTGGCGCTTATTGCCTTCCTCCGCAAATCCGATGTACATATTATCGAATGCAGCCACTGCGTTCATGTTGCGCTCCTATTTTATGACGTAATCTCTAGTGTTCGTCTGGTACCTGTCTTGTGCGTAGTCTTGATTGGTCGTGATAGGGACGTGTCTCCCGTTAGAGTGCGGATATTATGCGGTCACGTGCCGCATGCGCCTCGCTTGCCACCATACTTTCGGCAGGCTGCGAGCTTTCTCGCCCATGCTGAGGTGCGCCCTGTTGTTGAACACGTCGTAATTCAATTCTACTATCTTGTTCAGAATGCCCCGGTAGACAGTAGCTGCGGCGGCAATGGCGGGACGGCTATCGGCTGGCAGCATGGCTATTCCCCGCCAGGCCGAGTCGTATAGGGCGTGGGCGCGTGTCATCTCGAACTGCATCAGGCGCACGAACTCCCGGTTGACGATGCTGGACATGAGCATCTCCTGGGTGTAGCCGAAGCGAGCCATGTCCTCGGCGGGGAGGTAGATGCGCCCGGCGCGTGCGTCCTCGCCCACGTCCCGTAGGATGTTGGTCAGTTGCAGGGCCACACCTAGCCGCACCGCGTACGGTACCGCCTCCATCGTTTCAGCCCCGGTGATGTACATGCTCATCAGGCCCACCGTGCTGGCGACCCGGTAACAGTAGACCCACAGGTCGTCCCACGTGTCGTAGCGGTCGAGGGTCAGGTCCATCCTGACGCCGGAGATTAGCTCTTCGGGTAACTGGCGAGGGATGCCGAAACGGACGCGGGTGTCCAGCCACGCCTGGACTACGGGGTGCTCCCCGTCGGTGCCCTCGTCGCACCTGCGCGCCCAGCCATCAAGGTCGGTACTCGCCCTGAGCCTTGCGGACGTACTGTTACCTTCAGCGCCTGCTTCGTCTACAAGGTCGTCGCTGAGGCGGCAGAAAGCATACAGGGCCATGATGCCCGCGCGCTTGGCTGGTGGTAGCAGGCGGGCGCTGAGATAGAAGCTCTTGGAGTGGTGCTTGATTATGTCGGTGCACTGGCGGTAGGCCCACAGCTTGTCAGGTGACGGCTTTTGCGCTTCAGCCAGGCAGTGCGAAGCTAGACTATCGTATCCGCCATTACGCACCTGCCTGCTAGTCGATACAAATGCCAGGTTATGGGGCGGCGTCAGGTACTCGGCCAACCGCTCGAGTGTCTTGAGGCTGGCGGGCGGGTGCAGGTGTGCTTCGGCGGGCGTCATGTCGAACCACCCACGCGATTCGTGCGAGTAGGTCCAGGTGGCGTTAGACTCCAACTGCCACCTCCTTGCGCACGGGCACCTTCGCCATGCCATCCACGATCCTGTTCGCCACACGCTTGCCGCTTAACACCGCGCCCTCCATGCTGGCGAGGTATTCTTGTTTCGTATAGTCGCCGCACAAGAAGAAGTTGGGGATCTCGGTTGCCTGGTCCGGGCGGTGGCGGTCCATGCCGGGCCGCGCTTTGTAGACCGATTGGGGGATGCGGACCACGGTGCTCTTAAGCAGCCTTGCCTGTCTTGTCAGCGGGTGCCGCTCGGCGAACTCCTCCATTACATTGGCTACCACTTCCGAGTCGGGCAGCTTGAACCAGCGGGCGGCCGGGGCGACTACGATCTCGACCATCGACCTGCCGCCCGCGCCTTCGTTGAAGTCGGGACAAATCTGTCCTAGCTCGGCGTAGACCGACATGTGGGAGCGACTCGAGAAGATGAGGTTCTTCACGCCGGTGACAGGCCTGTCGAAGTAGAGTTGCACCGTCATTACGGGCACGCCGTGCAGGTGCCGCAGACCCGCCAGCGAAGGCACGTCGCGCATTTCGGGCGGCAGGGCCTTCCAGAGGTTGTGCGCGGGCATGGCGGAAACGTATAGATCGCCCGTGACGGTGGAGCCATCCTCTAGCTCGAAACCTTCCACCACACCTTCACTCGCATCGAACCGCACTCGCCGCACCTTTGCGTTTAAGCGGACTTCCACCCCCCTCTCCCGTAGTTGAGCCAGCAGGGGACGGAACAATCTGACTTCGGGCGGTCCTTTAAGGAAAGCTACGCGGGAGGCCCCGGTGTCCTTGCCAAAGTGACTTAGTACAGTGAGCAACAGCTTGGCCGACACTTCGTTGCTTTTGCTGAAGTTGAGGGCCAGGGACATGGTATCGAAGAAGTCTTCCAGGGAGCGGCGGCTGAGGCCATGTCGCAAGTGCCATTGCTCGTAAGTCAGGCCGTCTTGCCGGTCTATGTAAGCCTGGTTGCCCAGGATGGGCCAGAGCAGACCCAGGCCGGTGCGCAGCTTGTCGGGATGGGTGAGCACGCCCCGGTTGCGAGCGATGGCGGTGAGGCCGTGAAACGGTGCCGGGAGGCGTGCTGGGAACGCGAGAGGCGAGAGCGTGCCGCCGGGCATAGAGAAGGTGAGTGCGTGCGGCATCCAGGCCAGCGCGTCGTCCAGGCCCGCGTCTCGAAGGAAGCCGAGCAGGTTGCGGTAAGCGCCAAAGAAGACGTGCAGACCGGACTCGAGCCAATCGCCGTCGGCATCCTGCCAGGAAGAGACCTTGCCGCCCGCTATTTCGCGCTTCTCAAGAATAATAACCTGGAAGCCATGTTCGGTTAGGTACCTGGCGGCGGAGAGGCCAGCCAGCCCCGCGCCCGCGATTACTACCTTAGTACCACCAATTGCCCCAGATCGAATATTTCCGAGCAGCATGCCATGGACCTTTTCATTGTCGAGGAAGCGAGCTTTAGAGGGCATCCTCTAAGGCAAATTTCGTGCCGAATCGACTTCACAGGACTGAGACTAACAGATGTTGTTTGTAAGAGAGGCGGGGAGGCGGAGCCGCGATATTTGTGGAGGGCGAGCACCACGGCTCCGCCGCCTGCGGACTTATACTAGCACACTCTAGAAGCTTTGTCAATAGTTTGTTCAAGAATTCCCTAATGTTCATTCAGGCAGTGGCGCGGGCCTGACCCGGTACTGTAGGGCAAGCACCGACACCAGGATGAACGCTCCACCTAGCAACTGCTCGACCGTTATACTCTCGCCCAGCACCAGGGCCGCCGTCATGACGGTGACGGCAGGCTCCAGGGTGCTGATGATGGCCGCGCGGGAAGGCCCGGTCTCAGCCAGGCCGACGAAGAACGTGGTGATGGCTAGGGAGGTTGACACCAGGGCTATGGCGAGTGTCCATACCCAGCCCATCAGTCCGAAATCGAACCGGAGCGAGCCGGCTAGCGCCCCCCAGCCGAGGTACACGAGCGCCGCCGAGCTAATTATCACCGCGCTGGCGAATAGGGGACTCACATCGCGCGTGAAGCGGGTGCCCGCGATGATGTACAGCGAGTACACCCCAGCCGCCGTCAGCGCCCAGGCCACCCCGCTGGGGCGCAAGGTGCCGAGGCCCGGTCCGCCCGCCCCCGCGAGAGTGGAAAATATACCCAGCACCAGCAGCGCGCCCAGGCTTGCCAGGGCCAACGAAAAGAGCTTGCGGAGGGTGAGCCGCTCCCTGTAGAACAAGAAGGCTAGCACCGTCACCAGGATGGGATAGATGTAGAGGAGCAGGCCCGTGGCGGACGCGGAAATCTCGCTCAGCGCGGTGAAATAAGAGAACGACTGCCCGACGTAGCCGAGCGCGCCCAGCGCCACCAGGGGCAAAACTACTATCGGCCATGCCCTCTCCGCTTTATGCGACCAGGTGCCAGCGCGTGTCGCGGCCCATATCGCCCAGAGGCTCGTCGCCGCCAGCGCGAACCTGATCCCCAGCAGGGTGTTCAGGTTGATGCCCTCCGCGTACGCTAACTTGGCAAAAATCGGCATGAAGCCGAAGGCGACGGCTGACAGCACCAACATGAGCGTGCCCGAGACGGCTGCACCGTCTCTTCCTCTAAGGTTCAATTTCTCGTCTCCTGTATGTGTGTGAGAAAGCCTGCCCCCGAAGGCCACCCATCCTGCTGCACCGGCTATGACTTCGGGTGCTAATCGGAGCGGCGGGTGAGTGGACAGGCGTTTGCGCTACGGCATTATAACCCTCGCGGGCGCGGTGGTAAGGGCGCGAGCAGGGCGAAATCGGCCTTCGGCGTGCGCAAATGAAACTGTTGGCATGCACCTTGCGTTTTAGTAGCATCTGAGGCGCACTAGACGGCTCGCGGATGCTCATGTTTAAAGAGATAGCAGATATCCTAACGGAGAATATCGACGAGATTACCCGCCGCTGGGTGGAAGGGCTGCGGCAGAGCCAGCGCACCGAAGTGCAGAAGCACATGCTTACTGCGGAGATCGTTGACGGCATGAAGGCGATCCTAGCCAACCTGGCCCAGGCCATCGAAAGCCAGGAAGCGCCGGAGCACGAAACCCTGCCCCTTTTTGTCATCTCCGGGGCCGACAGCTCCTCGCTACCTGATCCCCAGACGCGCAGGGCGCGCGGCACCAGGCCGTTGGGCGGGCCATTCGCGTGGGCGCAGACGGCGGCTGCCTCACAGGGCAAGCAGCGTCACACTCAGGACTACGAGCTGCACGAGGTGCTGCTCGAGTGGATTATGCTCCGCCAGATAGCCTGGGACGTGCTGCGGGTGGAGACGGCGGTGCATGAAACACCCATCTCAGTCGACTTTGTGCAGTACTTTGACCGGCTGCTCGATGAGATGGCCCTTAGCTCGCTTGAGAATTACTACCACGCTTCGGTGCGCGACCTGGAGAAACGGGCCATACGCGACCCGCTCACCCAACTGTACAACAAAGACTATTTCCGTCAGCGTCTGAACGAAGAACTGCGCAGGGCCGTGCGCTACGCAGAGCCGATGACGGTGGCAATGATCGACATGGATGGGCTGAAGCCGCTAAATGACACCTACGGGCACCCGGTAGGCGATGCGGTCATCCAGGCGGTGGGTTCCGCCATTCGCAATTCTTCTCGACAACCTGACGTGCCTTGCCGTTACGGAGGCGACGAATTTGCCGTTATATTACCTGAAACGAACAAGGTCCAGGCCAGGGTCATGGCCGAGCGGATACTGAGGTCGTTGCAAAACTCAACCGTGGTTGTTACCCAAACGGGCCAGACGATTGCCAGCCCAAGCCAGATCGGTGACAAGACGGAGGTGCTCGCGACGACCAACCTGCCGCTGATGGTGCCCGTGCCTACCGTATCAATCGGACTCGCCTCCTTCCCGGAGGACGCTCGCAACCCGGAGATGCTGATAGCCAAGGCCGACGCCGCACTTTACCAGGCCAAGCGGGCGGGCCGCAATCGGATATTTGCGTCGGGCGAACCCTTGCCCCAGAAGGAAGCGTCAAGAGAGGACAGTGCACAAGATGAGCGACGGCAACAAGGCTGACGAAGCAGCCAAAGAGCACAACAGCGTGGTCCAGGCTCTCTCCAGCGAGGACGAGGACGAGAACAGGACGGATACAGACCAGCCGGTAGGTGCCGAGGTGCGGCCGCTCCACGTCGGCGTCGAAGTCAACCGCATGAAGATTCCTTCGGTGGCGCTTGCGACGGCCAGCGTGCTGCTGACGCTGTTTGTAGCCTGGGCCATGTACAGCATGCTGCACATTTTGCTGCTGTTGTTCATAGCCATACTTCTGGCGACCGCGATAGAGCCGGTGGTGAATTTGCTGCGGCGCGGGCCATTCAACAGGAGCGCGGGCATACTCATCGTCTACTCGGGTCTCTTCCTCGTTATCGCGCTGATTGGCTGGCTGACTCTGCCCGTCATCCTTCAGCAAGTAGGGGCTCTCGGTAACTCACTAACGCAGACGGCTGACCAGATGGAAACCGAAGTCACAAAATGGGACAGCGGTGTTATCCGGCAGCAAGGTCTATTGTTCGCGGACGCGCTACAGGCGATAGGGAACCAGATCGGACGCCCCGAGGGCGATCCTTCGGTGGTTGTACCGGAAGAAGAGAAGGTAGCCGCAGCCGCCGAAACAGCGGTGCTCATTGCTGAAATCTTCTTCGCATTTATCACCATCTTCGTTGTGGCCTTCTACTGGCTCAGCGAGCGC
>JALZHG010000323.1 GCA_030914045.1 Chloroflexota bacterium | reverse complement strand
GAGAGGTCTTCATGCCCTGCTCGGTCGCCTGCTTGAGGGTCCTAAGGCTTCTCTGGACATAATTAAACGAGGGTCGGTCATAAATAGAAAACCTCATCAGGAGTTGCGCTGAAGTAAGAAGCCTCCGAGGATGGCGTGTGTCCAAGCACGCTACTACTCTCGGAGGCGCCTCCGACTATGATCACTCAGGACAGCGTCCTTGTCCAACTGATTCGTCTTATCGAGCGCATCCCGAGCCCTCCACCACAACCGCGCCGCCGTGGACGACCCATCTTTTACTCGGAGAAGCTCTTCCTTAAGGCTTTGGTGATCATGATCGTCAGAAGGCTGCATAGGGTGGGAGAGCTCTTGGCGGTCCTCGACGAACCCACCTCCGAGATGAGGATGGTGCGCGAACTCCTTCGTGAGGAGGGACGCTTCCCCTGCCGGCGCACCTTCCAGAGGAGGCTCAAAGCCTTGCCCGCAACGCTTCCCGAGCAGATCTGCTGCCTGGGAGGTCATCTGGTGGGGCTGCTGCGACCATGGGAGAGGACGGGAAGAGCGGTAGCTTTGGACAGCACACCTCTTAGAGCCAAAGGCGGAGTGTGGCACAAGAAAGACAAAGAAGCTGGCAGAGTGCCGCATACTTCCATAGACACCGAGGCAGCTTGGACCAAGTCGGGCTGGTATGGGTGGAAGCTGCACCTGGCAATCACCGTGGCCGGGATATGGATCCCGCTCTCGGCTAGGCTCACTCCGGCCGAGGTGGCAGACAACCAGATAGCTGTGCGCCTCATCGAAGAGCTGCCTGATGAGGCGCGCTTTGTGCTGGGAGACACCCATTACGACGCCGAAAACGTACGCGAGAAGTGCGAGCAAACAGAGCGGTTTTTGGTCACCTCCAAACGTGGCGCTTACCCGCACACCGACTGTGGGGTGGAGGTGAGGCGCATCTTTCACAAGCTGCGCAGCTTGGCCAACGAGAACTTCAACGAGCACTTCAAGAGCATCTTCGATGTACACGAGCAGGTTCCTACGAAGGGCAGGGTCAACACTGCGCGTTTCGCTCTTGGGGCGGTATTTGTCTACCAGTTGGCTCTGCTCCATCGTCATGAGCGAAAGTCGGGGGTCAATCGTGGGCTCAAACCGTTCCTCAGAGCTGCTTGATGAATTATGACCGGGCCTCAATTAACCCTATATCCGGCCTGTGCCACCGCAGCGTCGGCAGCGGATAGCATCAATAACTTCTTCGCCATCATGGTCTAGGGAGCCGAGGAACACCCACCCTGAAAGGCAGTAGAAGCAGTTCCTGCGCTCCTCGCGACTCTCCTGGTCGGTGGGAACCTCTGGGTGGGGCTCCCGTATAATGGGGTTGCGGGCCATTGGAGCTTCAGCCTCCTTTGGTCTCAGGCCCGGAGATAGCTTTGGACGGCGCTCCGGGCTTTTGCTTTCCTCTCTAAGCACATTCTAATACAATCTTTTTCAATCTATAATATTTTTTGACAGTCTTTTTCAGTAATAGTATAATCCTACTAGTTGTAGTCAGAAGATGCCGAAAGGGTTTAGCAATGGATACAATGCCGCAGCGAAGCGCGGTTATGGAGAGAATCGGCAAGAAACTGCGGCAGCTCAGAGATGAGCGGTTCCTATCTCGGACAGAACTAGCCGAGAAGGCGGGCGTCAGTCCCGCCACTATCTCCACACTTGAAGAGCAGAACCACCCGGCTCAAAGGCGCACCATCCGAAAGCTAGCCCAAGCGCTCGAGGTAGAGCCCCAAGAACTCGTCGGGGACTAACAATGCCCGGTGCCAACGGCAACGGCTCCACTCCGGGGGCCGAGAAGGTAGCGCTTTACCTCCGCGTGAGCTCCGAGGAGCAGCGTGAGGCAGGCACGATCCAGACGCAGAGAGCGGAGCTGCAACGCTACGCCGCCGCACGGGGCTTCGAGGTATTCGACGTGTACGGCGACGATGGCGTGAGCGGGACGATACCGCTGCACGAGCGGCCCGCGGGCGCCCGCCTGCTGGAAGACGCGAAGCGAGACAACTTCGAGAGCGTCCTGGTGTACAGGCTCGACCGACTGGCGCGTACGCAGCTCGCGATCCTGGACGCCGCCGACCGGCTGGAGCGGACGGGCGTGGCGCTTCGCTCCGCTACTGAGCATTACGAGACGGCCACGCCCGCCGGACGGCTAATGTTTCAGATGCTCGGCTCGTTTGCGGAGTTTGAGCGCGAGAGCATACGCCAGCGCACGCGCGACGGTGTCTACCGCGCGCTCCGAGCGGGGAAGCGGACGGGCGCACTGCCCTACGGCTATACCGTAGACGAAGCCGGCATGCTTGTCATCTTGCCCGAAGAAGCAGCGATAGTACAGCAGATATTCGAGCGCCTCGCCTCGGGTAGCACTCTCTACGCCGAAGCTAAACGCCTGAACACTCTGGGAGTGCCCGCGCCGGGCTTGCGCTATAGTACCGGACCGTCCAAGAAGCCCAAAGCAACCGGCTGGCGCGAGGCTGTACTGCACGACCTTGTGCATCGCCGCACCTATGAAGGTATCTCCGAGGTGCGCCTTGCGACGGGCGAGGTCGTCGAACAGGAAGTACCCGCGGTAGTCTCTGCCGAGGTAAGACGCCGCGCCATCGAACAGTTATGGGAAAATCAATGCTACTCTGGGGGACGCCCGCACCGTTTTTACCTTCTGCGCGGGCTTGTGAAGTGCGCGGTCTGCGGCAGCGGTTGCACGGGCAGAACGAAGACGGCGTACGGCAAGCGCTACGTGTACTACCGGTGCCGCGACGATCACACTTCGCGCGGAGTCCGCGCCAACCGTGGACACGCGCCGGGAGTCCCCGCCGAATGGCTTGAGGCGACGATCTGGGACGACGTACGCCGTTTCCTGAGTAACCCTGGCGAGGCGTTGCGCCACGCCCGCGAACAGATGCAATCAGATATACCAGCGGAGACTCGAGACCGCCGCGTTGACCTGGTGAAGCGCCTTGCCGACAAGCGCGTCGAGCGTGAGAGGTGGTTACGGCTCTACGCGCGTGATCTTATCAGCGAAGCCGAACTCGACGCGCACCTAGCTGCGTTGTGCTCTGAGATGGACGCTCTTGAGTTGCTGCTGCGAAGCGTAGAGGACGAGATAGCCCGCCAACAAGAGCACGCGCAGCTGGCCCGGGACACCGCCGTGTGGTTGGAGCGTCTGGCTACGCGCCTAGATGAGGTCGAGGGCGACAGCGAAAAGGCGCTCGAGAAACGCCGCAAGCTCGTCCAGCTCCTGGTCCGCCGCATCGAAGTAGGTCGCGACAAGCACGGGCGTATCCACATCAGAGCCATCTACCGTTTCGCCGACCCGTCTGTTACCGGTGTTCGGAATCCTTCATGACCCCGAGGAGCCGAAGCCCTCCTCCCCCCGTCCGTCGGTTCCGGCCTCCAGGGACTCGACCTCGGCGAAGGCCACCTCCTCGGCGCGCACGAGGACGAGCTGGGCGACCCTCATCCCCCT
>JALZHG010000012.1:64849-69954 GCA_030914045.1 Chloroflexota bacterium | reverse complement strand
ACCCCACTCTCCACCGCCACTTTGAGCACGTCGCCGGCCACATACGTGCCCAGCGAGGCCGTTACATTGCTATTCTCCGACACCTTCAGCTGCCCACCTGCCAGATAGATGGCGAAGTCTATCGTGGTCTCACCGGGTGCGGTGCCTGTATCGAGGCCAAACTTTACGTACGTGTCGTCGCTGCGGTCCACCACTGCCTGGGCGTATACATTGCCTGACGAGATGCTGACGTTGGAAGTAGCTACTCCATCCCACGCAAAGTCTACCCCGCCACTCTTGGTCACGGTGTTGTTGGAGGCGGTAACATTTACGGCATTGGCCCAGGTAACTCCATCAGATGCAATAGTATCCGGAGGAGGAGCACCCATAGCCCCAACTGCCCAGTTCACCGCAGCATCGAACAAGGTCCACCCGTCGGTCGTGAGCGCGGAGGCCGTAGTATCGGAGAAGTAGAAGCCCACCCTACGTGCTCTCGCGAGCACGTTGAACATGGCGGCACCCTTCTCATAGCCGAAGATAACTGCCTTGGTGCTGTCGCTCGTGAGGGTAGCCACCTTGGCCGCGTTTCCATTTACCTTGCCCCAGGCCATGTTGCCTGCGCTGCTGCTCACCGTCACGGTGCCCGACAGCCCTGCGGCCATAGCATGCGAGGCGTTGGAGATGCTCACCTGCGTCTGGCTGGCAGCAAAGCCGAACTCACCCGCCGTGGAGGAGGTCATAGCCATGTTGTCCAGGAGGTTCGCTTCCCAGAGCACTACTGGCACCTCGGCAAAGATGAATCTGTCATCTACCGCCTCGGGTACCACGCTGGACGATATGAGTACCAGGCTCTTACCGTTGATATCTTCCTTCACGAGATAGTCATAGTGCCTCACGTTCACGATGTATCCCAGAGTCTGGAGCCTGTTCTTGATTGCCGTCTCGCCGGCATTGAGGGTGAGACTGCCCGTCACGAACATAGCGGTCTTGTTGGTAGTTGATATGCTGGCGGTTGGACCCGCGCCTGCCGCGGTGCAGAAGCGAGCATCCACGACGCGCATATCAGGGTCTGCGATTGCGGCGTTGAAGTACAAGGGGTAAGTGGGAGCCACAGCGCTGGTACGGAAGAGAGTACCATTCTTATAGTATTTTACCACTCCACTCTCGACCGCCACCTTGAACACGTCCCCTGCCAAGTAGGTGCCCAACGAGGCCGTTTCGTTGCTATTCTCCGACACCTTCAGCTGCCCACCTGCCAGGTATATAGCGAAGTCGATACTGTACTGGCCAGGAGAAGTGTTTGTGTCCAGCCCGAACTTCACATAGGTATCGTCGTTGCGGTCCGCTACAGCCTGGGCGTACATGTCGCCGGAGGAGAAGCTACCGTTGGAAGTTGCTACTCCGTCCCATTGAACGTCCGAGCCACCCGTCTTCTTGATCGTGTTGCCTGACACAGTTACATTAGCCGCGCTGGCCCAGGTAACGTCGCAAGCAGTGGTCGTGGCAGTGGGAGTGCCGATAGCCCAGTTGACTGCCGCATCGAACAGCGCCAGACCATTAGCCGTGAGAGTAGACGCCGTGTTGTCTGACATAAAGAAGCCCACGCGCCTGGCACGCGCCACCAGTCCGTGCATGGCGGCACCCTTCTCATAGCCGAAGATAACCGCCTTGGTGCTGTCGCTCGTGAGGGTAGCCACCTTTTGGGCATTAGCGTTCACTTTGCCCCAGGCCATGTTGCCTGCGCTGCTGCTCACCGTCACGGTGCCCGACAGCCCTGCGGCCATAGCATGCGAGGCGTTGGAGATGCTCACCTGCGTCTGGCTGGCAGCAAAGCCTACGTCGGTCATACCTGCCGGGGAGATACCCAACTCATCGAATAGCTGGGCGTCCCACGCAAGCACCGGCACTTCCATGTAGGTGAGCCTGGTATCAACACTGGCAGGGGTCACGCTCGATGAAACGAGCACGACACTCTTGCCCTGTGCGTGGCGCTTGTCAAGGCTATCGTCGTCTCTTATGCTCACCACGAATCCCTGGGTGAGCAACCTGTTCTTAATGGTAGTCTCACCAGTAGTGAGACTACCTGCGTTACCTACTACTAGCAACGCGCTCTTTGGGGTAACAGGGTCCAGGCCCACTTGCCTTTGCGCTACCACCTCTCCATTGAGGGTATAAAGGGCGCGTTGCACGCTATTGGTGCCATTCTGCACGTCCTCTTCGTACAGGCCGCCGAAGTAGAAGGTCGTAGTAGTCTGCCCGTTTTGCGTGGCGGTCCGGCTGGCGCGCTCTCCGTCCGCGTCGTAAGTGTAGCTTTCATTCACACTACCCGACACGATGCTGGACGGCATGTTCTCTACGTTCCAGTTGAACGTGCGCGTGGGGTCCCCGAACGGAGTAGCAGGAGAGCTTGTCAGATTGCCGTTGGCGTCGTACTGGAAAGCCGTCCCGCTGTTGAGCGTAAGTAGGGCGTAAGGGCCGCCATTCGTGGTCGCAGCGGAGTTATATCCGTAGATTACTTCAGAGCCGGTAGTGCCCTTCTTGGTCAGATTGCCTATCAGGTCGTACTCATAGTGCTCCGTAGCGGCGATAGCGCCCGTGGACGACCAGTCTTTCAGGCGGTCCAGGTGATCGTAGGTGAACGTTTGTGTGCTGCCGCTACCCACGATCTGCCCAACGTTGCCTACCACGTCATAAGTGTAGGAGCGGCTGAACACGCTGCCTCCGCTACCTACTTGCATAGATTGCATGCGCTGCGTAAGGGATTCGTAGCTGTTAGTCTGAACCAGACTGTTGCCGTAGGTAAGGATCTTAGGCTGGTCTAGGGCAGTGTACGAGGCGTTGGTGGCGTAGCACTGCTGGCCGTGGCCTTGGCCGCATACGCTCGTCTGCCTCCAAGCCGCGTCGTAAGTGTATGCGACCGTCTCAGTGGAAGGATAGACCATCGATGTGACCCGGTCGGCACTGTCGTAACTCCAGGTAAAACTGCGGGCTGTAGCGGATAGCGTAGGGATGTTGTACTCCACAAACTTCTGTCTCCCACGCTCGTCGAAATTGAAATTAGCGGAGCTAACCGCGCCACCGCCCGCCGCGGTCGTTGCATGCCTTGCCATGGTGGTGCGCTGACCCACGTTGAAATAGCCGGTGCGCGCCTGGTCGTAGGTGTACTCTATCTTTGTGGTGTCCGAGTAGCGCTTGCGTAGCAGCCGGTCCATACTATCATAGTCGAACTCTATCCACTGCGACTTGGCGTCCGTCTGCTTTTTCAGTTGGCCATTGGGGTGGTACAGGTACGACCAGGTGCCCATAGTCGGGTCCTGTATGCTGGTCTTGCGGCCAAGGGAATCGTACGTCACGGACGTGACCTTACTGTTGCCATCGGTGACGTTGGTCAGCAGGTCGAGCACACTGTAGTCGTAGTTCGTGTAGGAGTAAGGGCTAGCATCGGAGTTGAACTCTTTGACCTGGGAAAGTCTACCAAAGACGTCGCTAAGATGGGCCTTTTTGTTACCCCTTGCGTCAACAGTGACAACCTGCTGTTGCGTCGCACTCGTGCGGGTGTTAGTCCCAAGGCTGTACTCCACGGTGGAGGAGTTAGCATCCGGGGGCGTCACCTTTATGGTCCTGTTCAGCGCGTCATATTTCGTGGTTGTAGACACCACGGAACTATTCGTCGCCACAAAGCCATAAAAGGCCGCAGAGTCACCCACAGTGTTGGTCACGTAGCGCGGCATCCACTCCCTGGCTACAAGGCCCATAGCATCATACTGCTTGTCTACAACGATGTTCTCTTCATTGTCCTTGCTTTCGCTCTTGGTCTGGATTTCTCTGCCCAGGCCATCGTAGAACTTGATAATAGAGCGTGCGGCAGTATTGCCCGTTACTTCACGTCTGAACACTTTGTAAGAGAAAGGAACGGTTGGGCTGACGTAGTTGGTATATTCGATGCTCGTCGTTGGTAGGTTAGTCGTATCGTTTGGCTTCCTAATGGTGAGTATGCGGCCAAAAGTATCGTAGGTAGCGTTTGTGACCTGCCCATTGGCATTGGTAATGGTGGTCATCAGACCCATGCGGAAGTCGTAATCTGCCTGTTCCGCGAGGGCTGCTACGGGGGGCGTTATCTTTTTGGGCAGTGCATTGTAGATTGTGTCGTACTCGGTAGTGGTGGTACGCGCAGTGGCACACGGAGTAGTGCAGTTGCCTGGCATTCCATAGGTGACGGAGAGAACATTGTTGCTATATGTATAAGTAGTAACTCCCCCATCCAGGTAGGTAGTGACACCAGTCTGATTTCCGAAGGCATCGTAGGCATACTTGGTGTCGGTGCTGTTCGCGGTGCTGTTATTTGGGGCAGCCAGTGGCAAGGTGTAGTATTTGCGCACCAGGGTTAGCTCGCCTTTAGTGAGGGCTTCTGGTCCCCCGGTGGACCCGTCCCAGCCGTAGATGGTCTGCGCCAGCAGAGTGCCTGAACCATTCGATATAGCGTTTTTGCGCTTGCGGTCCAGGATGTAGTTATTGGCATCAATCAAGGTCTTGTAGCTGTGCTCAGTCTTGCGATAAAGAGCATTGGAAGCGTCGTACTCAGAGGCCGATAGCAAGTTGCCCGTAGTCGTGTCGTAGTCGTAAATGGTGCGCTTGCTGACGGATGTGCTATTGCTGCCTTCCCATGCGATGTACTTTGTCTCGTTCTCGAAAGTGAAGGCACGCCATAGCCCCTTGAGCGTGTCGTCATGGTACGCGACCGTATACGTGATGAAATTTACGGAAAAAGCGTGTTGGGTTTCTGACAGGGCCGGGTTGGTTTTGCCTCCGGCACGAACAATTGTCTTGTATTCCCTGCCTCTGCGCAGCTCCTGGTCGCGTAAATCCTTGAAGCACTGGTTGCCCAGTATGCCATCCGGGTCGCCATCTAGGCTCGATGGAATAGTGCAGTGGGACACGTCACCCTGGTAGAACCAATGCTCTACCTGGTTAAGTGTGGAGACGTTGTTTACCAGCGTAGTTGTAGGCAGCGTCTCCACAACGTAGCCGTGGCCTCGGAACTCGGTGTATGGCTGGTGAACCATCTCGTGCGTCAGAGGCACTGGCTGTATTTCATTGTTCTCATCCTCCTCCACTAGGTGGTGGGA
>JALZHG010000012.1:0-64839 GCA_030914045.1 Chloroflexota bacterium | reverse complement strand
GTAGACAGAGGCGGAGTTCGGCTTTACGTTGGGACCCACCTCGGTCCCCCACTGGTCCGACGTGCCCAGCGAATTGTACGCAGGGTATCTGTAATCGTACGACCATGTGTAGCTGTTGCCCCTACCATCCTCTACCACTTTGGTCTTGACTCGCCGATTGTGAGCGAATTTGGGGGCCGCGAGGGGTGCGTAGTCCGGACTGTTCGGGTTCGCCAGGTCCGTGCCGATATTTTCGTAGGTGAACGTAATCTTGCCGCCCTGCCCGTTGTCGACTGTAGTTAGCCTGTTCCATGCTCCAGCAACATAGGTGCCGTTGCCCGCGTTAGTACCTGTCATATATCCGAAAGTCACGGCGGGCATCGGCGTGGGCGGCAGTGGGCTGTTTGCATTCTTGTCGAGGCGCTGTATGGACTTGAGAGTCAGTTTGGTCAGAGTAGGGTCGCCCTGCAACACACCGTTGGCATCTCTGGTCGTCGAGTCTGATAGCAGCATGGACGACGTATTGGTTTCGTACGCGAGGTTATATTGCCTCACACGCTCCCAGGTATCCTCTGTAGTAGATGGCTTGCTCTGCACCGTGATCGTGTCCAACCGCAATGTCTGGTGGGGAGCCGGCCCTATCTGGTTCTCGGCGTGGTCCCACTCATCATCTACAGTACCTCGCGAGCTGGAGCCGAACACTACTCTGAAGCGATGTTTGTGGTTGGCGTCGGTTAGAGCCACATTCTTGTTCTTGCCCCAGAGTATCTCACTCGGCACTACCTCAAAATCTGGGTACAATCTAAGCCCACTCTGGCCACAGGATCTATACTCTTCGGGCGTGTTGCGGGCGTATTTGTACTCGATTTGATTGCCATGAGTGTCTTCAACCAGGGTAAGGTGCCACTTGTAAGCCTCGATGAAACTTTCATCAGGAACACCGCAACTCGAAAAGCCTTGCCATGCGTCCTCCTCAAACACGAACAGCGTACCATCTGGGTTCCACACCTTCCACAAATATCTCTGCGCGGTACTATCCCCACTACCCCGCGTGGTCAACGTGCCGGTGGTCTCGGCGCGCGCTCGAATAAAACTCTCGTCCGTGGGGTGCCATTCCCACTCGTTGGGCTTCGCCAGGTTTGGATTCTGCACACGAGGTGCCCCGCGTACTAGGTCATACGACTTGCCATCGAAGACCAGCGAGTAATATCGTCCGGCCTCTGGATCGCCAGATAGCCTGTTGAGGGCCACGTACCCCGTATCTAGGCTCCAACCCTTGCCTACCCAGCTGGATTGAGACTGTGGACGCCACCTTGTGTCAATACGAGTATCTGTGGCAGTGCTGTTGTAGCTAAGACCCAGGCTGGGTTTAACGCCTGCCGGACCCGTCGGTACCTCTATATCGTATTGGTACGTGACGTCGCCGGAGTAGAGACCTACCTGCCAGCCCTGCAGGGAAGGGATGAAGGCGGTGGAGGGGGAGGAGTCGTCGCTAAGCGCAAAGAGCGAGAAATGGTTGACAGAGGCGGTGACCGTATGCCTGGAACTATCCACGCTGCTCGGAATACGTGTCCACCGGCCACCCTGTGGCGCGCTCTCATCAAACCAGAAGACTGTTAGGTCTTCCTCCAGTATGCCAACGGCCTGCAATTGCTGCGGAGTGTAGCTCAAAGAAATAGTAAGTGGCGCTGAAAACTTGTGGATGTTATTTCCCTGGGCATCTTTTGCATTTAACTCGAAGGCGGGAAAGATCTGCTTACGCCCGGCTTGCCGCACGGGACCACGTTGCCCATTGTCTATTTGCCATTCGTGCTCCAGGATGAGTGACTGCTTGAAGGCGTTACCAGGCACCCGTACTTCAACACGGCCGTCCGCGCTGCGAAGCGAGGCGGGAGAACTGGGGTTGTACCTGGCAGTCGATGGACCCGCGCCTTTCTGGATAACCAGAGCACCACCCATACGCACAGCAGGAGCGGACAGGCGGTCGGCGCTGGCGGTAGCTTCTAAAACGACTGCATCGCCCGGCTGGGGCCTCGTCAAACGCATGACCGCAGTAACTGTGGTGTTCGAATTAGGGTTCAGCCTGGACAACTGCCAGGTCCAACCACCCTGATTGCTAGTAGGAGCGGAGGCTTGGGTGCCCTTCTGGGGGCGCTCAATACGCTCAATACCAGCCGGTTGGGAAAGCGTCAGCACAACATTATCGGCGGGGTCGCGCGCTTCATTTCTAAGAGTGACGGTTGCCGTAAAGATATCGCCTTGCGTTACGTACTTCGGGCTGACATCTAGATCAATAGCCAGGAAGGGCAAGTGGGCATCGCCTAAAGGGATCATGGTCACCGGAGCCTCAGGAAGCCGGGGGAGCGGAGGTACAGTGCTGTTGGCACTCGGTGCGACATGCCCGAGACTATCGGTTGCGCCGGGAGCCGCGGCGCTCGCGCTCCCGGCGCTGTAGCTGAAAGGCTCCAACAGCATTGAAGCCACGATGAGAGAGGAGAAGAAGATACTGACCCTTCGTCGTGCGCTCTTCGTCGTAAAGACGATAGACGTAATGCGGAGGAGCCATCCGATGAGCGCAGACAGGAAGTGCTTGCCCAAAGACAAAGCAATAAGGAGACTGCCAACAAAACGCCCATAGTGAATGCCGGGGTTGTCAAGCACGGTGTAATTACGGGTTTTCACGGTAATCTCCTCGTCTCACTTCCTGGTTGTGGAATTGACAACAAAATCAGATTCGGTAAGATGAATATGGGTTACACAGCTACACGGATACACTGCTTGCGGCTGTCTAGTTCGCGTATCCTACAGTCAAGACCTCATTTAAGATGGGAGCACTCACACCCTCCTTTCCGGTTCACCGGGTCATTTCCTAGCAAAAGCCCCGCAGCCCTTCGGCCCGAAGTGCTGTTGCTAAATCGTCAGCGCGTGCAATCTCCCACAGAAATATGGGGCGGGATCGATTCCCTGAAGCTACTGTGGGTCGCCTCTTAAGAGATCGGCTGCTTGTTCGCGAAAAATACGCGGAGATTAGGCTCAGCGCTGGGATGGCAAGGGGACAGGGAATCGTCCAGCAGTGACTCGGTCACGGCGCGCTCATGCTTGGCTTGTAACTGAAGCTCAAACGCGTTCGCTGTTGTGCACTTTCTCGCTGCGAGTTGCACAGTATCAGCAAGCATGTTGATGTATGCTTTGTCTGTTGAAGAGAGAACAAGCACTGTTCCCCGGTCACCTGCTATCTCCAACATGTAAGTTACGGGAGATGCTGAGCGCTCACCGCTTCGAACCTGCATAAAGGCCAAGCAAATTAGCACAGCAATGAAGAGCGCTACGGGGAAGAATGGAGGCAACCAGTGTATAGCGTCTACCAGGAGGAGCGCACCGACGGCAACTGCAAATAAGGGAAGTGCGAAAGCCAATACGTGCCGCAAGAACAGAGACAGGCTTTGAAGATCCCATAGGCTTGATACTGTAACCCGATGGATATCTAATGTCGGATAAGCGCTGCCTCTGGAGATCAGGCGAGTTGTGGTCACCTGAATCACACTGTCGGCGTAAAGTACAATCTCCATCCGGACTCTCCTGTGATTATTGGAGCCTAGAAGTGTCGTTGAAAGCCGAACAAGTAGCAACACAAAAAGCGCGGACTACCCATTAACTGAAACTAGGTAGTCCGCGTATCACATGAGCAGAGATCGACGAGTTATTTATAAGGGTTATACTGCACCTATTCATACGTGCTCCCTGGTGCAATTGTCATCATTCTGGACCTCAGTAGCAGAATAATCCGTAAAATGGCTCAAGTACCTGGTGAGACCCAAGACGTGCTAACGAGAGCCGTATTGCCGGGTTTGCTCGGTCGACAGAAACGTAACACCTTTGCCAAATAGCAGATGCACCAGTCAAATAGGTAGGGGGCAACGACAGACAGATGCGATCCAGGTCAATAGCAGGTGATGCACAGTATAGCGACTGCACATCCCACGACCTTGAGTGGAAGGTAAGTATTTAGTTTGTACCACCAAACAGATTCGCCAGTCAAATAATAAGTCGGTAGCATAGCACTACCGGCTATAGTCTATCCGAGGATGCGGTAATATTAGCATAGCAGTATCGTCTTGTCAATAGTTAATCTAGCTATATTTCCACTTTGTATTTTCTTTCTTTGAGGGGCTATGTATTTTAATTTAGTGGGTTTGCGTAAGTGTAGAAAAAGCTATTCTTTACTATTCTGAAGTGATTTCAAAACCTCAGAATAGAGGCTGGTGGGATCTTGATGAATAGACAAACCTGTACATAGGAAACTAGGGTCCCTGAAGAACTTGACCAATTAAGGCGTCGGCACCAGCCCTCATTTGGTCCTCCTGCTCTTGCTTGAGACGCTTGTACACCCACTCAAAGACTAAGGGGCTGCTGTGCCTGTGTTCATAAAGACCATCTTGTAGCTCTCGGCACCTCGCTTTTATTTCGTTATCAGGAAGGTTCCCATCCCTTGCAAGCTGCCATAGCGAATCTACTTGGTCTTTGAGCCGCTCGACTTTAGCTGCAGACTCGCTGTACTCTTTGTACTGCCGTATCGCCAATAGCAAGGCAGGGAGGAGAGGAACTACCATTGCGAGGACAAATTTCTCAATAGTGAGACCTCCTATGAGGCCCAATAGCAGCACTACCAAGCAAAGACCAAATAATACAACAAGCATCCAATTAGCATAGCGAAGACGCAGCCGAGCATCCCACCGGAGGTTAGATCGCTGGCAGATAATCGTAGCTAGAGGTTGAGCGATCTGGCCGACCCCAATAGGATACCAATCCCTCACATCGTCCATATCTGGGTGGTCACGCCGATGTTTTTGTGCATATTCGACAATCGTCTCCGGGTCAGGGTAATTCCCTACTTTATACTGTCGCCAGGGTAAGTCGAGCAGCTTGCAGTCGAGCTGTTCCTGCACTTTGGCGGCTTGTTCTTGCAATGCCTTTTGCCGAGGAGTGAAGAAGATAAGTTGAGATACCGCGACAACGACTCCATACAAGGCAGCAAATGCTTGTAACTGTGGGGAAAAGGCAACCAATACGGAAAACAGTATGACACCTGGGACACTCAAAAATATCTGCCAAGCCTGATACGCTTTGGCTTCTCGGTAGAGTTCGCGCTGGGCCGCAAGAAGGTCGAGTTGTCGCGGTTCGTTTTGTTCTTGTGGTATCGTATTCATCCGGTGTACTCCGGGAACCTACCGCCATACACTTTGTTCCACCAGTAGTAAGTGTCCTCTATATTGCCGCTCTTCTCAGCTTCCCGAGCATTCTCTATTCTCCGAATGGCTGTGGCAAGTTTCGATAATGCGTCTTCGAGTTTTGCATCAGTAGAACAACCAGCGATGTAGCCCGAGATGCCAACAGGGTCCCATAGCGGGGCTAATCCAACTTGGTTCAGCTGATTAAATATATCCTGCAGGTCTATGGTGTAAATAATCGTGTTCTGGCTCCATCCCCATTGAGCTATCTTCATCTCCAGGTAAAACGAAGATATCGGAACGTCCAGGTAATATTTCCAGGCTTTCACGAAGCGGATGAGAGACTTCAGCTTGTTGCCGAGCCTACCGTCAATGTTCCGTACATAGGCATTGTGGGCATCAGGACTTGAGCGCATCCAGCTACCTGAGCAATCGGGAATATCGTACACCAAATGGTTATCCCCTGTAGCCCAAAGGAAGTCAGCGGGCACAACCTCGGTAGTTTCCTTTGCGTCGGTACCAAATGGTACTTTCACAGCGGGACAATTTATTCTAACCCCTGAGTTTGGGAAGGTTTCCCGAAGGGCAGCGCGGAGTTGTTCGAGACTCTTGGCGGAGTCTTGCTTTAACTTATCGGTAGGTATGCTGGCGAAGTAGTCCACATCGCTGTAACCCGAAATGCTCGTACCGTTCCCGAAGGATCCCATTCGGAAAAAGCGCCGCAGGTCGAAATTGCTCTCCAGACAGCTCTTGATAGAGGCTCGGTGACTCTTTGCCGCCTCAGATTCGGATGCACTAGGAGTAAGGTTACCAAGTAGAGCATCAAAGCCCTGGATAATGGTTTTCGGCATCATGGACCCCTCTACTGTGCAGTCGCTACCTGTAGTTGGCAAAAGCAGGCCCGAAAATTGCCTGCCACGCATCAAGAACTGTTTCGTAATCTCCGCCCCTTCTTGCCTTCACTGCCAATTCGTAATGCTGGTACATCCGCACCATAGCGTCTGCCACGCTGCGCTTCTCGTCGGCACTCACTCCAGCATCCAAGCGCTGCCCCAGCTCCTTGGGGTCAGCGCATGGGGCCAGGAGATGCCGGGGGCAATCTCTAAAGAAGCGACCTACACCAACTTCACTGCTGGGTAGGCTGTTAAATGGACTCCAACTCAAGGTTTTTAGCACTAGAGTCTCCAAGTAGAACGACGGCAACACGGGCTTGAAGGTGCGTTCGTTCCAATATTTGATGAGCCTTATTGCGGGACGTAGGTTACGGAGGTGGTGGGTATCAAGCTGCCTAATGTTCTTTTGATCAATATGTGGATTGGTTCGAATCCATGCGCCCGCCCCGTCTGGTATGAAGTAATATGAGAGTTGCCCCCAGGAGTAGACTGGGATTGCGGGCACTACATCGAAATTCCAGTCGTACGAGCGTAACTTCAGAGTCACGGCATGCTGCCGCTTATGGATATCTGCCCGGCGGTACTGGGCGACTGTCCCAAGGGCATCACGCACACCGTAAAGCACTCGCGTGGAGTTTACGTATCCTTCATCATCAGCGTAGATTAGAAGTGGCGACCGTGAGTCAGTTACGCGTACTATATAGCTATACGTAGAGTGTGGAGCTAAGCTCGAACGCCAGTTGAAGCTCTTTAGGGGCACCATCGCGTCGATATCATCAAGCGGCCTGATTTTAGTGCCCCTGGCGAAGGAGCCAAAGTGGAAGGCGCTACCTTGCATTACCGGGAAACGATTATCGTTGGTTCGCGCCAAGGTTTCCAATTGCTCAAAGAGAAAATCCCGGCTGGTACGCGCCCGTCGTACTTGGTCCGGATCTAAATCTACTTCTTGAGCGCGAAACTGATTTATAGCTCGCACGACACTTCGGTCCAGATTTCGTAACCTTGACACTAATCCCTCCCGCTCCAACGACGAGCACGAAGCCTTTAGTACGGTTATTATATACGATTTCAGCCCATTTGTTCCAATTTATAGGTGCTGGTAACTAGTGTCCCAGACGTTTAGCCGACATCATCTGGTGTGCCCGTAGACAAGAGGGGCTGTATGGCGCTGCTTTCGCCATACAGCCCCTCTTGTGACCTACTATTACAATAGGTCGGTAACAATCATCTGATAATTGCACCCGACAGTCTCGTCACTATCGGGCTGAAAAACCCATGACACTGCGCACACTCCAAAGGCAGTTCCCATAGGGTGGCCTGTATTGAGGCTCCACTCAGACCTTCAGGGCGGACAAAGTCGCTCTGCCATTCGATGTCGAATATCCGTTCCCCGCTCTCCTCGATGCGTCGGTGGTAAGCTGGATCGGGTAGAGGCTTCATGGTGTAATAGTCTAGTCCTCGCGCCTTCAACAGGTGCTCGAAGGCCGTGTCTTCCGCTTCACGCCTATGGATGTACCAGTAGTTGATCACGTAGTGCCACAGGTCGAAATCGGAAAGGAGCACGCGTTTGGCGTCTACCTCAAACTCCACTTGCACCCCTGCGCTGCCTTTTTCGAGATGCCCGGAAGCGCGTAGTCAGGGCACTTGTGCGCGCTATCAAGCCACTGGTACAATGCCCACATCGGATATTGCACGCCTAGTGGGGATGGCCCCGCACGCAAGGCAAGCTGTCGGGCTATCCACACGTAAGCACTCCGAGAGTCCTAGTTTACATGCTCAGGCGACGCCCTCAAGTCTCCACCTTCTGGACCTGCTCCCACGCGGACATAGATTGTATTGTCCAGAGCTTCACACTCCAGGCCCTCCCTAGTGCCAACCCGAACGCCTACTCCTGTAGCGCTTGGGCCGCCTGCACTACTTGAGCTTCGTCTTCCCCTAACCCGCTTTCCAGCGCTTTGTAGTATGCCTCAAGTGCGGAGGGCAGGCTACCCCTCGACCACCAGGCCACACTTTCCACCTGGACCAGCGCCTCGTTCTCCAGTACCAGCTTGCGCAAACGTCGGATTTCCCAGACTAGAGCAGGTACCAGCTCCTCACGGCTGAACGGTATATACCGCCACCTGCGCTCACTGCGCGCTCGTTCGCTCCTGCTCAAATTAGGGTTGTGTGCTTCCTGTAGGTACTGCTCGACTTCCAAGAGGTGCTCGCGCCAAATCGGCTTTGGAGCCGGCGTGTAAGTACCCACGGCTGAAGGTCCGCCTCGCGAGCGAGGTAGCTCATACACCCGGTAATCAACGGCACTCTTGTATTTCGCCATATTGCAGGGCCTGCAGGTGGGCTGGATATTATCTATTGTGTTCGGGCCGCCTTTCGCCAGGGGCACAACGTGGTCGGGCGTCAGGGGGCGCTCGTAGCTACAGAGAACGCACCTGTTGCTGTACTGCTCACATAGGCTCAGCCACTCGTCCGCCGTGAAGCTGCCACGTTCGTCCCCTTTACTTATTACACGTTGGCTGTGTTGGGCCGCCTTGCGTACCGCCGCTCGATAGGTGCTCTCCTGATCTTCAAGAGTCATCTCGTACTTCTTACTCCCTACTAGCCCACTCCTACACCTACCTATTCGTGCGCTCGACCTGAGGCCATCAGTGGATCTTCCGCGTCCGCTACGCCCTTCCTCGCCATCGAAGAGCGAATCGAGGGGGGTGGACATACGACGCCTAGACTCAATGGCAGTCAAGTCGGCATAGCGCACCCGCCAGGCCTGGCTCTCCATCCGGGCGAAAGGCAGATTCTCGACGATGAGCGCCCGCAGCCGCTTTATCTCCTCGATGAGGAGCAACTCCACATCATTTTCGAGAATGGGGTCTTCGATACGCCCGCGCTTCACATGCAAATGTACGTGCTCTATTGCTAACAGGTGCCTTTGAGTAAGCATCTTCGGCACCCGCCCTCTGTGCTTTGTACCCACGATTCCCGCGGTGCGCCTTGCGCTCACCCGCCCGCTTTGGGTACTGATCGCCTGCGCCGTCGTGCTCGATACGAAAGGCCGATAGTCTGCGACGTGCTCGCGTTTGGCCGCTACACAGCGGCTGCATAAGGGTTGTATATTGTCGATCGTAGCCTGCCCGCCGAGCTTTCGGGGTACTACCCGCGAAGGCACTATCGCCTCATCACTCCCGCAAAGGGCGCAGCTATTGCCTAATTGTCGCAGCAGTTCCGTCCACTCGTCGTTGCTAAACCCGGAGAGCGTATTCTCTGGCTCCGTTATCTCCATAGTAATCTGCCCGCTTCATGGAAGTACCAAATAGTAGAACAAAATAGTGCAGGAGCGAGAAAGGATATGGGGCTGTGCATGCACCTGACAAGCCAAGCCAATGCGACTCCCCGCTCGCTCTTGCTCCAATTTCCCTACACCGCCGCTCCTCTTCGTATAGGGGAAAGTATAGCCAAAGCCCAGGCGCGCCCCTAAGCCTTAGCCCAGCGGCCCGGCCGCACATCGAGCACATCACCACCAGGGGGCATGCTTAGCAGCCTCATGCGGCGCTGGTGCATGCTCAGCTCCAGGATCGCGTCCTTCTCAGCCTCGCCCAGGCAGGCTATGCGCAGACTGGTGAACTTGAGGGCTTCGCGAGGACCATCTTTGATAACGTCGCCCGTGTCCACCACGCTCGACGGCTCCGTGTGTTCCCCATCGTTGTGCTTGCTCGTATTCCCGGACGAAGTAGAGTACAGCAGCCGGTATCTGCGTTGTGCGGGCGTGAGGCTCGACTTTACGTAATCAAGCTCTCCTGGCAGCATCGCGATACCTATTTGGCAGTGCTTCCACCTACTGGGGTGAGTGTTGGGCTTTCGCCCGGCTCCCCGGCGCGCTCCCCCATGCTTCCCTTTTATCCTGGCGTGGCTCGTGTGTGCGCTCATCTCACATCTCCCTCACTCTTCTCTCGTCTCTATACGCTCATCATCTGCTACTCGCTGCTCAATGCAGGTGCTGCCGCCCGCGCCTGCAACGGCTGGACCCATCCATGTGTTCCGACGAAAGAACTCATGGAACTCGATTATAGCAAATAGTCAGGTCTTATGCAAGTCGGGCGAGGACAGTAGCACCGTCTGCCATTGGAAGCCGAGCGGACCATCGACGCGAGCTTCTCTAGACTCACAAAGCATGCAACCGTAACGCAACCCTAAACCCCTGTGGCGCAAATACCTTCAGCCATCCACAAGAGTTCACAGTAAATGCACATGTCGGACTATCAACTGTATAATTACACTGACAGTTTTATACTTCGCATAGTCTCTCAACCTCACCTCATCGGACCATTTATCAAGGAGCCTCCTACCTTCGCATATGGCATCTACATCAAGCGTCACACCCACCAGTGCTGAACAGCCAGTTCCACTATCCATGTCGCTGGAAGATGCGCGACAGGTTATCTGGCCCTTCAATGGGCACTATGGACCAATCGGTGAATTGCTGGACGCGGGCACGCTGACAATGCGTGACATGGCATGGGCAGCATGTATGGCCCCGCGCATCAATACTCGGGTCCGTGAGGCTGCGCGCACTATCCTTGGGTACAAACTCTCCCTCCCCAGATCGAACAATAACACGCTCAGCGCTGGCCCCCGCGTGGTTACCGGGAGTACGTACCTGCAGCGCATGGAGTGGTGGAGCGTCGCTGAGATAGGTTTGTATCTCGGCTTCGCCGCCGGTTGTGGACTCATGCTCGCCTACCAAGCCATTCAGGAGTGGTCGCGTGGCACCCTTACCATCCCTGTGCTGCTTGTGGCGGCCGTGCTGCTAGTGTTTGCTGCCCGCTCCGCACGTCGCGAGGTAAGGCGCTCATATCGAGAGTTTGAGAACTATCGCAAAGGGAGAGCGGGAGAGGACGCTGTTGCCGAGCGGGCGCTGGCGAACCTTGACGGAGAGTGGACCATTTACCGCAACTGGATGTGGCCCGAGCGCAAGGACGATGTGGACCTTATCCTAGTCGGACCGGGTGGAGTGTGGGCGGTCGAGGTAAAGACCTATCGTGAGAGCACGCGCATGCACCAGGCAGCGCGCGAACGCCGATGGCAGCGAAAAGAGGTCGCCCAAGAGCTACACCTTGATATACAGGCTTCCCGTAATGCTGCCCGCCTGAAGGAGCTGCTTGCCCAGAAGGGGATTGATGTAGGCTGGGTAGAGGCAGTGCTGGTCTTTGCCGAATTCCAGCCCACCGACTTCGCCACCACAGAGGACAAGTTGCATGTGTGGGCATCCGGCGACCTGGACAATAGGCTTACTCAGCTTCGCTCGTATCGCAAGTTATCTGGCGACGAAGTGGGGCACGTGGTCACCGCCCTCAGCGAGGCCGCACTCAGGAAAAAATAGGGGACATGGGGCCACGGTGTAGAGATAGAGTGTGGACAAACCCGGATGATAGAAGAGAGTGCCAACCATGCCGAAGACCGTTAACTCCAGTGTTGATGCCTTCGCACTCAGCGAGAGGGGCGCACTCGACGAGGTGCATACAGCCCTAATCGCTTACCTGAGGGCGGCACGGCAGATGCAGCACGCCAGGCCTGAACTCAAAGTGGATGAGCTAAATAGAAGCTCAATCTCCGGTCGGGCAGAGAGGTAGCTTAAGGTTGTGCAGGATAAATTCGACATCTACGACCTACTGGGTTACATAATTCCAGGTGCTCTAGCCCTCGGCTTGCTCTATTGGTTTTCCACGGGATTCCTGGCGCTGACGTGGCCGCTAGAGTTGAACAGCTTGGGAGAGTCTCTGGTGTTGATAGTTGTAGGTTACTTCTTCGGTCAAATCGTTCAGGCCGTGGGACATAAGCTCAGTAGGCGGTACATCGAAAAGTGGGGCGGCTACTTCTCTCAACAATTCGTGCATCCTGATAACACCACCTTTAGTGCGGAGTTCAAGAAACAGGTGCAGCAGTGTGCAGAGGAGGCGTTCGGAATTCCGTATGCCCCACCTGATGCGAACGAGAAGATCCAAGTTGCCCAGCGTCAGGAGATATATCAGCTTTGCTATACACTCGTTATGGCAGAAAAGCTGGGGCAGCGGGCACAGCTCTTTATAGGCACGTATGGCCTCTACCGTGGCCTGATAGTGGTGGGGTGGATGGGAGTGGCAGTGAGCGCTGCTATCGCGTTGAAGCAAATAACGATTTGCTTGCTGCTTGCACGGAACGTGTCAGCGCCTTACTTAGGCCTACCAGGTGATCGCTTCTGGGGATACGACGAGCTACAACTCTTCCTGGGCGTTGTGGCTTTGCCATTTTTCGCGCTCGCAATTCCGCTCCTAAAGGAGCGCCTCAAGACATTCGCTGAGCACTATGCAGCCGAGGTCTACCGCACATTTTATGTGTGGTGTCAGACCAAACGTCGTAGCACCCCATAGTTGAATGAGCGCGCCGACGGCGGACTATACCAGATAGTACAATAGGCCGAGGAGAGACAGCATACCACGTTGCAATACAACTGCTGCCTCTGCCCGGTGGGGCTTAGAGTTGCGCTATGTACCACGCCCTATCGTTGTTGTCGCCGACAATCATCTGCAGCGTAGGCAACCCCTCAAAGGCCATCTCTTGGGCGAGTATAGTTCGTGCCGCTCTATCGTCATCGCTGTCCCGTGCAGTGTGCCCGGCAGGGTGTGAATGCCATTCTCCAACGTACCTTAATGCTCCACCAGTCTGGCTCTTTATTCGCTGAAGTTGTGCAGTTAAACCCTGCCAGCCGCGGATGTACACAGTTGGGCGCTCAACGCTGTCGTCGGGGGAGCGCAGCGCATCGACAACGTAAATGATGCGGCGTTGGGTATCGAATGTGCCAACGAGCACCCCGCCTGTTTCGTTGGGCAGTTTTTCATCACGGAGCATTCCTACCTTATCGAACAAGGCACTGTCGGCACATACGAGCCAGTCTCCAACCTGCTCTTCGTAAAATGCGCTTAGTGGTACCACCACGCGCTCAACTTCTAATTCATCGCCCTGTACCCGCCAGACAGTGGCCACGGCCCCCTGGCCAGCAAGGGCGGCTCGCAGGCCCCGAGCGCCAATTGCGGCATGCAAGGCGACAAGGTCCTGCGGGATAACAGCGCTCACATCCCTGCATGCAAGACCGTAACGGACCGCCGACTCTACTCTCTCCTCTTGTTCACCTTCCTCTGCTACGGCCCCACGCATATGCCTCGATAGGCGCTCATCGTGGATCAACGCGCGGTAATACTGCATCTCCAGCGCATCGAGTGGTAGTTCCCGCTCTGAATCTTCGGCAAGTAGTACAAGGTCGGTGCCGGTAGGATTCAAGAAGAGAGATACGCGCCGTGCCCGGGACTGTACATCACGGGCCAGGTAGCGTGCCACAGGGACCGATGCCGCCATGTCGAGGATAACCGCGGCCGTCGAAAGTACCTCGACAACGACTTCGGCCGACTCACCCGGGTCCATTACGTCGACCACTAACATACCTGCCATCGGCGCACCATCAACCGTAGTGTTAGCATACAATGATAGCGCCTCTACCTTGGCGTAGCCTACTGCATTGCCAAACATTGCGTTTCGCCCAAGGTTGTGTGGAAGGAGCAGGTCTCGGTCCAGCAGCATCCATTGCCCGTAACCCACCCGCAGCAGGTTGACGAACAGCTGAGAGCCAAGCGCACCTAGCCCAATGGCGGCAATCTTTGTGTCCACGGGTGCGGGGAGGCCATTGAGCTGAGCTGCTTTGGCCCGGTCGAAAGTGTAAACTGGGTTCAGCATACGTAGTTCGACTGTACCACCGTTTTTCGAAGGGTCACCCCCTAGGAGAGTGCCGGGGGAACCTTCGTGCAACACCCATAGGCCTAATTCCTCACCCACTTCCCCTACCGTCGCTGCACTGGCGAATGCCCACGTCTCGACACTTTCCTGCTCACCCCCGAGATGTCGGGTCTTAGGAAGCGCCACGATAATGATAAGCCGCGCCGTGAGCAAGGCCTTGTCTTTCTTCCAGGCCTGAAGGCGCGCCCCCACCTCGCTGAGCAGGTTGATGTCGGCGGTGAGCAGAAAATCGTGCAACTCCCGAAGTGTGCGTGGCCGATTCCGTATCAGGCCGTGAGGCTGGGATGCGCCCAGGAACGAAGTTGCCACATACTGCAGGCCATCTGACGGCTCTCGTGTGCTGGGCTGCCATTGGGCAACGTACGCATGCCAGTACACTTGCTGGGTGGGAGCACAGGAATAAACGTAGAGACGGCTGGGGTCTTCCTGCTCTCGCTCCTGCTCTGTCACTTCGAACAGATCAAACGGTAGTAGCAGGTAATGTGGAGTCCCCAAAAGAAAGGGTTCAAGGGGCTGGTCGTCTGCGTGCAATTCACCCCTCGCAGTGAGGGCTAACCATTCGCGCACCCGCTCAACGTAGCCCATAACTGTCCAGCTTAGCTTTAGCTCGCTGTAAGGTCTGTCGAACAGGCACAGGCTACGAGGAAACTCCTCTTCCCTCAGATTGAGATGCGGCACCAGGGGGAAATCGGTACGCAGCGCCAGCGTCTCCGGCACGTCGCGGTCATCCTCCCAGAAGACTGTGGCTATACGCTCGTGCTTTCTGATGTCGTTTACAAGATGCTGCCCCAGTTGTACCTCGGTGTCAAACACGACGACCTCAGCGGCTCGCGTTGCATCGATGCGCCTGCATTCGACGAGTTGCACGAAAGGCACGCCTTCAAGGCGCAGCACCCGGGCAAGTTCTTGCGCCTTCGATATAGCCAGCTCATCAGCCTGGATTAGCTGACCCTTCGCCTGTAGATAGCTGTCAACCATGGAAATTGCAATTGCTAACGTACCGGACCCCGTCCGGCACGAGGTGCTGTGTGAGTTGTAACAGATGCGGTACCCCTCGAAATCCTCTTGTCTGGTGTGGCACCGGCGGTGTCGATGATGATAACGAGCGGTTCAGGTCGAGTCTTCGTGGGGTGTTCCATCGTCACAATGAAATCGCCACCCTTCGCGGCCATAAGGTCCCTATAATACTGGGCCGCCTGCCTGTGCGGTGGCTGGGTTGTATCATTAGTCGGAATGGGGTCGCTGGTAGCCACGATAATACCGCCACGCGCTCCGTGAAGCTCAAAGAGCCGCTTTACCTCAGGTACTGGCTCGGTCTTGTCTTTGCCTTTTTCGCTGCTCAACGACAGGTATGAGCAGTGGTGCGGCAACTTGAACACTTCCCAACCGAGCCGATCCACACCACCATGCCGGCTGCTGTGGGCTTCCGTCACCCGCACCATTGCGGCCAGGTTGTCCCACGGCGTGTCAGCACTCAGCATCACCCGTGTGTCGATCCCGCCCCAGCGAAAGACAGCCTGGAACACGAGGGAGCCTTCGTTACGGTCCACCGTATCCCCATCGCACGCTTCGGCAAAGGGGGAGTGGACAAAGAACTCGACACCTTGCGCATACTTGTCGAAGCCCGGTACAAGTCGGCCTGCCTCTATAACCAGGTTGCGGCCGGTGAGTTCGCTGCCACGCTTCTTCAGCCAGGCTTCGAGCTTCTCGGGTCGAGAGAACACCTTGACACGTTCGTTCCGAAGCAAGCGATACTGCGCTTCAGCCTGCAATATGCGAGCCTCTTCATTGTCGATGTCCTCTTCAACTATGGCTGCAGCAGGCACCCATAGCTCGCCAATCTCTACCCGCCCCTTCCCGTGGAACTTTGAGTTGTGCTCCAGATGGAAGAACTCGGTTGCACCTCGGATATGGTCGTCGTCGAAGTGTGTGAATGCTACTACGTCGTAGTAATTTCGACCCGCCCCCCTCAAATCGTCGCGCAATGCGGTAGGCAAGTCGATACGCAAGTCGCTACTATCGTCAGGGTTTTGCATATTTGCAAAGTCAAAAAGAAGCTTTTGGCCGTTGTTCATGTCTATCCGCAACGTGTCGCCGTTACCCAGTGGGAATACCGTAATCTTGTGCATATCAGGCTCCTTTACTGTGCGCCTCTCGCGTGTCAGCTTCGCGCTTGACCCAACCGCATTGCCCTTAACGCCTCGCCGACCTAAGTCCGAAGGGGGTACAATATTATACACCAGGAATAGGGCCGTTGCCCAACATGTAGCGGTAGGGTTTTGCACATCCACAATATATTGTGGAAAACAGGGGAAGAGCGCGTAGGTAGCCCAGTTATCCGATGAATACCCCGTAGCTCGGGTATTTCAGTATCTTAGGTAGCCGCCCGGCTACCTAAATGCACCCTCACCCGTGAGCCTTCTTCATAGCCTTGGTATGCACTTGCTTTTCCATATCCCAGACCAATACCACAACGCGGCTACTCCCGCTGAGCATAACCCGGGCAAATGCCTGGACGCTGTCCTGAAGCGCATCCTGGTTTGCTTTCGATACCTTAGCTATGCTACAGGCGTGCCTATTACTGTAGTAGGCTGAGTCAACAGGCATTTGATATACTTGGAGAGAACCCCACGTACACCTGTAGAGATGCTGATTATGTATGGGCCTTTGGAAGGACAGCTTGTAGGAACTGTGTACTACTGCATGAACCGCGTGCTGGTGCCTGCGCTTTTACGTTGGCTTCTTCCACGTCTACAAGGAGAGTATGGCAAGAGCTGGTGGCAGAAGGGGGTAGCGCGACACCTGAACGGCAACGTGGGCAAAGAGGCCAAGGAGCACGTTGGTCCTGAAGCGGAGCGCTTCAACCTACTTGACGCGGAAGCCCTCTTTACAGTAATGAACAAGCAGGCTGTGCAGTTGTTCGGGGCTGAAAAAGTCTTTGTGCCGCGCAGCCTAATCACGCTAGCGTGGGATGTGCGAACCCGCATGAGTCATGTCAATGCCGGACACTCCCCTTGGACAGTGGAAGAGGCTTATTGGGCCGTAGACGTGATGTACAGGCTCCTGGAGAGGATTAATGTACCTGAAGCCTCAGAGGCTCAGGAGCTGGCAAACCAACTACTTGACATGAGAACTCATCTGCGCAGTCTTCCCGCGACTGCGCCTGAAGGCGCTGCCGGCCACTCACCTACCCCGGCGCAAGCGCCTTATCCGAACCAGGCGACTCCTAATGTCCCAACCCATCAAGCGCCTCAACCTGCCAAGCTGGACTCTCCTTCAACGCCAAATACACCGCAGGCTCAACCCGTAACTACAACACCCACAAACTCGGAGCAGGCTGCAGAACCTTTGCCGCTAGGGTTGCACTCCATAGTGAAAGGTATGGGCTTTGTAACCGGGGCATATTTGGATACGGCAGTGTCGACGGGCACTTCATACAAGCCGTTAGCTCAGCCCGTGACTCGGGCTTCGTTTACAGGGGTTGGTATCCACATGCAGGATCGTCTGCAGGCGGCATTCGAGATTCTGAAGTCGCAGCGCGAGGACCATACACAGCCCTATGTTGGTATGACCGCCTTTGAGCTATACGGAGCGCTCCGGAACAGAAGAAAGCTGCCAGAGGATGCTGATGTTTCGATGTTGGCCGACCTTGAGGAGCTTATGCAGCAGCACAGTGGAATCTTCACCTATAGTCGCCAGTCTAAGCGTTACAGCGTGCATCCCGAGCTGGTGACGCCAGTTCAAGGAAAGTAGCATCTGGTGCCTGAGCTGAGTGAGCCAGAGGCTCTTCTTACGCTGTCCACTTCACCGCAACTATAGCGAAGGTGCTGGCGCGGGCGGCACAAGGTCACCCGCTTAACTCTTATCTCTCCTTTCTACATCTACCTGCTTCTCCATGTCCCGGACCAGTACCGACAGGGCGGCTACACGTTGTGGGTCGCTACGCCAGATAGCTCGAATACCGGCCTGAAGCGCTTCCAGGTCGGCCCTCGATGTAGCAGATCCTTCCGCCCGTGCAGTTACTTGCTGCACTTCAGACACACGTTTGGCGACGGCATCGTCTTCATCAGCAAGTAACTCCGCAACCGGCATGGATAGTGCCTCTGCAATTCGTTGCAGCTGCAGTAGCCCAGGATTGGGCACCTGCCCGGCTTCCAGCTTCGATGTGTATCCGTGGGAGAGACCTGCGCGCCGGTCCAGGTTACGCTGGCTGATTTTCATGGCTCCGCGGAGCTGAGCCACTCGCTCTCCTACCCGGCGGCCACCCGCCTCTTCCCTCTCGCCAGCCTCTTCAGGCTTAAGGCTTTCTGCTCTACTCAACGTCACACTCTCCATGCAGTGTCGGTTATGTTCGACACCGGGGGCAGTTACGCCAGCGTAGCAGAGATTTCTAAGAAAAATGTAGAAAAACTGTTGACAATCCTTAGCAGCTTACTGTAGGATGTGTTCTACAGTAGTTCTACGATACTTATGTGGAAGTTCGTTCCAAGACAATTCACCTGTTGAACTATGGAACTACTGTAAGAGCTTCGGTGCTGTGTTGGTGTAATACGTAACGCGGTGCCGGACGTGTAGGCGGTCGTGCAGGCTTTAGAGCCTGGCGACTGCGCGCGTGTACAAGAGCTATTAGAGATGGGTAGTGTGTGAGTAGAGAGGAAAGGAGAGGGAGAAGATGGGTAAGCAGACGTTTCGATACTTTGTAGCTTTGGTCTTAGTTATCCTGGTTTCTTTTGTGGCTGTTGGGTGCGGTGGCCCCAACCCTCAGCCGCAGCCCCCGGAGCCTCAAGTCAGTGTAGCGCCCAGTATGCAGGCAGCAGGCCAGGCTACAGAGTCTGCCGGGGGAGAGGGTCAGTCCACCCGGCTTGAAGCAGCAGTCCTCGCGTACATATCTCGCACCCTGTCTGTACCGTACCGCGACATAAACATAGAGGTGCTCGAAGAGGATGATGCCTTTGCCACGGTGCAGGTGCGGGTACAACTACGAAAGAGCGAAGCGACCGACTGGGAAGAGCACCTGGCTCTGTACAATCTCAGCTTTGTGGGTGGTGAGTGGCAGGTAGACGAGGCGGAGAGCTTCGTGTCCACCCTGGCTCCCCAGATGACCGCCACGGCACAGGCTGCCCTTGAGCTTACGACCACACTCGATGCGGTCTTCATGCTTTCTCCCACCGCGGGCTTCGCCATCGGCAGCTCGTCTTCGGGCGAGACGAACCTGGATCCCCGCGCCGAGGGTACCGTCGTTCTGCGCCACAAGGACGGCCAGTGGTCGCAGACGGACTTCCTGCCAGACTTGTACCTCAAAGACCTGTTCATGGTGTCGGACGAGGAGGGTTGGGGTGCAGGATACAAGCTCGTCTACCAGGATGAGAGCCGGTATGGATACCAGGTCATGCCCCTAGTGATGCGGTATAGTGCTGGGGAGTGGCGTGAGGAACCGCTACCGGAGAACTCTGCCGCAGGCAAGGAACTTCGAGCGATCTACATGCTTTCGACAGGGGAAGGCTATGCGGGGTATGCGGCCGGCGAACGAGGCCTGCTGCGCTACCAAGAGGGACGCTGGGAAAATGAGAAGGTGGGGCGGGTAGAGGGATGGTACGGCACGCACTTTGACATCTACGCGCTTCAGATGCTCCCGTCTGATGAAGGTGATGAAGGTTTTGCCGTCGGTAATAGAGAGGTACTACGCTACAGCGATGGGGAGTGGCGGCCTGTAATGGGCAAGCCGGGCGATGGCCTGCCCGACAACCCTGCCAGAGACCACATCCTGCACAGCCTCTCGGTCTTGCCGACGGGTGAGGGTTGGGCCGCCGGGGCGGGGGACACCGATAGTCTATTTATGCGCCGGGTGGGGGATGAGTGGGTGCCCCAGGGCAATATGTTAGGCGAATCGGTGCCCGAGTCCACGGGAGGCTATATCCTTAGGGCTATCGAGTTGGTCTCACCGGCGGACGGGTGGGCGGTGGGAAGCTACTACCCGAGAGACCCTAACGACAGCGGGAATCTCATACTTCACTACGATGGTGAGAAGTGGCAGTCGGTGCCCCACCCGGCATTGCAAGGGGGTTTAAACGACCTTGATATGGTGTCGCCCGTTGAGGGGTGGGCGGTGGGGTGGTACGGTACGCTATTGCACTACAAAGACGGCGAGTGGACGCAGTATAAGCGCTGACAGGTTCGAAGCGCCCACAACAAGACGCGCATAAAGAGGGAACGCTCTCCAGTTGGAGCGTTCCCTCTTTCTTGAAAGGCAAATGCCAGACTTTTGAACCTACTATGCGATCGTATCCAGGTGGTAGCATCAACGTAGTGTCAATGTTATAATCTAAGTAAACCTACTATGCACTGTCAGGAGAGCATAGAGGCAATATCTAATGCTGATGAGCAGCAAGGAGTTTATGCAAGCACCGAGAGTTCGGGGGCCGTCTTACGGCTTTCTCTGGGTGTGGTGCCTCGCTGAACAGGCGTGTTCGTTACTGCCATTAGTCTCGACCAGACGCGTTGCCTCTATACATTGAGGCAGGTACACCTGTTGCAAGGTGAAGTCGTGCGCTTGTCTCGGCCAGCCTTGTGTTGAGAGGAGTTATAAAGGGGCGAGGAATGCGAGTCCAAGAGGCCAATATACAAAGAGGCTGGCACGGGGCGGGTCCTCTACCTTTGTACGCTGAATCATGATTGCCATAAGTGTTCAGTTAGCTACGTTGCTCCAGTGGGCACCTATGTACAACCACGTTGAAGGGAATACCCCACATGACGACCTACCTGACCCTGTATGGTGGTGTAAACGAAATCGGCGGCAACAAGTTTCTTCTGGAGACTTCCACAGGTCCCTTTCGCCCCCTTGCGCAATTCAGTATGGAGAATGAACAGGCGAAAGGCTACCGTTACGATGCAAAGAGCAGCACTCCCCGTGGCGAGCAACCCAAGAGTGGCAATAGCACTCCTGACCAGCACTATATCGGCGATCACGATGCCTCTATACCGCCCACCAGGTTGCTTCTGGATATTGGCACATCTTTCTCCGAAGAGAAAGAGTTTTACTCAGGCTTTCTAAAACCCAGACGCTTCACAGGAATAAGCGACCAGCTATCCCTCGGCTTGCTTCCAGCTTTGCCTGGCGTGTATCGAGAGGATGTGCTCTTCGAGAGCGATTTAGATTACAGAGCGCCTATGCTCGATGCTGTAATCCTTTCACATGTGCATGCCGATCATGCAGGTAATTTGCCGTACATCGACCCAGCCATACCCTTATATACCGCCAGAGTCAATCTCCCACTGCTCCAGTTCCTACAGGAGACGCAGTTAGCTGGAGAAGCAAGCTATCTTTCAGGCAAGCGGTTCGTCCCGCGCACTAATCAGGCTCGCCTAAAGAAAGCACAGCGCATAACCTGGCAGCGTACAGCTGTAGGCTGCGAGCTACAGAGACCCTATGTGCTAGGCCATACGAGCGTGTGCTTTTGTGGGGTGGACCACTCTGTGCCCGGTGCTACTGCAATTGTTATTATGACCCCTGACGTCCTGTTGGCATACACTGGGGACCTACGCCAACATGGAAGACGCGCCGCTGAGACTTCACGATTTGTTGAGACTGTTCAAAAGCTCAAAGCCCAAGCAGATGAGGAGGGGAAACGTACTGTTCTATTGTGCGAGGGAACACGTTTTTCGGACACGAGCAGGCATACTGAGGCACACGTCGAATCCGATGTAGAGGGGTTTCTCCAGGAAGCCAATGAAATGCAGGGACTGGCTATTGCTTCATTTTCTACCCTCGACGTGGATCGCCTCGCAACTTTCTGGCGCGCTGCAAAGAAAGTAGGGCGCAAATTAGCTGTCTCCCCTAGACAATTCTTCTTACTGGAAAAGCTGGCCTCCGTGGAAGCTGGTGTTTCGCCGCAACAATGGTCCGAAAATGGGTGGCCCGATACAAAGGACCCGGATTTATGTGTGTTCTTTCCTCGCAGGGTGAGTGGCGATTTTCATACCACAGATTACGAGGCGTGGAGTGAAAGGGTGTGGCACGACCCAGCGAAACGCGTTACGGCACGGGATGTCTCTGCAGCTCCGGCGCGCTTTGTAGTCTACCTGAGCTACACAAACATGTCTTCCCTGTTGGATTTCAACCTGACCGACAGAGGTGTGTTCATCTACAGCGCCAGCGAACCATACGATGCGGAAATGGAGATAATAGATCAGGTATGGGAGCAATGGCGCAGGCAATTCAAGCTTGTTCGTATGAACAGCCACGCGAGTGGACACGCGAGCGGGCCGGAGATACGTGACCTTATACGAGCCATTCAGCCGGACGTGTTGTTTCCGGTGCATACTGAAACGCCGGACGCATACGAAGCCCTGATGGGGGACCAGGGAGTCATGGTAGTGTTGCCTGAGAAAGGCAAGTTGTACGACTTGGTAGGGCTTACACGCTAAGGTTGCAAACAGGCCCCATGTGACAGGTGCAAGCTGAACGAACCAATATACTCCTTGCTGCCTTTCCTAACCGCCAAAGTGTACCGGAAGAGTACAACCACACGGTAGACTGTTATTGCAAACGGCAGCAAATATTGGTACACACATTGACATGGTTGCTCTACAAACTAACTTCCTAGAGGGATAGCCCCTAGACGCGACTCGGTTGCGCAGGTACAGAGCACAGCCGTCGTGCTCAGCTTACCCGTGCACATACTGACCGAGCTGAGGAGACAAACATGAGCATGGACAAAGAGCCAGACTCAGGCACACCTGCAAACACGGAGCCGGTACCACAGGTAAGCCTCGAAGGCTACAAGTATCTTGACAGCCTTGGCTCAGGCGGGTACGGCACTGTGTACCTTATGCAGAATGAAGGTATTGGTGTGAAGAGAGCTGTGAAGGTTCTCTCTGGGGAAATAGACCGTGAGACCATCGAGCGGTTTAGACGAGAAGCACATGCAGGCGCTATGCTTGACCACCGCAACCTTGTGACTGTACACGATGCTAAAGTGGGTAGCGACTCTCGGATCTACCTTATCATGGATTATGTGGCTGGCCCCACGCTGGCACGGTATAGCCCATCGGACCTCAGTACCGCCCTTGAGATTGCGAGCCAGCTCGCGGTCGCTCTTGCTTACTTGCACAGCAATGGCCTAACCCATCGCGACCTGAAGCCGGAGAACATATTTATCACCACCGAGAAGAACCCAATTGCTGCGCCAGGTAGTCCGAACGAGACCCAAATGCGCATTAGGGTCGGGGATTTCGGCCTCATTAAGGTCAACAAGGCTGTGGCTCATGAGCATGGTAACGAAACGCTTACCGAAGCCGGGTACTTCATCGGCACTCGGCCTTATGCTTCTCCGGAGCAGTTGCAAGACACAGCCTCGGTGAACGAGCAAACAGACCTGTACTCGCTCGGGGTCATACTTTATCAACTGCTCACCAATGGAAGTCTACCACCAGGTTATAAAGAAGCTGAGGCGTTGCGAGAACAGGACAGAATTGGGGCTTTGCACATGCTGAAACAGGCTAAGCTCAAGCTCCCGCCCAAGCCGAGCGCTATTAACTCAGTGTGGCAGATACCGGAACAGCTAGATGATGTAGTTCTGAAGCTCTTACAGCCCAGACCCGAGGACCGCTACCAAACAGCGGTTGAAGTATACAGCGCTCTGGAGGCTGTTCGCTCGCGTATAACTCCACCAGGTCCACTCCCCCCAGGTATGCATTTGCGTTTCCAGGATGTGTCGAGTGCCCGTACCCCCGACGGGGTACGCTCCCTGTTCAATGCCCTCGGGTATCAGACTGTACGTGAGCAATTCGATGTGAGCTTAGCTGGGTTTCCTGAGGCGATTGCCGATAATATTGTCGCAGGGTACACCCTGGCAAGGTATACGGCTGCTTCAACACTCCAGCGTTTCGAAATGATGCTGTTCGAGTTGCGGGACATCTCTACCGCGCACCTTAGGAGACTCGCTGAAAATATGTTGCGCCGCGGGGGCGACTACTTGCTGGTGGTAGCACAGCCTACTAGGAACGCTGCCGGTACAGATATTTATGAGCAGCTAATGCTTGTGTATCCGTCACGTGTAACCAGCAACTCGTCAGGTTCTGCCCTTTTTGCCCTTTCGAGCCGACTTACGTTCAAGATTCATACATTGACCCTCTCCACTGTACGCCCCACACGGTACATGCTGAACGTGCTGGAGCGGATAGCAGTGCCTGAGGGTTTGGATCCAGTGCAGCCCCAGGGCCTTACGACCCGCCTTGTTGAAGGCTTCAACGTAGAGGCAGTCAGCGATAACTTCTATAAGCAATACGCAACGCTGTACCGCAAGCTTGTTCAGGACGTGCGCGCATCGAACCCTGCCGTGAGCGCCCTTGGTCACGTGCGCGAACTGGAAGGTTTTGTACAGCGTATGCTGGGCCGGATAATGTTCCTCTATTTTGTTCAGAAAAAAGGGTGGCTCTCCAACGACCCGGAGTTTCTAACCACGCAATTCGACCTGGCGCAGGAGCAGGATGCCAGTTACTACGCCGATGTGCTCGTGCCTCTCTTCTTTGACACTCTTGCCCTGGCAGGAAGCGACCGACTCGCCAGCCCGCTCCGTGCAAAACCTTGGTCCGAGGAGGAGATACCTTACCTCAACGGCGGCCTTTTCGAGCTGGGGAAAGGGCAAGATTACGAGCGTAGGCTCAGCTTGGACAACTCCTTATTCGACCATCGGGCTGACGGCGGCATCCTCAAGTTTTTCAACAGCTACGATTTCACTGTGGAAGAAGACACGCCTCTCAACGTACAGGTTGCCGTTGACCCTGAGATGCTGGGCAAGGTGTTTGAGGAGTTAGTAACCGACCGCCATGAGACGGGCAGCTATTACACGCCAAAGCCCGTAGTTTCGTTTATGTGTCGCGAAGCCCTTAAGTCCTACCTCGTATCAGAGCTGCCGGGTGAGCCTGCTGAGGTCATTACCTCGCTCGTAGATGAGCGGGACGCGAGCCAGGTAGATAAGGTAGCGGCCCTTGCGGCCCTCCACCGCATCTCTGTCGCGGAGCCTGCGTGCGGCAGCGGAGCCTACCTGCTAGGGATGATGCACGAGCTGCTCGATTTGCGGCTGCTCCTGCTTTCGGGCGACAAGACCGATGCGGGTTCAACTTACAGTAACAAACTCTCTATAATACGCAACAACCTGTATGGGGTAGACATAGACCCGTTCGCGGTGAATATCGCACGGCTGCGCCTGTGGTTATCTTTGATTGTGGACTACAACGGTGTCAAGCCTCCACCGCTACCTAACCTTGATTTCAAGATTGAAGAGGGCGACAGCCTGACGGCACCGAATCCGCAGACGGTTCCGCAATCGAGTTTCCGCGACGCGGAAATACAACAGTATCGAGATGCCAAACGCAGATTCATAGATATACATGGGTCGACGAAAGACGAACTGCGGCAGGAAATCGACGAAATCAAGCGTAATATAGCCCTGTGGACCCACAACGGCCAAACAGTCCTGGGCTTCGACTGGGCCGTCGAATTTGTAGAGGTGTTTGCCGAGGGGGGCTTCGATATCATCTTGGCCAACCCGCCCTACGTGAGGGCCGATGCGCAGTTCATGCACCTGAGGGGAGACGAGACTGCCCGCCAGGCAGCCATAGCCGCCTGGAAAGTCTGGAGAGCCGCACTCGCGAAGAGCAAGATATACGAAACGTTGTACGAAAAGTGGGACCTGTATATCCCCTTCCTTGAGCGTGCCTACCAGCTGCTGCGGCCGGGTGGTCAGATGGTTTATATAATCCCTGACGCTTATAACATAGCAAAGTATGCCAGGAAGTCACAGGAGTTCTTTGTGCGAAATGCCCTCGTCCGCCGCATAGACTTCTGTACCGATATACCACTATTCAAAGCCAGCGTGCGCAACACGATAGTGCATTTCACCAAGCTTGTGCCCTCGACGAGCGATGTGCCGTTGCGCGTTCGGCGCTGGGGGCAACGTGCAGAGGAGTTCAGCAGCAATGCGCAGGTGCTCCCTAGTTCTCCACAGGGGATCGCAGGAATCGCGCTTTTTCGCCCCAATAACGCAGGTAACTTCGCCGTGGATAGTGGTTCAACAGGTAAACAGTCTTCTGCAGGCTTCGTGACGCTGCAGGCTCTATGTTATATCAGCAAAGGCATGGTAATACATGCCGATGAGAGGAAAGCCCACGGACAGTTCAAAGCTGAGGATCTTGTTTCGGACACTAGAGATAGCGCGCACCCAAAGCCCTATGTTGAAGGCAAAGACATTCTGCGATGGGGCGTAAGCAGGATAAGATACCTTGAGTACGGCACGCAACGAGCACCGAAACTCTTTAGCCGACCTACGTTCGCCGAATTGCACGACACAAAAGAGCGCCTGATTGCTTCCCGCATGACGCAAGGTGTGCCACTAGTTACCTACGACGACCAGCAACTGTACTCTAACCACACGGCAATCATCTTCGTGCCCTGGCACGCTCTGCGCGGCGTGCAGAACAAATCCATAAAGAAGACAGCTAAGTATGAGCGTGAAGTAGGTCGTGCTGAGGCCCCGCCTGATGTGTACCGGGAGGAGTTGGAGACTCTCTCCCAGGCGTATGATATCAAGTACATTTTGGCGGTTATGAACTCGGACTCGGCGCGGCACAGACTGGCCCTCAATCCGCGTGGCAAGCTGGATATCTATCCTGATGATTGGAAAGAGCTACCCGTACCTGTGGCAACCGCTCATGAACAGGCGCGCATTGTCAGACTCGTAGATGAAATACACTATCTGTTGCGCGACCAGCGTTCGCTGTTACGCTCGCTGGCGGAGCTGCCGGATGAGGATGTGGAAGAGTTGCGCAGGCTCGAAGCCAGACTCAACTACTTGATTGCAAAGCTATACGCGCGAACTGAGATAGACGTATCATCAGAAAAAGCAAACCCAAGTGCAGAGCATGGCGATCCTGACCTTGGAAATGATTAAGCGCTGTAGCCAAAGCGAGAGTGTAAAAGCCCATGCCTTTTATCGTGCCGGACTATATCGACAACAGCCAGGTGCGGCTCAGCACTGTCCTCAACCGCATTATTACGGAACTGGAACAGACTGAGGCCGCTTTCGCAAGTGGATATTTTGAGCCGGATGTATGGCGGCTGGTAGGTCCCGCGTTACAGCATCTGGAGCGATTCCGGCTGCTATTGGGCAGAACCCCCGAGGTAGAACTACCACATGGCGATCTGGTGAACCTCCGCGCATATTACCGAAACAAGTTGCGTGGCGACCTGGAGACACTCCAGTATAATCCGGAACATACCAAGCTTATAGAGCAGCTAATCGCGTTTCTACGGCGGGACCGTGTGCAGGTGCGGCTATTCGGCGGACCATTTCTGCACGCCAAGGCTTACCTCTTTTCGCACTTCGGTATCGTCGGTTCCTCCAACTTTACGCCCGCCGGCCTCTCTAGCAACTCCGAACTTGACCTGGTTACCAGCGTACAAGCTGTAGCTAAGGACCTGCTTCAGAACTGGTTCGAGCCAAAATGGTCTGAAGCTGCCGATTACAAGCCGGAACTAATAGAGGTGTTAGAGGCATCGAAATTCGGCAACAGGCAGTGGACGCCGCACGAGGTGTTCATCAAAGTGTTGTATGAATACTTTCGCGAAAGGTTGACGCCGGAGGATGCTTCAGGTGGAAGTACCCTTGACCTTGCTACCTTCCAACAGGAGGGTTTGCGTGAGGCTATACGCTTACTGGAGCGCCATAGTGGAGTGCTCGTGGCCGATGCTGTAGGCTTAGGCAAAACCTTCATAGGCCTGGGGCTTCTGGAGCATTACCTTATCTCACAAAGGCGCAAGGGCAACGTCCCTCGTGGCCTGGTTATTTGCCCCGCACAGTTGCGCGACACCGTGTGGGGACCCCGGCTCCAGGAATACCAGATAGCGGCCACTGTGCTTTCAATGGAGGAGGTGGGGCGTGGAGACTTCCCGTGGCGGACGTACCGTAACTTCGATTTTGTTTTAGTAGATGAGAGCCACAACTTCCGCAATCCTGGCACCTCTCGATATCGCAGTTTGTTCAAGCTCCTCTCTACGGGCAAGCGCACCAAACGCCTGGCTTTGCTCACCGCGACCCCTATCAACAATACGATCTGGGATCTTTACAACCAGTTGATGCTCATAACACGAGGGCAGGAAGATTTCTACCGGGATTACGGTGTGCCCAATCTGCGAGGGTTCTTTGCTCGTGCGGATAAAGGCAGCACTGACCTGTTCGACTTGCTTGAGGAGTGTATGGTGCGCCGCAGCCGCAGGGACATAAAGCGACGGCAAGAGGCAGGTGAGCGCGTAGTTATTGCAGGCAGGGATATAGTATTCCCGGAGCGCAAACTGGGTGCGATTACTTACGACCTTGATGGTACGTACGCCGGTTTTTACCGTTCGATAGCCGAGGATATTGACCGGCTTACCCTAGTCTCCTACAACATCGAACAATTCCGCAAAGGCAATCGAGAACAGGCAACCATAGACCGCAACAACGCAATAATCGGCCTCTTGAAAACCATGTTCCTTAAGCGCCTTGAGAGCAGCGTGGCGGCATTTGAGACCAGCGTGCGCTGGCAATCGGAGTTTCAGCAGCGCTTCTACGAAACACTGGTAAACCACAACAGACTCTTAGATAGTGCACGCTACCGGCAAATGTCAGGGCTTTTGGGAGAGCAGCATGGTGCGGATGGGGATGCATCGGCAGAGTCGTTCTCGGCGGAGCAAGTGCTGGCCGAGTTGCCCCTGGCAAAAGCACAGGAGTACGACCTTGCGGCTCTAAAGAGCCGTTTGGAAGACGACCTGAATATCCTCAATGGTCTCATGTCGAAGCTTGACCGTATCCGTCAGGGAACTGAGTCTGGAGTGCTTTACGATGACAAACTGGAGCAAGTAAAGGTGGCACTCTCTACACCACCGCTCGTTGGCAAGAAGGTGCTCATCTTCAGTTACTACGAACGTACGGCACAGTATCTTTATAATAGTTTGCTTGCAGATAAGCACTGGCACGGGAAGGTAGGAAAGCCTAAACTGGCGCTGCTTACCGGACATACCTCGCCCTCGCAGCGCAAGGTGCTTATAGAACGCTTTGCACCCGTCGCCAACCTCGGGTTGGGTGGAGTCGCCCAGCAGAGAGTGGGAGGCGAAAAGGAAGAGGAACTTGATATCCTGGTGTCGACGGATGTCCTCTCCGAGGGCCAGAACCTTCAAGACGCAGGTGTGTTGCTGAACTATGATTTGCACTGGAATCCTGTGCGCATGATACAGCGCGCCGGAAGGATAGACCGGGTCGGGTCTCCGCACCCCGAACTACTTATCTATAACTGTTTTCCCGAGGATGAACTTGAGCAGTTACTGGGGTTAGTAGGTAGACTGCAATCGCGCATTGCGGCCATAGGCCGCAGTATTGGCAACGATGCCTCTATTCTCGGTGAGGTAGTTGCGGAAAAGAGTTTGGAGGAATTACGGCGGCTACGTGCTGCAGACCGCGTGGTGCTCGAAGAGATAGAGGCAGAGGAGGAGGAGTGGTTGAGCGGCGACGAGATGCGCTTACCCCTCGTCGCGTATTTGCAGGAACTGGGTGAAAGCGCGGTCGCTGAGATTCCAATGGGCATCCATAGCGGACGCGGCGGTCAGGAGGTACAAGGGGTATTCTTTGCTTTCAAGGCACGTGAACACCACTTTTGGCGCTTTTACAGGGTAGAGCGGGGAGGAATTGTAGGGCCACCGATTACGGATAAGCGACGCCTTTTCAAGATGTTGCATTGCTCCCGTGAGGAGAGCCGCATAGTGCCGCAACATCGTATTTGGTCCTACCTGGAAACCGCTACAAAGGATGTGCTTACAGAGCTAACACAGCAGCAAGGCGCTCGCCAACTACGAGCGCCTATGAGTGGCTTGAACTTAAGACTGTACAACTTCCTTTACAACCTGCGCGCAACACCCCTACAGCTGTCTATGCGTATGGAGGGTGAGGGTGCGAACAGCCCTAACGGGTCGGAGGGGCGTGGATTAGTTCCAGAGTCTCCGCGTTTATCTGTTACCCACTCCGGCACGGATACAGTCCTAATAAACACCAAGTCAGGGAGCGCTCTAGTGGACTATGCAGAGGAGCAGGGACTTGACGGTACCATAGGCCGGCTGATGGCTATGGTTCAGGAAGTACCCCTACGCCCCTTTGAGCGCGACCCCGACTTCAAGGCTATCCTTGATAAATATGCGCAGGATGAGGATATATTAGCGTTTGTCACCGATCTTGATGCTTTCGCCGTAGAACAGGAATTATATGCAGGCCTCGACAATACTGAGGGTGCTCGCCCAACACTCGAAGCAATTCGGGAGCAGGATGTGCAGCTGATTTGCTATGAGCTTTTCTCCTAGCGAAATCTCTCAACCCTGGAATGGGTTATAGGTGCCTGCGCAGCAGGGGAGACATTGACGATGCGAAATGACACCAGGTCCGCAGATAGTGCCAAACTCGATACAGATTCCGGGGTCCGAACGCGCCTGGACAGCATTCTTGACAATTTCGTAGCTAATATAGTAGCCGCTGCTCTACTGGGGCTGTTGGCTTTTATTGCAGCAATTCTGGGGCTTTCCGGGTGGACCGGCGAGCAAATACTACTTGCGGTTATTGTGCTAATATTGTTGTTCACGCCCTTGGCTATTGGGGTTAAGCGCGTAATTGATTTGCAGCGGAGACTTGTGCAAGTTGAGAAGGAAGTAGCTAGACGCAGGAACGAAACATGGCAACTCAACAAGATACTGAAGGTAGATAGAGTTCTTATATGGGCGCTGCCCGCCCTTGTGAGAGCGGATCCAACTGCACGGGACAAGCTTTTCTCAGAGGTGCTCACCAACATGCTAAAGGCGAGCGTGGAGGCGCTAGGGTCAGACGTACAACGCGCCGTGCTACTAGCACCTGACAAGGACAACGAGTATCTGAACCCTTATGTCCACTATGGAATGCCCCAGGAGAGTTTAGGCAGAATGCGCTTCTATATCGGTGATGCCCCCGACAGGAAGCGTGGAGTAGCGGGTCAGGCGTACAAAGATAGAGAGATACACGTAATTCATGTCGACCAGAGCAACAGAGTCGATGATTCGAATTATATAGAATTTGAACCCGGACGCGGATTACTCCCATACAAGACCTTTGCAGCGGTTCCCATTACTCCCATATCGGGTGCCGTGCCTGGAGCCACATACCCTGCGTGTCTCGGTGTACTCTGTTTTGACAGCGCAAGCGACCCGCAGTTTTTTGACCAGCGCGTTATCAAGAATGAAATGCTCAGGAGGGTGAGCCATCTGATGGCGGCAGTTATGATAGTAAACGAGGAGCTAGACCAATTTCAGCACCGTTAGAGGACCCTAGGCTACAGAGGGGTAAGGTACAGATAGCACAGTTAGGCATTAAGGAATGTGCCCGCGCTACAGAGATGGACTTACATAACACGCAATAGGGGGTACAGTGGAATGTCTTCGCCTACTTCCGCATCAAGGACACCTCAAGAAGAACCTGAGGACGACACAACGCTGGCGCTGTGGGAAGCCACGGAGAAAATGCTAGGTTTGGATATAACGCCTGAAGAGTACGAGCGTGCCGGGCAGGCAGAGGAAGAAGATACGCTCAGGATGGTCGAAGAACTGGCCCTCGCACGACAACGGAAAGAGGAAGAAGATGAAAAGAAGAAAAAGGGGTCTCGGCGACGTCTGAAATTCTGGCGCTAACCATCTCTAATAAACCTGAGTTAGCTTGCGACATTCATCTACACCCCATTGGAAGCGTTCAGTTGCCTGGGAATAGCCGTTTTCGCTGGGGATAAGGCCCTCGTTAGTTGCTTTTCTCATCACCCTTGTCCCGACGCCAGTGGCCGGGGCGCTCGTCCTCGATATCGCCTCCTGCCGGCTCTGTCAGGAGCCGCAGGCGACGTTGTTCTACCGGGATTGCAATTATTTCGTCCCGCTCTTCCAAGCTACTAAGGGCAATGCGGACGTTGTACTGCCGCCTGACTGCGCTTTCCGGTGCATTGTGCGGGGCCACGACAGCTTCCAGGGGCTGCGCCCTATACGCACTGTTAGTTATGGCTGTACCCACTCCAGTTTTCCCACTGCTGTCCACGTCCATAGGGTGGCTAAAGAACAGACGGTGCCTACGCTGAGCGGGCGTGAGGTTCAGGGCATCAAGTGCCCTCTTTTCCTCAGGTGTTAGCATAACGCCCAATTGCATGAATATAGAGAGGTCTTCTAATTTCTTAGGCTTGCGCCCCGCGCCCTCTCTCCGCCCGCCCCACCTGGACGAGCCTTTCTTCCCCTGCTGGCTAACTGCCCACTCTGGAGCAGGATCCTCGCTCCCAGTGCCGTCGGCATTGGGGCCTTCTGCCTCAGCATTTTCGTAGTGTTCCTTACCTTCCGTATGTCTTGTGTGGTCCATAAAGAGCTACCTGGCCCTGGAAGAGTGCAGCCCAGCGTAATTAATCCATGCGTTCTTTCCTCGGAACACAAGGCTTGACAAACACTTGAGTATTTGCTATATTCTTAGTGAGAGGTTGTATATTTGCTATATTGAAGTGAATAGATGGGTATTTGCTTATTTGCTATATCCATCGTAGCAGGGCACCGAGAGCTTGTCAATAGGTCGTGGGCGTCCGGTATGCGGCCGGGTCGCTTCTGCACGCCTTTCGAAAGGAATGTGGTATGCGCTGGTTTGTAGGAAGCGCCGGGAACTCGGGTAGTGAGGGGCCGGGATTGGGCGGTCTCACTGGCCATACAGCCCTACAAATGCTCGGTCTTCACAATTATCTGCGGTACCCCGGTAACATAGTCGGCCATTATCGTTCCTTCAAGATGCGCGCGCTCCTACCATACCGAGACGAACTCGCCAGGGACTACATGACACTCCTTGATTACGAGCTGGACGTCAAACAGTTCAAAGCTCTCCCACTCACCATCCAGTTTTATCACAACAATCAGCCGCATGAATACATGCCCGACCTCGTGGTGGTGCGGGGGAGCATGACCGTGCTGGTGCACTGCACACCCTTTGAGCACTGGCAGACCGAGGAAGAGCGCATCGGCCTGGGCCTCGCCACAGCCTGGTGTATGGAGCACGGCTGCGGGCTTGAGGTAGTTGCGCCCTCGGAGATCGAGCTGGGGCCTTACCTGCGCAACGTGAAGTTGCTGAGTATGTTCGCATACTTGGCGGTCCACCCGCAGGAGAGCGAGGCCATCAGGCAATACCTGGAAGACGCAGGTGGCCCGGTACCCCTTCGTGACCTTGCGCGGGAAGTAGGCGGCCACGATTTTTACTATGGCTCAGCTGTGGTGCTCCATCAGGCTTACCACCACAAAGTGTCTCTAGCCATCAAGGAGGAACTTGTGTCCCCTTCGACCCTCGTGTCGCTGCCCGAAGATGGAGAGCGGCAGGAGCAGGGGCGAGCCGCAGCGCAAGGTGCATGATTGCAGGCCAGGGAAACAGTCTGTAAAAGGGGGTGATAGCGCATAGGGAACTCCAAAAGCATAAAGGTAGCAGATAGCACCGGAAGCAAAGGAGCTGCCGGAGTAGAGTAGTAGAGCCTGGGTTGAACGAGTTTTGAGAGGAGATAAGAGTTATGAGCTTCAGACGCAAGCCGCCCCTGGGCAACGTCAAACGGGTTGAGCCGCACGGCAATAGCAGCCGGGGCGTGGTTACTAACAAGGCCGGGCGCACCGTGCAGTACGGGTCCTTTGCCCAGCGCCGCCTTATTCTGACCTTCGAGCGCGATCGCACTGTGCTTGATTACGCAAGCCTCCCCGAACGCATCGATTACCGGGACGCCAGCGGCACGCTGCGCTCGTATGTACCCCACTTCATTGTCTGGCGAGTGAACGGGCAGGTAGAGTGGCACCACCTATCGCGTACACGCCAGGACAACGATCCCGATCATGCCCATCATCCCCAGCACCATCACCAGTACCAGGCACAAAGCCTGGCAGTACGAGAAGAGCAGAGCGCAGCCAGGCAGGTCTGTGGCGGGCGTGGCTGGCTCTACGTGGTGCACACAGATGAGTGCCTTCCCCAGGACACCTACCTGGCCAACCTGCAGGCCCTAGAGATGTTCAAGCCGGCGTGTTACCGGGACGAAGAGGTAGCCGAGGCGGTCACAGCGCTGCTCGAAGCTCATGGGCCGGTTCTTTACTCGCGGCTGGCCGAGGATGTCGCCGGGGCCATGGGGTGCGCTCTGCCTCAGGTCCTCGAAACGGTAGCGCACATGCTCTGGCACTGCGAGCTTGAGAGCGATATGAACAGGTTGCTCCTGTGTGATGGCTGCTTCGATCGTAAAGTGGTTATCCGACTACCCATCCGGGACGACCATGCCCAGGGCCTTGCAGGTTAGGAAGGAGACTCAAGATGGCCACTATACGTAATATCTCAGAAAGTGCTTCTTGGGATTCCAGGGACCAGAACGTCCAAGCAGCGAAAGTACCTAAACCCAGCAAGGTAGAGGACACCGAGTTCGTTGGCCCTGGCTGGTACTACAGCCCCAACGGCGACCCCGATGCGGTCTACTGCATCCATTCCTTTGACCGCAACAACCCGGACCTCGTGCATACCCGCGCCGTGCTGCCCTCGGGAGAGTTGGACTCCGAGGATTCCGTCTTCTACCTACAGGAGCTGTACGCCGGGCTGGAAGATGCTGAGGGCGATGAACGGCAGGGGTCGGTGCCGGCCCTGGCCCGCAGCCTGGAAGAGTTGCTTGACCAGCTCGAAACGGGGCGGGCGCGGTCACGCAACATTGCGCCTGCCTCAGCCGACATACCCGCGGAATTGCTGGACCGCGCAGACACGATGTTGCGCGTGGTCGATCACGTAGAGAAATTCGTTAAGGCGAAGAAGGCTGCGGTGCTGAAGGCGAATGAAGAGGCGAAAGCAGCAGGCAAGTCTAAGGAGCGATTTAGCCGCACCAATACGCTCCGGGACGCCCTGGAAACGCTGGGCAAGGACCAGATGTGCCTGGTGTGGTACTACGAGTACCTCAAACGCTGTAGGTGTGGCAACTGGGACCGCGTACAGATAGCGTCCAAGCTGCGCCGCTCCACGTACAACCACAGCCGCCTTACCCCCGCCCAGGCCCACCTCGTTGACAAGTTCATGATGCGCTACTACGGGGGTCGCTCGCTTATTTATTACGTGCACCGTCGAGAAGGGAGCACAGGTAGCGGCGGCAGAGGCAGAGCTGCAGGCGGCAGGCGCTCCCTTCCCCCTATGCGCCCCTCGACAGTATACAGGCTCATGTCAGAAACCTGGGAGCGGACGGGCGGCTACTGGATAGACCCCCAGCTGTGTCCTGGGCAGGTACGCGAGGACGTGGTGGCCGAGCTGATGCAGCCCAAACCTCCCATGGACGCCCTGCTTAGTAACGCAGAGAAGGCGAACTTGCTCTCCAGAATAAAGCTCCCCTCGCGCGGGTGGTTTTACAACTATCTCGCCTGGTTCAAGAGCCAGCCGGGTAAAGGCAAAAAACTGATTGTCTCCCGGTACGGCAAAGAGATGTGGGAGTCGGAGTACCTGGCCTTCGATACCTTCGTGAGCAAGGCCACGATGCCCCTACAGTACGTGTTCGCGGACCATCTCCTCATAAAGATGTTCATCGTGGACAAGGAACAGCGCAAGTACCCGGTGCGCCTGTGGCTGACCCTCTTGATTGACGCGTACTCGCGTGCGGTGCTGGGTATGGCGCTCCTGTTCGAAGACCCCGGCATCGAGTCTATCCAGAGGGCGCTGCGGCACGCTATCTGGCCCAAGGACCCGGCGAGCGAAATCGACGTGGAGCCGGGGGAGCAACTGCTGCCCTGGGGTGCGTACGGTATGTCCAAACTGCTCTCACTCGACAACGCCTGGGCGCACCACTCCCATAGTCTGGAAGACCTGGTACGACAGCTCAGCAAGGGGGGCAGATACACTCGCATAGAGCTTGAGCACCGCCCCCCCTACGCGGCCAGGCGCGGTGCCCTTATCGAGCGGCTCTTCCGCAATCTGACCGGGCAGATACGCGAGCTGGTGCCCGGCGCTATCCAGTCTCGCAGCCGCAAAGACCTCAGGGATGCGGCCGAGGGGGCGTGTCTGCTGTACGAGGACGCGTATAACATCATCTATCGCATCCTGCTCAACTACCAGCATACCAGGCACAGTGAGATAGGCATGAGTCCCTACGAGAAGCTCATGCAGGGCCTGCGGGGGCGCTACCCTCACGTGCCGCCGCTCGACGATGAAACAGAACGGCTCTTCTGGCGGATGTACCCGGGCACCCGCATCATAAGCCGTAACGGCGTGAGCGCTTTCGGTCTGAAATACTGGTCCCCCGAGCTTGTTAAGCTGCCCAGGGTAAACCGCAAGGGCAAGAAGATAGCCTACAGCTTCAGGTACCTGGACGAGGACATAAGCCGACTGGCCCTTTTCGCGGATGGGGAGTGGCTGTGCGATGTGTACGCCAAGCGCTTCAGGGAGCCGGACGGAACCCATAGGCAGGTGAGTTTGTGGGCCTGGGAGACGGGAAGTCGCCTGTTCGCTGAGGACAAGAGAGCAGGGCTGGTGCCCGATAACGTGGGCGTAGTGGACTATGTAGAGCGGCTGACCAAGACCAGGCTCGGCGAGCAGAAGCGTATCCAGGCAGCCCAGGCGAAGGGAGCTGGGGCCGAGGCAGCCGGGAGGGAGGGCAAGAGCCAGAGCAGTGGCCGGGGCCAGGCACCCAGCGCGGCCTCTGTGCATGCCATGTCCGAAGCCCTGGAGCATGTACGTGCGGGTGCGTCAGGAGCCGACGAAACGGAGCTGCTGGCGGATTTCCTGGGGTAAGACACGCATGGGCATTAGGGAATTATGTCAATGAGTTGAAGTAGTGAGTTATTGAGGGAAAAGGAGATTTTGAGATGGAAGCTAAGATGAGCGATACGGATATGGAAATGCAGAGTGCTGGGGCCTTGTCCCCAGCACCACTCACGGGGCAGGCATCTGCCGGCGTGGGCGAGAGGTACGAAGGGAGCGAGCCTGACCAGGATACGCTGAGTACAGCGGGCACCGAGAGCCTCATGGACGTGAGGCTGCGCCTACAGCAGCTACAGACCTGGCTTGACGAGTACCGGCACGAAGATGCCATGATGGCTCAGCGGGTAGCTGCCCTCGACATGCATAAGCACATAGATACGCAGCGAGGTGTGCAGATAGCCAACCAGCGCCGACGCCTGCGCATGAAGCAGGTAAAGGAGCCGATAGAGATTTCGCCCGAAGATATCCGCAAGCTCGGCTATGACAAAGTGCGCCAGCATTTCGCCATTCAGTTTGCCGGGCTGACCAAGGAAGAGCGGCTGCTGTGGCTCAACAACTTTCTCTTTATTATGACGCCCCAGATAAGGGCGCTCAACGACAAGCTGGCTGAGGTGCGGCACTACAACCGCTTAGGCCAGCAGCGAAACTTCCTGTTGGGTGGCGTGTCGGGGTCGGGTAAGACGACGTATCTCGACTGGTATGCGTACAGGCAGGGTCAGGTTGTGGAAGGGGAGCGCAACCACGTGCCGGTGGTGAAAACTGACGCGCCCAAGAACAACAAGACCTCGAAACCCCTGTTCGAGCGCATTATCCGCGAGTGCGGCATGAGCTACCTTAAGAGCGACCAGGACGAGGACCTGCTCATGAAGATCATTTGCTATTTTCAGGTGTGCGGCGTGGAGCTGCTCATCCTCGATGAGATAGAGCATATAACCAATCCGGATATACGTCGACGCGTTCTCGAAATCTCCAACCTCACCACGGGAGTGCCTATCGTGTGCGCCTCGTGTTACCCGACCAAGTGGATAGAAGGTGATACAGAGGTGGCTGGGCGTTGGAACGACTACTTCGAGCTTACCCCATACCGGGGCAAGTCGCTATCCTCGTTGCTGGCCTTCATCGAGCTGTTCCTGCCCTTCTCCACACCCTCGTACCTCTCCAGGTTCGTAATCGAGGAAGTGGCGGACACTGCCGCAGCGCCGGTGAGCAATAAAGGGGGCAACAGGGCGAGGGGTAAAGGGAGCAACGGTAAGGGCGTCATTGATGGACCTGCTAAGCTCATAGAGGACTGGACCGGGGGTGTGCTTCGCGATATCATGGCCCTCATTACGGGTGCCTGCACCATCGCCATCAACCAGGACCTGCCTTGTGTGACGCCTGGAGCGCTGCAGGCAGCTATGAAGGCCATACGCACCAGTGCGGTGCCCGTCATACACACGGGGCTGGACGTGAAGGGGGACAAGTAGATGTCTCAGGTAATCTCCCACAATGTTCCTGTGCTCGCCCAGGATTGGTACACCCAGTTTTACGACGTCCTGCCCGTACACCCGCAGCCTCAGTCAGGGGAGTCGTTTACCGGCTACCTGACTCGGTTGGCCCACGCTAATGGTATCAGCCAGGTTACTGCCCTGGCTAACAGCCTGGACTGGACCCTCGACATGGTGCGACAGCCCACAGAGTGCCCGCCGTCCAGCTGGGGCCAACTGCCCCAGGCCGTGGCATGTTCTACCGAGCGCTTGCTTGCCACAACGCTCTTCTACTTGGGGCGCAAGTTCGGGCGCTCTCCCCATGGTATCAGCCGCTTCGTGTCCGATACGTTCGCTAAGGGCGTCTGCTACTGCCCCAGGTGCCTGGCGGAGCAAGCGCAGCCCCATTATCTTCTCGCCTGGCGCTTCCGAGCGTTGGACGGTTGTCCGGTGCACAGCTGCCGACTGATGGATGTCTGCGGGCATTGCGGGTGCGAGGTACGTCCCCTTGCCGCACCACTTCGTGTAGGTGTGTGTCCCTCGTGCAGAGGCGACCTGAGCCGGTGCAGTTCGGAAGGCCTCACAGACGAAGAGCTAAGCACTGCCGCAAGGCGAGCGGAAGACCTGGAGTTCTTGCTCTCGCCAGAACCCACCTCGTACGAGGGCAAGTTCAATCCCGTGGCTCTGGGGGCCTGGTTCGGTACCCAACGCCGCGCACGAGGAGTGCTGCAGGAAGAGCTAGCCGGCACGCTTGGTATGAAAGAGGCAACGCTGGGCGGGCTGGAGCGCGGTGAGACACGCCTGGGTGCCTCTCTAGCAGACTATGTAGCGTACGTGGACTATCTTGGAGTGACTCTTCAGCAAGCCTTCACTGCGTCGGTGGCGATTACGGCGGCACCCGATCCCCTTAGTGCTTCCAGTTCGGACAGCGTTGAGCCGCCGTGAAGAGAACTTGGGTGCCCCATTGCGGCGGGCGCAGTGGTGGGTACACGGGTACGTGCCGCTGAGGGGGTTGATGGAGCGTATAGCTCCTCAGCCCCCCCAGGCGAAGAGGTGATGCTGGCGCGTGTGCTGGCTGCGGTAGAGGCGCTGCGGGCTGTGGGGGCGCGAGTTTCCCAGGTGGCGATCGCGAAGCACGCGGGACTGTCGCGAGGGGGTATGCGGCATTACCCAAAGGTGTGTGAGGTCTTGCGGCAACTGGAGATGGAGAGGCAGCAGGCAGATGCCGAGCACGCCCGGCGGCACGAGGCCGAGTTGCTGCGCCGAGTAGAGGGAGCCATAGCGGAACTGCGCGCAGAGGGCAGTCCAATGTCGCAGACTAAGATAAGCCGCATTGTAGGCGTGTGCATAGCAAGCCTCAACTACTACCCCAGTGTACGAGCTGCCTTGCTCGCGGCCTGCGAGCGCGAAGGTGGGATGGATGCTGGCAGCAACGGTAAGGTAGGAGTGTGCAAGGGAACATCCGAAGAGGAGCTACTAGCACAGGTAAACGAAGCAATAGAGAGCCTCAAGCGTCGTGGTAAGCCGGTGACGCAGGTAGCTATTGCCAGCTGGGTAAATATCTCGGTAGCGCGGCTTCGGCAGTATTCGTCCGTGCGCGTGGTGCTTGACCGAGTGCTGGCAGCGCAGCGCTTAGAGGCGAGTGCACGGCGAGCAGAGAGGGAAGAAACTCTTCTACAGCGTGTCATGTTGGCAATAGAGGAACTTCGGTGCGAAGGCCTCGTGCCCAACCAGGTAAGTGTAAGCCAAAGGCTGGGAGTTTCGACCCCCACCCTACTCTACTATCCGCGCGTTCGGACGGCTTTGGAGCAGCTGGAAGGGGAGCGCCGGGGTGCGATAGGAGCAAAGAGGCTTTCGCGAGAAGAGAGGCTGGTTGTACGTGTGCAGGAGGCGGTTGCTGCCCTGCAGGAGAATGGGGAGGTGGTCACACAAGAGGCGCTGCAGGAATGGGTGGGGATGACCGAGGGAGGCTTACGCAAGTATCCGAAGGTAAGGGCAATACTGCTGGAGCTGAAACTGCAGACGCACGCTGTAAGGCGGGTGCGCACGTCTCGCCGTAAGCAGCGCCTCGTCAGTCGCGCCCTGCATGCCGTAGGGGTGATGGAGCGGCGTAGCGAGCGGGTTACGTACCGGGCGCTTGAGCCGATAGTGGGTAGGTCCACAGCTTGTTTGAGGCAATACGCTCAAATCCGGCGGGCGGTGGAGAATTCTCGGAACAATCCACGCAGCAAGAAGCACGAGCCACATCGGGATTAGCCCATAGCGTTAAACGGGCTGCCCAGGATGAAAACAAAAACGAGGGGTAGGAGAGACCACATCTCTCCTACCCCTCGACTCTATGCTGCTCTACTTCTTCTTGCCGCCCCGCTTCGAGCCTGCTTGCGCCAACGCGCTGGCCGCGACCGACTTGGTCTTGGCGGTTGTCCGGTCGCTTCTCAACAGGCTGGACGCTTTCTTTGCTACTTTGGGGCTGGTCTTCTTATCGGTCATATCACACCTCTCATTCTCTACTACAACTCTCTACAACACCACACCGCACTCGGCTGTTGAACCTGTGGGGTACACAAACCGAAGAGCAACACCGCTCTCGCAAAACAGTATATAATGGGGCACTACCAGCATCCCGGTTTTCCACAGCACTCATCCACCTTTCCACTGCGCCCTATGCCTGCAGAGCCGACCTACTATTTCGATGTACTACCTGCCCGTCCCCAGCCGCAGCCGGGAGAGTCGCTCACGAGCTATCTATTGAGGCTCGCGGAGGCGAACAGGATTATTTCGGTGTCCGGGCTTGCGGCTTTGTGCTTTCCTGGAGAACTGGAACGCACAGTACGGAGGCTGGAAGATTTCCCACTCTCTCCCTCTCAGCTGTTGAAGCTGTCAAGCACCTCTACATGCCCCTCGGAAAAACTACAGCAGACTACTTTCTATCACCTGGCCCGCAAGTTCGGGCGCGACATCGGACCTGGTGCGGGGCGGGTGTCTCAGTTCCTCGCCAGAAGCGTAGGAGCCAGCTTACGATATTGCCCCAGATGCTTGGCTGAGCCTCCTTTACCCTATTACCGGCTCACCTGGCGCTTTCAACAGATGGCGGGCTGCCGAAGGCACCAGGTACAACTACTTGAGGCGTGCGGCCACTGCGGGGCAGCGATACCGCTCCTGCCCGCTACCCTTCGGCTTAGCCTGTGCCCCACCTGCGGTGGGAGCCTGAGCGCATGCAGCGCACCACCTTTGGAGAAAGCTGAACAAAGGATGGCAGACCGCAGGGCGCAAGACCTGGAGTTCCTGCTGATGCCCCAGGCCTGGGAGAAAGAGGCCGCAGAGGCGGCACGTGAGTTGGGGCTGCGATTTGGACAGCTAAGGTATGCCAGGGGCATAACCGGGAGTAAGGCAGCACGAGACATCGGCACCACCGTTATGCGTATCTACATGCTCGAAAAAGGGGATATCAGCAGCCCAGGAGGGCCGTTTGATCGGTACGTTAGGTACGTGGATTACCTGGGTCTTAGCTTTCAAGAGCTTTTTGTGGTGCAGAACTAGACACTCAGGCTAATCGAGCGTCGGGTAAGCTTAAATATCGCTAGCTTGCTCGAAGGAAATAAGGAAATGAGGTAAGGGAATCATGTCGCAGCGATACAAGAATTGGTTGCCTCAACAACGTCGGCAGATACCATTGGTGGGTCGCGACGCCCTGGTGGAGGAGGCGCTGCTGAAACTATTGCTGGAAAGGCGGCAACTCCTGACCCTCCACGGCCCTCCTGGTGTCGGTAAGACGCGCCTGGCCCTGGAGATAGCTACCAGGTTCATTGACGTCTCACCGGACACCAACCCGCCTTTCCCTGACGGTGTGTTTTACGTTAACTTAGACCCCATCTCCGAGGAAGCCTCCGAACTGGTGCTCCCTAGAATCGCGGAAAGGCTCGACAGCAAGACGCATAGGAGACAAGTGCACCTGCAAGTGCTGATTGATAGCCTGGCAGACAAACAGCTACTGCTCATCCTGGATGATTGCGACCGGGTAAAGGGGGCAACGGCCAAGGTACTAGGCGAACTGCTGAACGACCCTCGGACGAGGCGAGTGCAGGTCCTGGTTACCAGTCGTGAGCTGTTGGACGTGTTTGGTGAAAATAACCTGCATGTACCACCCTTTGAGCTACCAGCTCCCGAGTCCCTGGGGTCGCTAGAGGATATCGCGCAGAACCCTGCTGTGGCACTTTTCATGGAGCGGGCGGAAGCCAAGGGTGGCTTCAAATTGTCTGACGGAAATGCGGGAAAAGTAGTCGAGATCTGTCGTTACTTAGATGGTTTGCCTCTGGCGATAATACTCGTCGCGCCGTACAGCGTGCCCTGGTCAACCTCTACATTGCTAGGAGAGTGGAAGGAGCGGCTGGATACCCTGCGCATAGAGGGCGGAGACCAGGTGGGGCATCAACAAACATTGCGCGCCGCCATAAAGTGGACCCACGATTTACTTGGGTCTCCTGAGAAGAAGTTATTCCAGCAGTTGTCGGTTTTCGAGGGCGGAAGCACAATTGAGGCTATTAAAGCAGTGTGCGGTTCCCCAGGTAGCGAAGACACTCATGAGTTGCACGGCACTAGTAACCCAATAGGGTTATTGATAAAGTCGCTGTGGGAAAAGAGCTGGATATACAAGATGGACGAGCCAGACCATGTTGAGGGTTCGCTGCGTTACGCAATGCTTCAGACGCTGCACAGATACGCAGAGGAGTGCTTACGAGAGAGTGGAGAAGAGGAGGCAGTCCGCAAGCGCCATGCCGATTATTTCGTGGCAGAGGCAGAGAAGGCCGACAAAAAATTGGGCGAAGGACCGAACCAGGAAATCACGTTGGCCTGGTTCGATAAAGAGTACCCTAACTTGCGGGCGGCGCTGAAGGTGAACGATGCCGAGTTGAAGCTACGACTTGTCGGGGCATTAGGACGCTTTTGGGACAGGCACGGTTACATGCGCGAGGGACGTAAGCTAACAGAGGAGGCACTGACACAAAGGCAATACGCGTCTCCTGAAGTTCGAGCAACAGCGTTATTGTGGGGAGGCGCTTTCGCTAGTGACGATGGTGATGATGCCCGCGCTGTAGAGTTATTGGATGAGAGCCTAGACCTTTATGTACGTGCGGATAACAAGCTAGGTATCGCGCGCGTGTTTAACATCCTGGGAAACGTGGCACTACGACAACACTCGTACGATCAGGCCGAGGATTATTGCACGAGAAGCCTGCATCTATACGTGGAGTTGAATGATAAGCAAGGTATCGCTTTATTGCAGGGTAATCTCGGGGAAGTCTATCGCTCTCAAGGCAAGATCGGGGATGCGGAACAGCACCTGACGAAGAGTCTGGTCTTGTTTAAGGAGCTGGAGGATAACGATGGTACAGCTGTCACACTCACCAACCTTGGGCAACTGGAGCTTGGGCGAGGTAACGCACGTTTAGCGGAACGACTCCTCAAGGAGGCACTGGTCTTGGCCCAGGAATTAGGCCTCATACAGACCATGGCCTGGTGTCTGTTGGGTCTGGCTGGCGTTGCGCGGGCCGAGGGACTGCTGCCACGCGCAGCGCTGCTGGCTGGAGCGGTGGAGAAGTTACTTGAAGCTACGGGTATGCGGCTAGAGCCTCTGGAGGCCCAACTACGAGTTGATATTGAGGCTGCCTGTCGCACTCACTTGGGCGAAAAGGGCTGGTTTGCTGCCATGGAAAAGGGGCGTGCTATGTCTCGCAATCAGGCAATCGAGAGCGCGCTGACGCCGGAGGAAGGCACTCCAGTCCCGCGAAGTGCGGAGCATACGCTAAGGCCGCGACAGTTGGAGGTACTATGCTGGGCGGCTCAGGGAGAGAGCAATGCAGATGTGGGCAAATTGCTCAGTATTGAGAAAGTAACCGTAGATCGGCACCTATACAACGTGTACGGAAAGCTGGGCCTAAGGTCCGATGCGCAGAACAAGCGAGGCGCTAACCCGCGCGTCAGCGCGATACTGCGTGCTAATGCAGAGGGTTGGTGTCTCGCTCATCAGGTCGTACACACGTTCGTAAAATCGGTAAGAAACCGAAATGTTGACGAGGCTTGGAGCTTACTAGCGCAAGAAACAGCCTTTATTATCAAAAGACCTGAACTCGAAACCGCAATTCGTCACAATAACTATCGAGAGATCGTAGCCGCATTCCGAAGAGTCCCACTCAACAATCGTCCTAATAATGAATTTCGCATCAGCATCACAGACTCTACAGGTGAGTGTATGGTTCGATTCATCGTGGAAGAAGAGGCTAGCGGGTGGAAAATGGCTAATGTAAGGGAGGTACGAGGCCCCGAACGCTAACAGTAAAAAGACAGGCGTGCCTGAACCAGAACCCCAAAGACATAGACCTGACTATCCAGTTGCAAGTTTTACGACCCTGCGTCTGTATTGGATGCAGGGTTGTGCTATCTATTCATGAGAGTATGTAGGAGAGTATGTAGGCAGTTACCCACTAAGAATACATACTCTCTCAATACTTCTATGATTGTGCCAGGGCTTACCCTCTGAGAGAATAAGAGCATAAGCACCCCAGGCGTACAGTTGAGAGTCGTTCCGTTTCTCAGGTGCTTGTGCCCCTAGTGGAGGGTATTCAAATGCTGCTCATCGATGAAATTAAGTGGTATACTAATGGGCCTCTTGGCTACCCCTATTGGTCGCATCTTGCGTCTGATCGCCCTACCCCTGAGAATGTCATCGAACTCCACCGCGCAGCTCAGGAGTTGGGATTGGAGCGGGAGTGGCTGCACGACAAACCCGACCTGCCGCATTACGACCTCAACCCCAGGATGCGTGATATAGCTATATCACGCCTGGGTGCACAGACAGTGTCCAGCAAGGATCTCATACGCAGATGTTCTCGCAAGTATGCCCAAGTAAGGACAAGCCTGCCGTCTCTTGAGCACGTGGACACTCGGCCCGACAGCGCCCGGGCTGAGCATAGCCCAGGCCCTGGCTCCCTGTAGCTCTTGCTGAGCCGCACTCCAGGTCGGTACGTCTTTACTTCGACCGCGAATACACCGACTGGTCCTACAAGCACCACGTCTATGTCGTCTCGACGGGTGCCCGGCAGCACCCAGTTACGAAAGACTGGCCAGTTGCCGCTGAGCACTGCCATTAGGCGCTCGACCACTGCGTTCTAACCTTCCCGCCCCGGGCTAAGGTGCTTGTCGTCTCGATAGTAGCGGGACGTTTCCGTGTATACAATCCACGAGCCGCCCGAGAGGAACACGCCGCCTATCAACAGCTCCGCAAGGGAAGCCCCCTTGGTGAGTATGTAGTTGATACTATTTACAAGGGGAAAGCCCAAGAGTCCCACGGGAAAACCTAGCAAGGCGAACACGATTGCGAAGTTCACGCGTTCCATCTTCTGCAGATAACGGCTGCCATAGAAAACCTGAGGTCCTCGCTGTGCGGGTGCTTCCGCTGGAGTGCTGACGGGCGCTGCCCAGGAATAAGCGAGCAAAGTGCGAGCGGCTTCTCAAATGTCGCTATCGATGTTGGAAGCACCGGATGCCCAGCCTAGGTCCCGGTGGGTTATACGGCCTTCGTCGAAGAGTGTGCCCATGGGACGGCGCAGGCCATTGAAGGGCCATATTACCTTGCAGGCGCGCTCGTACGGAAGGGTGGAGAGCGCAGGGAGAGCACTACCTGTTGCACGCGGTTGCGGCGTGGTGTAAGTAGGGCCTTGACCGGGGTTCTCAGGGCTGCCGGACGGCGTCGCTGGGACGTTCGGGAGCTTCGTTTGGGCAGTTGCCGACGCATTCGCCATATAGGGCTGGACTGAAGAGCCGGACTTTGTAGGGCCTAAAGACATATGAACCCACTGCGTTCGGAATCTGAAGATAGCCGCGCCTGAGAACCCTCAAGTGCGGTGACCCATCTAATTATAGGCTAACCCCTTGCAGTTAGGGAGATGCTATATGGGCCATTTGGGAGCGTATCCTATGGGATTTTAGTCCTGTAACCTTTGTACTTCTTGTAGCTGCTCTGCCGGCTTTGTGCGCTACATACAAGGGGCAAGTATCAAGCGTAACTAAACGTACCAACTGTACCGACTGCTTCTGCTTCTGCCTCTACGAAATGAGGCCGTACTGCACATATGTGCCGCCACAGCCAGGTATTGGTGGAATCGACCGAGTGGGCCATGGCGCGCACATCCAGCTCGTTAAAGGTTATCAGAATGCGTGGCACCATTCCCCGAAAGTCGTATGGGCAACATTCACAATCTTGTCTTGTAGTGTCGGTATAGTCGTAGAATACAACAGTGCTGGCACTGCCAGCTTCCAAGTGATTGCCGACCACCTCCCGTATACCGGAATGCCAGCTTTCCCACGAAAGGTATGGCTGCAATCTGCTGTTGCTATTGTCCGCGCCGTTCGGACTGCTCGAAAGCTGAAGGTCGTATACCTGCAATTCGCAGGGAACAAGACTGCCTTTCCCATGCTTGCTTTGCTCACGGTGCTTGCAATACTCACCGTGCTCGCCGTCGACAGCTGGCACCGCCACATGCTCATATGTAGCGACCCCGCGGAAAGTGCTCATGTCATATATGCGGTCAACAAAAGGCAGGACTACTGCAGTTAGCAATTCCAGCGCTTCGCCGCATCCCGGTGCGCTACCCTCTTCGACGCGGTTCAGGGTATATACCCTGTAAAAGCCGTTCTGCACGTCCTTTGCAAGTATCCTCAACAGCGTACTTACAGCTGAATCGAGCGTAGCCTCGGGCGCATGCGCAAGCAAATCATAGTAAGTGTGCTTTAGTTCATACATGTCTACTCCTATCAGCGCCTATGCCGCGCGCAAGCAACTCGCATCCAATGCATGCACGAAATGCGCTCGGATTAGTTTCCGGCAAAGGGACGGGCTGCCAATGCTGGAATCGGGGCTATTATAAGGTTTCAGTCGTCACGAACTTGTCACATCTATGGCGTCTTGCACAGCGACACAGGCTAGTACATTGCTAATCGCGCTGAGCTAATCGCGTTGGTGCTGCTTACAGTAGGCCAATAGAGGAACTACCTTTTCTTCTGCTTTTCGCCAATCCGCCTCGCGCATGACGATTGCTCCTATCGCCAAGGCTTGGGAGAAGCAACTGGTTATGAGGTCCAGCCGATGTAGTTCGGTGTTGAGGCTACTGCTCTTGCCCAAACGGACAACGCGGTCTACTTCGGCCTGTAGTGCACGGTATATTTGGAATCTAAGTTCCTGCGCATCTGAGGCAGGTAACTGGTTACCCCAACTACTGAACAACGGTAACCAGCAGTCGTAATAGAAACCTACGTCCAGTTTCTTTGCCCGTACCCTATACATCAGCCCACGCACGAGTTCGTAGTAGTCGACTAACTGCTTCACTGGGATTCCCCCCTCGTACGTGGGTTGCTGTTGACGCCTTCGTAACGCCCACCTCTGTATGTAGTCCAACTGGGATAAGAGTCGTTTTAGCGGATCTTCCTGTTGTTCTGCGATGGAGTCCATCTCTCGTTTCTCCTCGGAACACCAAATGTTTGTTCGCAAGTATCTCTTGCAGAGCAGAGTTGTTAGAGTTGTTTGTTACCCCTTAGGGGGTCGGTGAGGGCAATAGTGATAACGTCGGCAGTGGTGTAGGTAGTGTTGGTGCTAATTGAAGAATAACAAGGCGGCGATTTTGAAGCGAATACGCTGAGGCTTTGCGTGCATCTGTTGGGGGTAAACCGAGCACTGCCATGCCCTCTTGTGTTCCCAGGAATATGGCCTTGGTGGATACACTTTCAAATAGCTCATCGGTTTCGTCACTGCTGTTACGTGCCCCTACCAGCTCAACTGTTTGACCCACACGCGGCGTCAAGGTACCCGATATCGGTACTGTGAACACTACCCAGGTCAGTGGCATTGATACAAACATCGGTGCGGCCAATGAGCTGTTCTTACCGACGGTAATTACAGTGACCGCATCCGGTGCCATCTGAGTAATGGCGTTCTCCGGCGCAACTGCGGCTGTAGCTTGCACATAGTCCTCTGGGGTAACGCGAGTAAAGGCCGGCAAGTCTCGCTTGGCGGCCAGTATGTTTACGGAGGCCGCAGGGGCTTTGAAGAGTAGCTGCGGTACAAAATAGGATGCGAGGAGCAGTAACAATAGCGCAGCAATTACCGAGTTACAGCTAAACGGGAACCAGAAGGTCGCGTTTTCAGGTGCAGCAGGGGATCTCGCAATAGCGCTCTTTGTGGCCCTGGATTTCTGGTCCTTACCAGCCTTACCAGCCTTTCTGGCCCTCCTGTCCCGCGGCCCTTCGGCGGACTCTTGAGAGGCACCTGTCTGATGCGGACCGCTGCCTCCCCCGGCTGTGGGCGTTGCTTGCGCTGTAGGCTTTGTCTGTAAGTCCTCACTCATTGGGATGCTCTTGCCTGTGGGGTAGCAACTGGACAGCTACCGGATCTACGACCGTCAGCTTGGCAGGCGAAGGTTCCGGCGCTGGCTCCGAATGATTTGAGTACCAGAATGGGTAGGATTCAGGATCCGGGTACCCTGAGGATGACACCGGGTTCGGAGGAATCGGTTGGTACCAGGGAACGGTACCATGAAAAATCCACTGGGTGAGTTTAGCCCAGAGCAAGCGTTCATCTACCAGGCTCTGCGGTAAAGGAATGCACATCGTCTCCAGTATGTCGAGCCTGTGCAGGTCGAACGCCGAGCGTATTAGGTCGCCGTAGACAATAGCCTGCGATACAGCCGGCAGGTAACATATATAGGAGAGCAATAGGCCACCCACAACGGTTACAGAGAAGAACAACAGTTTTTGGTCCTCTACTGCCAGCAAAGCCGCAATTGGAGCGCCAAACACAGCAAGCGTCGCCAGGCACGCACTTAAATTTAGTAGTGCCAGCATCGGTGTAAGGGCGGCATCAATCTGGGAGCGAAACGACTCTTGTAGTAAAGGTGTAAGTCGAGGCCACCACACTACGGCATCCAGATGGTATCGCCGGCGAGGGTACTCCTCAGCGGCAGTCAGCACGTTCCCGAGGCGAGTAGGCATGAGTCTGTCCGAACCCACCGGATACTTGTACGGCCTGCTTGGCCGAGGGGTCTTTTCTCGCTGCCTGTACTGGTCTCGTCGTGCCCACCTTGCTAACCAGTTTAGCCACTTTGGTAGGCCATCAAGGGTATATCCTTCGTACAACCGCACTATGGGGGTGTTCAGTGCCTGGAGCACCGATGCTATTACCGCCGTGCCAATGAGCGTTCCGACTACGAGCCACGCCTGTTCCACTGCGCTACGAGCGTTCCATTCCTTTAGTACGTCTTCGACTCCCAACAGCAGAGATGCACCTATTATTGCCAGGCCCAGGGTAATGAACACGGGTGCCCAATGGGCTACCACGAAGCGCCGGTCAAATAGACTGCTAGCTTTATCCAGGAAGGTAGAAAACATAGGTGCTCCTGTCTTGGCCTATCCCGTCTGTCCTCGCGGTTCCCTCTAACGTATCGAGTTTGGGAGTCTTACTTACATTGCGCATGAGGTTGCATGATAGTACGGTCTTGCGGGCATATGGGGTTGCCGTATGGATCCTGGTCCGCTTGGTCCCTGTAATCAACGCAGTGAGATGGGTCGCTTGTGCAGCAATAGCACAGGTCTAGGTCTGGAACGTCAGTTTCGCCGAAGAGTGGATTGTAAAGCGCATCCATTTGAATGTTGTGCATGCGCACGTTCTCCAGGATTTCCCCGGCGTCCTCGTGCATGCCCACCGACCTCAGGCGGTCCGTTGCGGCCTCCATTATGGCCCTGGGTGGCACTACGCCTACTACCATCTCGTTGTCCATCACAACATACCAGTTGATGGATGCATCGCGCAGCATACCTTTCCATAGAGCAGAAAGGGGTGCATTGGGAGCCGTAACCGCGGGAACAACAGTCTGAGTAACAGTCTCCTCATCTTGCGCTCCGGCGACCATCTGACGTGCCACACGCCTAGCTACCAACCCGACGGCACGTCCGTATTCGTTTACTAGTACGATGCTGTGCTCTTCCGAAGGTTCAACGCCAGCGACTTTTGCGTATGTGCCGGCGGTCGCCTGAACAACGGAGAAGTCTTGAGACATTACCTCGCCAGCAGATCTGTTCAGCATGGGAGTTCCTCCTTCATGATGCCGGATATCTAATACAACCACGTCCACCTTAGATGCCTTTTCGACCTGAGGGTGGGTGAGTAGATTGTTCATCGAAGAGCCTGTGGATGGCTGTACTGTGTCTCGTGTGTTGGGATAGGACAGAGTCCTGTTCATGCTGCCTGAAACGTGAACTCCCAGGTGCGCTCCATCATGCACCTGTGGTAACATCGTCCCAACGTTCTCATTCATGCTCAGGGCGAACATGGGTTTAACTGTGGCTGTAACAGGTACTGTTTCGTCAGGTACCTGGTTACTGTTGCTGTAGTAGAGGAGCATTGTACCATAAAATTACCAGAATCCATACAGCATCCTATACTCGTTTTTCATACTTATATTGGCCTCATGGGCTTTTTCAGCGTTATAGAAGACATGACAGCATATACCTGGGCGAAACCATCCGGGTTAGGCACCGGGAGAACATAGATCCAGCGATTGTCCAGCAGCCAGGTGACGGTTGGGTCGGTGCCGTAGTTGGCGGCCAGGTGGCCTATGAACCGCACCAGCACCTCAATTGTGGCGATGTCGCGTGGGTGCTGGCCCGCGAGCAGGAAGATGGTGGGGCGAGTCTCTATGTCAGGCCCGCCGCCGCTGCCCAGGCGCATCAACCACAGGTGCCTGGTGCCTTCCCAGGACAGCCCGGCGTCGCTCATGCTAGCGATCTGTGGGTGGGCGGCGGCCACCGACTGCAAGTAGCTCGTTATCTGCTCGTTGGTGCGATAGCATACGTCCCAGGCGGGTGCGCTCGGAGGCAGCGCGGGAGGCGAGGCCGCGGAAGGGAGAGCCGGGACCAGCAGCAGGGCGGAGAGGACTAGCAAAGCAAGCGACAGGAGCCGAGCGAACATAGTGACTCCACCGCCGCATAGAGCGGCTACTAACGGCATAAGCCGCCAATTCTGCCCTGCACGTAACCCATGAGGCGCATGCGGTCAGCAAAATAACCGTCTTGCTAAACCCCCAGAGAAAACAGAGTATCGTATTAAAGCACCAGAACCATGTGCTGTCAATAGGTGCGGGGCGTTTCTTATGATTCTTTCCGAGCGAGCGCGCAAAATGCGACAAAAAACCGGGCGGGAATGTCACTCGCCCGGTTCTACTTGCCACCTGGATTGTTAGATCTGCTTCACTTACCTCCCATGTTGTACTCAACGACCTCGCCATCGTGCCATTCAGGGTCCGAGGCCATGAGTTCCCGCAACTCACGAAATCGCGCGTCCTGCTCGGGACTTTGGGCGTTCGCCCAGTATGCCTCCTTGCTCTCGAAGACGACCGCCAGGTAGTACTCGTTGGGGTCCGCGTCCGACCTGTACACTATCTCGCCCACCCAGCCGGGTACCTCTTGATATGCAGGGTCGCTCGACAGCCTCCTAAGGGTCTCCTCGCTGCCGGGCTTCACCTGGAATCGCGCGACTGTGCCGTACATGATTGCCTCCTTGTGCTTTGAATTACTCACCTGGAACCAGGCGACAAGCATCGTCTCGCACTGCAAGCATGCCCCCGGTTCGGTCCAGCACCCGCACGCGATAAAGCATAGTGGAGGAAACAAAGAAGCCCGCTCGCATTGGCAGGCAGGGGCGACAAAGCTGTTGTGTGAGAACCTGTAGCAGGGTGCACAAGGATTAAAGCACTATAAGCGGGAAGTGTCAAGGGGACGATGGACGATAGACGGTGGATGATAGGAGACGGAAACGCAAAGACGCTAAGGACGCTAAGGACGCGCAAAGAGGATGATGGTTGGATGGGTGTTGCTCAGTCCTCTATCGTCCATCGTCCATCGTCCATCGTCCATTGTCCTAGTCCGGCTTCGGGTAGGTGTGCTTAGCCCACGGGCTGTAGGGGTAGCGGCGGACTAGCTCTTCCCAGACCGTGTACATACGGGTGCTGTCGCGGCGCTCAAAGAAGTAGGCGGTGGAGAGCCAGAAGAGGGCTTCGGGGGTCATGGCGTTGTCCTCGGAGGCGGCTTCCTCAAGCAGTTGGGCGGCCTCGGTGTTGCGGGTCCAGGCCATGAGGCACCGCGCCCTGCCTATCTTGAGGGTGGTGAGGAACTCCGGCGGTGGGGAGTAGCCGACGCCGACGTGGTGCATGTTGCCGTTGCGGTCCGAGAAGCCGACGCTGGGGGTCCAGATGACGTGGTTGGCGCGGAAGATGGGCCAGGCGTCGCGCTGGGACATGTCGGCTTTGTAGGCGACAAAGTGGTCTGCTATGTAGCGGGAGACTTGCGGGTCGGAATACGTCACGGTATCCAGTCTGACGCAGCCCGTTCAGTTCGGCTTGGTGAAGTAGACGAACAGCTCCTTTTTCTCAGCACGCACGCGCTGGAGGGCTGTTTCGTAGCTCGGTTCCCACTGGATGTACTTGTCGGATAGGTCTGTCATGCAAATCTCCTGCGGGCTTCGCGCACAGTAGGCCTAGCCATCGGACCAGGACTACTTCTCCAACTCGGTCAGCGCGACTTCAGCCTCTTTGCGCAGATCCTCGTCCTCGGTTAGTTCGAGTGCGCGCTGGAGGTCACTACGGGCGGCGTCGCGCTTTCCAAGGGCGAGGTTCACAGCCCCTCTCACGTAAAAGGCCCAGTCGTAATCAGGCCTTAACTCGAGCGCTTTTTGGGCGTCGGCCAGCGCCTTGTCATGTTCCCCTTTCTCCAGGTACGCACGCCCACGGTTACCATACGCCCCGTAGTCCTTGGGGCTTATCTCGATAGCCTTTGTCGAGTCTTCAATGGCTTGGTCGTACTCACCCTTCAACAAGTGCACGTAGCCGCGGTTGTGATATGCTTCCATATAGTCGGGGTACAGTTCAATGGCTTTGCTGTAGTCGGCCACCGCTTCATCGTAGGACTTCATACGGGTAAGTATCCAGCCGCGACTGTAATAGAACTCGGACTGATTCGGCTGCATGCTGATTGCCTTATTGACATTCTCCATAGCTCGCGTATAGTCTCCCCTATGTTCGTAGACGAGAGCTATGGAGCTATAAGTCCGGGCGTTGTCAGGGTTGAGCTTGACCACCTGCTCGAAATCCGAGAGCGCGCGGTCATAGTCGCCCTTCGCGGCGTGAGTCTCAGCGCGACCGTAATACGAGTCCCAGGACTCAGGCTTGAGCTTTAGAGCCTCTCCGTAGTCGGCGAGCGCCTTATCGTAGTCGGGCTTGAAGAAATAAGCCACGGCGCGCCTGCCGTAAAGTTCCGGGTCCTGGGGGTCCAGCTCTATAGCCTTATTACAGTTATCAAGGGCCGTGGAGATATTGCGCTCTTTCGAGTCGTTGTCCCTGCGTACGTATGCCGTGCACAAGCCGCCGTATGCCTTCGCGTAGTTGGGGTCTAGCTTCAGCGCCTGGTTGAAGTGCTCTATGGCCTTTTCGTTGTCACCCGCCTCGATGCGCTCTTCACCAAGCCTGTAATAATCGTCGGTAGTTGAAGGCGAAGACCAGCCCGTGACATCGCAGCCCGACACCAGGAAGACTGCCAGGAGCAATAGCAGCAGTCTTCCCCGCATGCTAAATGCCTACAGCCTGTTCGCTGCTCACGTCAGCCAGCACCGAGGCCAGCTTGCCGCTCAGCACAAGCTCTTCCACCGCCGCGATATACGGCTGGAAGTCCTCGTCACGCGAGAGGAAAGGCACCCGCTCGCGGACCAGGGTATAGGCCTGCGCGGTGCCCCGGCCCATCTTCGACAGCGTGCCTTCGTTGCGCATGCGGAAGTCGAGGGCCTGGGCGGCCATCATCGCTTCGAGGGCGAGCACGCGAGCGGTGTTGGCGACTATCGAGCGGGCGTGGCGGGCGGCGATTGGCCCCATGCTGACGTGGTCCTCGACGTTGGCCGAGGTGGGGATGGTGTCCACGCTGGCGGGGTGGGCGAGGCTCTTGTTCTCGGAGGCGAGGGCGGCGGAGGTGTACTGCACCATCATAAAGCCGCTGTTCAGGCCGCCGTTCTCTATCAGGAAGGCCGGGAACAGCCCACCATGCGCGGCGGGGTCCACCAGCCGGGCCTGCCGCCGCTCGCTGATCGTCCCAAGTTGGCACACAGCTATCGCCAGGAAGTCGGAGGCCACTGAGAGGGGCGCGCCGTGGAAGTTGCCCCCGGAGAGTATCTGGTGCCGGTGGCTGAAGCCGGTATGCTGCACCTCGGCTGCGTGCTCCTCGCTGAAGGTGTCGGCACCGAACACAAGCGGGTTGTCGTTCGCGCCGTTCAGTTCCACCGCCAGCACGCCATTGACGTAGCCCACTGCGTCCCTGGCCGGGCCGTGCACCTGGGGCATACAGCGCAGCGAGTAGGCGTCCTGCACCTTGCCCGCCGCCGCTTTCTGGAGGCCGTCGCCAGGGATGTCGCGCCACATGAGGGTGCTGGCCTGGGTCAGGAGACGTATGTTGGCGGCTGAGGCCATCTGGCCGCTGTGCCCTCGCACGGCGTGGATGCGCTGGTCGAAGGCGTAAGGTACGCCCTGCATCGCCTCCAGGCTCATCGCGCCCACCACGTCCGCGGTGTCGCACAGCAGGGCGGCGTCCACGAGCGCCAGGGAGAGCAGGGCCGACATGAGCGAGGTGCCGTTGGAGAGCGCCAGGCCCTCTTTCGGTGCCAGGCGCGCGTGTTGCAGCCCTGCGGCCGCGAGTGCCTCCCCGGCAGGCATGAAGCGCCCGCCGTACTCGGCCTGTCCCAGGCCCAGCATACCAAGCGCCATGTGCGACAGGGGTGCCAGGTCGCCGCTCGCGCCCACGGAGCCTTGTTCGGGGATGAGGGGGTGCACGCCCGCGTTGAGCATGTCGTAGATGAGGCCGAGCGTCTCGGGCCGGATGCCCGAATAGCCGAGCGAGAGGGTGTGGGCGCGGCAGAGCATCAAGGCGCGCACCACCTCGGCGGGCAGAGGGTTGCCCACGCCCACGCACTGACTCAGGATGAGGTTCACCTGCAACTGTGCCAGGTCTTCGTGCGAGACTACCCTGTCCTTGAAGGCCCCGAAGCCCGTGGTGATGCCGTACACGACGTCACCGCGCCGCACGATGTCGTCCACAATGCCCCGCGAGCGCGCCACGCGCTCCTGCGCGTCCGCCGACATGCCCACGGCGAAAGCAGCCCCCGGCTTAGATGGGTGGCGCGGCGACCTGGCAATCCGGGCTACGTCGCTGGGGGTCAGGTTGGTGCCATCAGACACGAACGAGTATAACGTTCGCGCTTCCGATGGCCGCTGGTGGTCCGTTTGCATCAGTACCTCTTTGTACTAGAGTAATGAGTGATGAGTGATGAGGACTGAGGACTGAGGACTGAGTGTTGGCCTATGACCTACTCAGTCCTCAGTCCTCAGTCCTCATCACTCATCACTCATTACTTGCTTTGTATTGTTCAGGAACGTGAGCGCCCTGGACGCGACATCCTTGGGGGAGAGGCCGTCGGTGTGGATGTAGAGGTTGGCGTGCTCGCGGGCGTGGGAGAGGCGGCGGTGCTCCTCATCGAGCAGGGGGCGGTGCCAGCGCGGGTTGCGGCGGCGGCGTATCGTCGCCAGGGAAGCGTCGAGATAGATGAGCACGTCGGGCTTGGCTATCTGCCACAGGTAGGGCACGTGCGAGTGCTCCTGGGCCACGGTGCGCACCTTGTAGCCCCGTTCCCGTAGCGTCTTCGACAGGGTAGACTTGCCCGCCGAGCAGACGCCCACCACCGTTATGTGGCGCGGGTCTGCGGCTTGTTCGGTCTGCCTGGGTGCGGGTGTGGAGGTGGGGGTGGGGCCAACGGGGTGCCTGGGGTGGGAGGCACCTGCCTGCTCGGTGCTGTGCGGGCGCTGGAAGCGGGTGGGCCGGGACCAGCGAGCGTGGCGGTAGTCGGTGTTGCTGGGGGGCGAGGGCGGCACGAAATTAAGGTCGGAGTCCCCCGATTCATGTAGAAGATTGTCCCCCATAAAGCCGCCTCCACACACGCGATTGCTATGCATTCATAGTAGCGTGCGGGGTTGGTGGATGTCAAGCGAGGGTGGGGAGGGAAGGTAGAGTCTATTCATGTGCAGAAAACTGCACATGAATGCGTACAAGATTAGCTCGTTCCGCATCGTTCTGTCGGATTCTGCTAGCTCGGCTAGCAACCTCTTTGGGGTTAATCGGTCCGATTGAAGCTCACTGTTTCTGATGACTTGGTAAGTTTGAGCAGACATTGCCAGGGAACTGAAAGTGAATAGGGAGGGGTTAAATCAAGGTTATTATTGACATCCCTCTATTCGCCTGGTATAGTTATGGGAAGTAGCCGAGATCATGAGAAGATCTCGGTTTTTTATGGTATTCCTAGGAAAACCGTGGTATAATGGACTTACAGCGAGTTAGAGAAGATGAACATAACTGATGATATTCCGAAGAACAGACTACGTGAACTGCGGGAAACAGAAGGTCTTAGCCAGTCCGAACTTGCACAGCAAGCGGGAGTCAGTGCTGATACCATTGGTGATGCTGAAAATAGCAGGAGGCGCATCAGCAATCGTGTCAAGAACAAGATCGTGAGAGGCCTGAACGTAACTGCAAAGAGCAACTCAGGTACCAGTTATACTCTTCGAGATGTGTTCCCAAATGGCTGATGCACCTTCGAGAGAGTATCTAGGTGTCTTCACAAATGGCGGTGCGACTTGGTAACTGGGGAGGAGGTGCTTATCAATGAAAATATTACTCTCTGACTTGGTGACCAAGGTGGCTACTCTCTTCCGTATTGGCAATGAGGATGCGAATAAGAGGTTCCTTGAGCAGATTGATGCCCTTGAGGCACTACGCGATCCTGCGCGCAAGGCTCAAGGGAATATTGCGGTTCGAGCGCGGATCAAACTGGAAGCAGACAAACGAGGAGTAGAGGCTTTGTGGCCTGATGATCGTCAGACTAAAGAACTCATACAACTGCCTCTTTCCGACATAGAGAAGCATCTCGATATAGTTGATGACGATCGAGATTATGGTAATGCAGGTTTTGTCGCTGTCTACCCAGAAGAGCCCCGAGAAAGCCGAGAAGTGGCGTCGCGCAGGGAAGCGGAATATTCGAGAGTAGCCGCACGTCTTCGGGAGCACCGCAAGAGACGATCCTAATGGATGAAACGATCTGTAGGAGTCGTGACAGTGCGGATTTCGGAGTAGACGAGGAGAGCGGTGAAGACGCATATCGATATTTCAACATCAGATAGATTGTGGAGGGTCGGGCGCTTTGGAGATCCCGAGGTACATCTACGACCTGTATATGATTGCAAAGGAATCATTTACACTCTACGAACAAGGGGAGCGCCTGAGAAGTATAGAATTCGCGTACCAGTTGCGTGATGTAGCTGACCATCTTGTTATTGGCAGCCAACAGACTGATCAAGCTCAAGCAAACCTGGAATTCCAACAAGTTGCTGATCACCTCATGAGGATTGCTATCGATCCTCTACAGCGCGCGACTCAGCGTCGTGTTCTCCGAATCAACGGCATATTACAGCAGTACGGTCGTCATCGACTGATACATGACATGCCTGATCCATACTACGTCGAGCAGACTCTTGAGCTTGTAGATATAGAGTTAGAGGAGGGACGTCGCCTTAAGGGCAGAATTGATCCGACTGAAGCAAGGCATTGCTTTGAGCATATGCAAGAAGCATACACATTAGCCCTTAATACTGAGAGAACTCTCAACAATGCCTTGCAATCTATCTCGATACGCGTGCAACTTATAGCGATCATCGCCACGGTGTCGGCGTTCATTCTTGCTATTATCTCAATCATCCTTAGCCTTATTCCTTTGCTGAAGTAAACAGCACGTAATCCACACCCCAGCTCTAGCCCTCAATCTCCACGCCCATGCCGCCCAACTTCGCGTTGTGCTACAATGCAGCATGGACTTCAGCAAGCCAAAGGCTCCCTTATACCCGCTGCCGGTTGCGCGTGCCCTGGAGGTGGCGGAGAGGGCATGTGGAGGCGATGACGGGGCGACCTGCCACGCGGCGGTGATGCGGCTGGCCGAGACGCTGGCCTACTACGTGGGGAGCATAGCCGTGGCGCAGTACACCCAGGCGCTGCTCACCGGACAGGTAGAGCCTGACCCCACCCTCAGCCGCAGCCTGAGAAGCCTCAGACGCGTGTTGCTGGGCCAGTGGCTGGGTTGGGCGGCGAGGGGGCTTGCGGCCGCTCCTAACGGCCCTGTGGAGGGCCTGGCGGGGTGGTACGCAGAGAAGCAGAGGGGGGATGTAGCGAGCGCCTACGGGGGCTTGCTGGGCCTTATGCGGCAGCACCTGGCCTATAACGGCGACTACGGCCCGCAGGATACCGTTTCGCCCCGCACGCTGCTGGAGCTTGTCGACCAGTACCGCATCAGGCGCAGCAAGACCTCAGCCGACGCCCTGCCGCCCGACTTCGACCGCAGGGTGACGGAAACACTGCTGCCGGGCCTGCGCGCTGCGATAGATGGTGCTGCGTTCCTGGCTGAGTACGCCCTGTACGCCCCCCAACAGCGGCAACTGCTCATGGGGCCCAAGCCAACCACGCCGATGCCGCCCATGCAAGCCCCCGCCGAGGCCGCCGAAGCCGCCACGCTGCTGCTCTACTCGCCCGGCGAGGAACCCGACTACACCAAGCGTCCCGACCAGCAAAAACAGCGCGAACCCCTCTTCCCGCTGGACCCGCTGCTGGTTTACACCCCCTGCCCGCAGTGCGACCTCCACCGCGTAGCCGCCCTGCAAGAGGTAATCGCAGGCACGCCGCACTACCTGGGGCTGGACCCCGATTGCGAGCACAAGTTAGTGCCGAGTACCGAGTTCTGAGTGCCGAGTGCGCTTAGAACCACTCGGCACCCGGTACTCAGAACTCGGCACTTAGAGAGGAGGACCAAATGGGAGCTATTCTTGACGCGCTGACGGCGTTTTTCAAAGAGGACGAGTGGGCTTTTTCCCAGATCGAGGGCAAGCCGGTGCTCTGGATGGACTTCGCGGGGCGCAACGGGCGCTGGACCTGTTACGCACGCGAGGAGGAGGAGAAGCAGATATTCATGTTCCACTCCTACGCGCCGGTGAAGACCCCGGAGGACAAGCGCCCCCTCATGGCCGACTTCCTCACCAGGGCCAACTATGGACTCTACATCGGCAACTTCGAGATGGACTACAACGACGGCGAGATCCGCTACAAGACCAGCATAGACGTGGAGAACGCCGAACTCACCAGCGCCCTCATCAAGGGCGTGGTCTACCCGAACGTGTCCATCATGGACAAGTACCTGCCCGGCATCATGGCCGTCATCTACGGCGGCTCGTCACCGACGGAGGCGATTGCGCTGGTGGAAGGCTGAGGCGGGATTTGGGAAATGGGATTTCGGATTGCGGATTTAGAAGGGGTTCAGCAGGCTGGCGGGCCGAAGTCGGACATACGTAGGCCCTCCACCTGGATGGTGAGGTCCATTGTGCGAACGAGGGGGACTATCTTGCCCGGCTCCATTTCGGGGCCGGGGAGGATGGAGACCACCAGGGCCGTCATGTCATCGAGGGGGCGGTTGAGGTCGAGGCGCAGGGCTTCGGACATGAGGAAGTCGGCAAGGGCGCGCGCTGTGGGGCGCTGTTGAACGCAGGAGGCGACCAGGGCGGGTATGTCGATCTTCTGGGAGGTGCGGTTGCCCGCTTCCATCAGTCCGTCCGAGTAGGTAACCACGTAGGTGCCCGGCTCCAACGGTAACTGCTCAATCACCGGCTTGGTCTTAGGGTAGAGACCAATGGCTTCGGAGGAGGCGTCCAGGCTGGTGAGGCTCTGGCTGTCTAGGCGATAAACGAGGATGGGGCAGTGGCTGTTGCGCGACATCACGAGGGTGCGGGTCGCCAGGTCCACGCTCAGGATTACCAGGGTGGCCGACACCTTGCCGCCACGGTAGGTGTAGAGGTAATCGTGCACCGCCCGCGCCACCGCGCCGTCTCGTGCCCCGTCCTTGATCATGCTGACCGCCTTGGTGGTGAGCATGTGCGAGAGGATTTTGGCGGCAGGCCCGCTCCCCTGGCCGTCGGCTAGCACCACCGAGAAGCCACCCGTCGGCCGCTCCACCACCTCAACGGTGTCGCCGCTCTCTTTGGTGGCGTATTTGTTTGTCTTGGCTACGGCTATCTGGACGGTGAACATAGTTTGAAGGCCGGCGGTAAGCAGAAAGCAGTAAGGTACCACGCCAGGTTAGTCCTGGCGTATGGTCGCGCTTACATGATATATGGAAAAGAAGCGGGGGGCAACTCTGAGGAAGAACGCCCGCGACACGCCCGCTGAATGGAGCAGGAGGCACCCGGTACGTATGGCGGACATTCAGAACCGGACTCCCTCTATCGCAACTTCATCACTTCACCCGAAATGCCATAGAAGGAGCTTGCCGCGCAAGCACAACATAAGCGGCCCGCCCTATTAGATACTCTCAGCCTACCCTGTAGCATCGTAGCGGCAGTGCGGGGACCCGGTGCATTGGGGTCCCCGCGCTCACACCGCTTCGGCCGCGGTGAGGAAGGCCTCCCAATCGAGGAGGCCCCGGTCCACCCAGGAGCGTGGGTAACCACTGGGGCCAAGACTACTTGGGTTGAGGGCATTACCGAGCGCTTGAGTGGCCCCGAAGGCTACACTGTCAAACTCGGGCCAATCGCGCAACGAGACCGTCGAACTGCCGTAGACAAACAGGTCTTGAGGTCTTGGAAAGACGCGCATCGTGGGGTAAAACGTGGTACCTACCCACTCGACATCAGAACCGGCTTTTATCTGCCAATAATCGGCAGCGGTTATGGGCGCAGCATCGACCAGGGAAAATTTGGCGGCGGCAAACGCCGAAACCAGCGCAGGGGGAGCGGTGGGATTGTTCAATAGACTCCGATCAACCTGGAGATTGAAGAGAAACTTGCCGGTCACCCAATCATACACCTGTAACGCCGTCGTGGCACGTACCTGGTACGTTCTGGGCGCTTGTGTATTAGGATCGGTCTGGTTGTCTAACAGCCAGGCCGAGACCTGCGCTACGCTCGGACGGGTGCCGAGTGGGTAACCTGCGGCGGCAAATTTCGGGCTAAGGGTAGCGAGGCCTGCTGTGGTGAGGTATTGCCTGTCGCTGAGGGGGAGGGAGAAGAGTGGCACGCCCTGGGGCATGGAGACGCCCGCGTCCACCAATAAGGCGCTCAACAGGTTCGCCCCCGTAAAGTCCGCGCCTTGCAACAACGAGCCTTCAAGGGAGAAGGCCCGCCTGCTGTTGTCAGGCGTGGGGGTACAGCCCCGGAACCTGGCCTGTACCAGCACTGAATTGCTCAAGTCGGCTCCCGACAGGTAGGCCTGGGTAAAGTCTAGGCCCACCATGAAGCTGCCGGAAAGCACCGCACCTTCTAAATCAGCGTGGTCGAGCGTGGCCCCGGAGGAATGCCACCGCACGCGCCGCAAGTCCGCGCCCGATAAGCTGGCCCCTGGAGCTTTGGCCCCCTCGCAGTTCGCATCCCTGAGCACCGCAGGTACTATATCAGGCCGGGCGGAAAAAACATCCAGGTTGCTGGAGGTGTTCATGACCAGGTCATAGGGCCCCTTGGGGTCCGCGATCTGCCAGCGTTGGCCTTTGCTGACGACCTCCACCGCGTCTTCGAGAGAAATATCCACTCCGTTATTCTTGAAGGCCAACTGCAAGTTGGGCTGCACGTAAGGTTTCTGGTCCAGGTCGGTGACATAGTCCCTGGAAGGCAGGGTGAACAGGTAGGCTTTGGCTCCCATGCGCGCGCGGGAGAGGTCGGCCCCGGTCAGGTCAGCGCCGATGAAGATAGCACCCTGGGCGTTAGTATCGCGCAGGGTGGCGCTGGTCAGGCTGGCGCCAATAGCTATCGCCCCGGACAGGTTCGCGTTGTCCAGGGTTGCCTTGTCCAGGTATGCTCCCGCAAGCACCGCCCCACCTGCCTGCGCGCCCTTTAAGAGCAGCCCCTTCAGGTTGGCTCCCCGAAAATCGCCGTTGGATATGTTGGCGTTGGTGCAATCCAGAGGGTTCGTCTGCCCGCCGAGGACCGCGTCACGCGCCGAGCACCCCGCCAGGACGATGCCCTGTGCGCTGGCCGGACTACCCCAGGCGACCGCGTTTAGGTTCGCGCCGGTGAAGTCGGCCTGGTCGAGCACGGCACCATCACAGTTGATACCTGACAGCAAAGTCTTGCTGTCGAACACGGCTTTGGTCAAAATGGTCTTGTTCAAGACCGTGTTGGTGAGGTTCGCCCCCTGGAACTTCGCGCCTGTGAAGTTCACCCCGGAGAGGTCCAGGCCATGCAGGTCCACGTTGCTCAGGTCGCCGTTCTGGCACGCTTTGGCAGCCAGGATCTGGTCGAGCGAGGGTGTCACCACAATAGGGGCGAAGGTATTCAGGGCATCGCCACCACCGTTGATGGTGAGCAGGGGGCTGGGTGTGTTGACCGTGTAGTAGACAGTGGCGGGGCCAGTGTCCGTGCGCACCTGCAATTGCTGGCCCGGCGGGCTGCCCCCAAGCACGAAGGCTACCGCCTCGGCAAAGTCCGGCGAGAGGCACAACCACCCGAGGGGAGCATACAAGGTAATCCAGAGTAGGCTCGCCAACTGAATCCGCATGCTCCCGTCGTCTTGCACGTAGATGATGCACTTCTCCCGGTCGGTGAGGGAGGTAGCCGACATAACGGGCAAACTCATGCATGCGTCCTGGTTCGGGAGGTCGGGTAGGTCCGCCAGTTCTATGGCAGGCAATTGCGAGTCCAAGCCTTCCAAGGGCGATTGCTTCCGCGTCCTGGTTGTGAGATAAAACGGGTTTCCTCCGCTCTGCGTGGAGCCAAAAGCCATTTTCCCAGCGAACCGGCCTACAGTATCTGACATCACATCCCCCGTGCGTGGAATAGAATCTAACACCTGCTGCCAGGAGTTGGCCCCTCTAGTCGCAGTTGAACGCAAGCCCAGAGGCGGAAGGCAAGGCTATGCCCATGCCACCAAACATTTGTAGTGTCCTCTCAAAGTTGGGCTCTCCAGCTATCGGCCAAATGACGTTGCCGAAGTCAGAGCCGGAGAACTTCGGCACGGTGCTGGAGACGAAGGTGGCCGCGTACGTCACGGGTACGAAGAAGTACTGGGCAGTTTGGGGCCTGCGACCGGCGTTTAAGACTAAGTCCTGAAAGATATCGGTGCGAGCCATATTAAACACTATGTTGGGTGGAGTGGGATCTCCAGTCTGGATTGTCAGAGTAAAATCCAGTTGATAAACGGCGACGACAGCATTCAGTATGACCACTTGCTCAATAGTGGGGTAGTATTCCTGTGGCACACCAAGCTCAGCGAGGTCGGTCTCGAGGTCGGCCTGTGCCACGTAGGCGTTGCCCTCGATGCTCATTATGTCCTGGTACACAGCAGGCGTCAGTTGGTGTTGGAGTGATTGCATTGCCGCACTTGTGAATATGTAGACCTGTTGGTAAGCGAAGCCTACCGGCTGTTGTAGTGCGATCCGCGCCTGCATGGCATACGGAACGTAGGGCCGGAGTGCTGGTATCACGTTCGCATAGGTCTGCACGCTGAGCACATCAGGATCGGGTAGGTCGCTAGGATTGATGGTGATGGAAAGAGTTTGCATGCAATACTCCTTAGTGGGTTACGAACGGGCTACCCCGAAGGGTGAGGCCGTAAGTCCAACGCGAACGGCATGCGCGCTGGCGGCATCAAGCGCCTTTTAATTCCACGTTTGCAAGGATAGAGACGTAGCCCTCCTGGATGCTCAACTGCGCCTGATCGAAGAGGAACTGGAACCCTGACATGATGGGCAATGGCACCCCCGTTTCCCCCATCTCTTGCAGTGTTTCGTCGTAGTTAGGCTCCCCAACCACAGGCCAGATTAGATCGCCGAAATTAGTTTTGTCGAAGCCCGGCACAGTGGTAGACACGAAAGTGGCAGCATACGTAACACGAGTGAAGCCGTACTGGAGGGTTTGGGCCGTACCACTGATGCCCAGGCCAAGGTTCTGGAGGATGTCTGTGCGGACCAGGTCGAAGACCAGGTTGGGCTGTTGCGGTGCCCCGTTTTGTATCGTCAAACTGAATTGCAGGTCGTGAGCCACGGCCATGCCCGAGGCCAGTGTCGCCTTTTCGATGGTGGCGTAGTAGTCCTGCGCCACCCCAGCCCCGGCCAGGTCGGTCTCCAGGTCGGCCTGTGCCACGTAGGCGTTGCCGCTAAGGCCGGTTATTTGTTGGTATACGCTGGCCGGCAGCTGCTGTTGGAGGAGTGACATGGCAGCGGTGGTAAAGATGTACACCTGCTGAGAGGTGACGGTAGGCGGCTGCTTAGGGACGATGTGCGCCTGCATAGCGAAGGAGGCGTAGGGCTTGAAAGCAGGTATCATGGCCACGTAGGTCTTCACCTTGAGCACGTCCGGGTCGGGCAGGTCGCTGGGGTTGACGGTGACGTTGAGCAGGCCGGCCATGAAGTAGGCCCAGTGCAGGGCGTTGATCTCGTAGTCCGACACGTAAGTTTGTAAGTGGTGCTGGTCAGTGGGCACAGGAGGTACGGGCAGCGGGG
>JALZHG010000322.1 GCA_030914045.1 Chloroflexota bacterium | reverse complement strand
TTCCTGTAGGAGAAGGCGCCCTCTTCCCTGGCGTAGCGTCTCGTCCCGATCTCGAGCGGCGTTAGACCTGGGTACTCCGGGGCCAGTGTGCTCCACACGTACTCGGCCACGCCCCCAGAGGCGATTCTGAACAACTGAGCGATCTTGTGGGAGTCTTCTCTGGTCGCCGGCCTGGACGTCGCCTCGAAACTCATCACTGATCCGCCGCCACACAGCACATTCTACACGGGCCAGGCGATGGACTTAGGATTCTTTCTGTTCTCTCAGGCAGCTCGGTGAATAGAGGCAAGAGAAAGGCCAGGGGTTATAGCCCTGGCCCTAGGACTTCGAGGTCGATGGACTAAGGGAGTTATAACCCTCTATTTCCCCGATCGCCCTGGTTCAGCACTTCACGGTATACCCATTTGGGGACCGACAAGCGCTGCATGGTCGCTTGGGCGGGTCCCATCCGCATCATCGTTGCGAGCGACATTCCCCACGCCCTGACGCGGCGTCTCCTGAGAGGAAGCGTGCTCGCCGAAACTACCAGTCGGGAAGGTAGTGGCTACCTGGGAGGCGGCCGTCCCCCAGCAGTTAGGATCGGCTGGTTTGCCACGGTCCTTGGCTTCTTCGGATGAAGCCGGGGATGCCGCCATAGCGGCTAGCATCGCCCCCGCAATAACCAACAACAAAATGCGGCGTATGGATATTCTAAGGGTCATGCCCCACTCCTCTCTCCGGATAAGGGTGGGGCTCTCTCGAGGGCTAGGGATCCCACCGCCGTTCGGCAGTCTGGCTACCTCACCTACAGTGAAGCCCTTGGGCTTTGCGCCCCCGCCTCACGACGGGTTTGCCTTTCTCGCGGCGCCGGAGCGCTCGCGCAAGGGCACAAGTTTACTAACCCACAGGCTGGTAGCGCCACCTCCAGATGAGCTAGTTTTGGAACTTTTTGGGAAGCACTAAGAACATGGCTCCGCTCCGGTCCTATGGAGCCAGGCGACCCCGGAGGGGAGCAGAGGGTCAACGGCTCTATCATGTGAAGGTCGCGGTGAGCAAGAGTTGAGACGCCCAGAGGTGTTGGACCGGGGCTATCTATGTGCAGGCTTCCGAGAATTCCATACTTCTAGCCACTTGGGTGAATAAGGCCAAAGAGAAGGGGCGGGGCCCTAAGGCCCCGCCCCTTCCAATCCACATCTCCTTAGGCGTCGGAGGAGAGGTAGCCGCTATCCTTGGGGGAAAGGCGCCAGGCCTTCGAAGATCTCGAAGAACCCTAACTCTTCGAGTTGTTCGAAGAGGTCTTCTCCAGCGGTAGGGCCAGTGTCGACCTCCTCGCAGTCGGGCGCGACCACATCTTTGGTGTCCGCGGCCACCCGGTCGAAGCCACCACCGCACGTGACGACGTCCCTCGTCGCGGGACGGTTGTCGACGAAGAACACGTCGTCGCCGTCTCCGCCGCTGAGGGTGTCCTTGTCGGTTTCGCGGAAGGGACCGTCGACGAGCCAGTCGGGGCCATCTCCGCCCACTACGCGGTCGGAGCCACGCTCTCCGTTGACCAAATCTCTGCCTTCATCGCCCACTGCGCTGTCGGAGTCATTCCCTCCAGCGACGAAGTCGTTGCCCGAACCGCCTAGCAGGTTGTCGGAGCCCTTGCCGCCGAAAACCCCATCGTTGCCGGGACCACCTACGAGGTTCTTGTCGCCTCCTAAGGGGCGCCGCTCGTTGCCGCCGAGGACCCAGTCCTTGCCCTCCCCGCCCAGCAAGTTGTCCCTCCCACCCAGGCCGAAGAGGACGTCGTTGCCACCTTTGCCTAGGAGGTTGTCGTCCCCGTTGGTCCCCCTCAAGGTGTCGGGGCCGTTTGTCCCTATCTTGTTGACCGCCAAAGCTACCCCGCTGGCCACGACCAGCGTCGCGGCCATCACCACCAACAGAAGGATGACTCGTCGCATCCTGTGCGCTCCTTTCCTCGAGACGCGTGTGCCACAGGTGTGAGACACACTACGCCTTCCCTTGTGACTATGGCAGCATACTCCCGGAGGGGGGCGGCGCATCGCTCAAATGAGCTATCTTTGGTGTTACTTGGCCGTTGCTAGCGAGACGCTAGGTGCATAAGTGGCTTGCTACTTCCGAGAGCACCTCCTCCACGACGTTGGGTGAATAAGGTTCACGTCGGTCGAGCGCGCTGTACCCCTCGTGCCGATGGCTTTCCTGCCTGCACCGCTTCCTTTGCCTCCTCCTCTTTGTCCTCCTGTGACGCGCTAGCTGCAGCATCCGGCATCTGCCAGTGGTAGGTGGAGGAGGAGGAGGGTGGCGCTCCTCGAATGAAGAGAGCCCGTAGTCCGACTTCCAGGTCAAGAGAACGACCAGGGCTAAAGCAAACTCCACCACGAAGATAACGAACAGTACCGTCTGCGCCATCCGCCCGGGATCACCTCCCCCGCACCGCGTAATCGCTGAGATGCGTGAAGCGACGCTCTGGCGTGGACCTGGTGGTGGGAGGCCGCGTTCGCCCTCGCCCTTGCTCTCTAAGGGCGGAGCAGCGTCGTAAGTTCGTGGCCGCTGTGTTCGGCAACCCGGCTTCCTCTCGAGTGAGGCCCTTAGGCTTTGCGCCCCCGCCTCGCGACGGGTTTGCCTTTATCGCAGCGCTCGGATAAGCTCGCGAGCGTATAAACAAAGCGTACCCAGACATTCTGAGAATCGCATGAGAGCACGATCTAAAGCGAAAAAGGACGCGAGAATCAAGTTGGACCGGGCTCACCCGACTTCCGAGAACATCCCTTCTAGGCACTCCGGTGAATAGGAGTTTGCCACTTCGGGTTCACAAACGTAGCCCACCGATTCATCGGTGATTCATCGCATTCGGGTCTTATGTTATCTCTAAGAACCAGTTACGTGTCCTAACGAAAGGGAGGCATATCGTGGAGGCGTCCTCGAACACAGAACCGAACACCTCGCCCGACGGCGCACCACATAGGAGCCCCCCGTACGCCTTCTTCGTCGCGGCACTGGCCATCTTGGCAGCCTGCGTAGTGTTCGTCCTGTCAATGTGGATCTTCGCCGAGTTGTTCAAGAACGCTACCACGGTGACCACGGCGCTGGGATCGCTGTTCACCCTGATAGGCACCGTCGTCGGAGCCTACTTCGGCATCAAGGTGAGCAACGACACCTCCGAGAGGTCGCAGGGTGCGATAGAGAGGGCACACGGCAGTGCGCAGGAGGCGAACCGAAGGGCCGAGCAAGCGCACGGTACGGCACAGCAAGCCCTCGCCGAGCTGGATCCCGAGGTGGCTAGGCGCATCGTGCAGGGAGACTCGGGGGAGGCGCCGGGATGATCGACCCCAAGCCTGCCCGGGTGTGAACTTCCGAAAACTTCTCTTCTAGGCACTTGGGTGAATAGGGGCGAATGGAAGAGCCGGGGCCAAGGCTTCTTCGAGCAGATTGCCGGGAAGAGGGTCTAGAGCAGCATCTTGATTAGCGTCCCCAGGCCCAGGAGCAGCGCACCTAGCAACAAGG
>JALZHG010000321.1 GCA_030914045.1 Chloroflexota bacterium | reverse complement strand
GTCGGAGCACCGGATGGTGGCGCCCCGGCAGGAGGACCTGACATGCTCGCCAGTCGCCGCGAGTAGTCCTTCGGCAGCACTATGGCGGCGTAGAAGTCGCCCTCTTCGAGACCTTCGAGGGCGGTGACACGGTCGTCGGCCCGGGTCCACCGAATGAACGGCGGGGCCGGTGTGTCGGGGGCGGTGATCCTCTTCGCCACCTCTTCACCGAGCTTCATCGGTTGGCCGTTCATCACGGCGCCCTCGTCCTCGTTGACCACGGCTATGGGCATGGTCGGCGGGGTGACGAGGCTGGAGATCCGCTTCGAGTAGTCGGCGGGGATCACGATTACCCCGTAGTACTCGTCGTTTCCTATGCCTTTCAGGGCCTCGTCGCGGTCTGCGGGCCTCGCCCACTCGACGGTGTCTGCAGCCGGGGAGTCGGGGGCGGTGACTCTCTCGACTACCCGGTCGCCGAGGTTGACCTCCTCTCCGCCGAGCTTCCCGCCCTCGTCCTCGTTCACGAGTGCGATCGGGAGGTCCTTCAGGTTCTCTTCAGGGCTGGCGACGGCGGCGAGGTAGGCGAAGTAGACCAGGGCCAGCACTGCAGCCACACCGCCGATGATCAACCAGACCCTCGGGCTCGCGAGTACTCTCAATGCTTGCATTACGGAATCTCCTCCTTCACTAGAGAGCTTTATGAACTTCCGTGGCCGGAGCCGTGGCGGTCGTCGTAGTGCCGGGGCTGGCGCGCTCTAACGAGAGCCACATGTACTGGGGAGCGTCCATGAGACCCAGAATGAGCCTGACAGGGAGCGGAGCCCATCCCTTGCTCTCGTCGGTGACGATATGGGGGTCGTAGAGGAGTACTCGCCGTCCCCTCGTCTGGAGCTCGCACGACCCCGCGGCCAGGACGTTTTTTATCCAGTCACTCTCCGCTCCGTAGGTGAGCGCGATGATGTACCCGTCGTCTGTGCGAAAGGCGTTGACAGGGGTGCGGTAAGCACGGCCAGATTTTCGACCGAGGTGGCTCACTACCGCGAACCCCGGCAGGTAGCCGGCTACCTTCAAGGTCAATCGATTTGTGAAACGTCGGTTGAAGCGAGCTATGCCTCTGGGTATTGGCAACTTACTTCCTCCTTGTGTTTTGCGGGCCTCAAGTATGGAGTTAAGCGGTCTGATCTAGATAGATGCACAGGATAAGTGAACAGGCGGCCATCTTCTGTAGCATGGTAAAGACGCCAAATCCAGCCAGCCACAGAAAAGACAGCCGCCCAGATGCAGAGTATCACCCTCACTCCAATAGAGCGCAAGGACCTCATCGTCAGGATGAAGCGTGAGAGAAAACCTAGCCGCAGGCTGAGAATGCACATAGTGCTGCTCGCTTCGGATGGCTACTGCCCTACCCATATCTCTCGGGTGCTTTTCTGCTCCAGAACCACCGTCTACGCGATCGCCCATCGTTTCGTGGGGGAAGGACAGAGCGCCTTTGACGATCAGAAGCGGCGAGGACCAAGAGCGCTTTTGGGCTACTTGGCGCAAAAGAGGATTGAGAGGTTGGTGGAAGAGCACTCACCCACAGAGCACGGTTGGTTGCGCTCGCGCTGGAGTTGCTCTCTTATGGTATTGCAACTTTTTCGAGAGCGAGCTCTCGTAGTAAGCCGAGAGACGGTTCGCCGCACCTTGCACCGCCTGAACTTTCGATGGAGGAGGCCTCGTCCGGTCCCACCCTCCAAGGACCCAGAGCAAAAGCGAGAAAGACTCCAGCAGATCCTTAAGATGCTCCGAGAACACAAGGGAACCTTTTTCCAGGATGAGACCAAGCTCGAGACGAACCCCAGAGTGGGCTTCTGCTGGATGCGCAAAGCTAAGCAAAGGCAGTTGCCTACTCCGGGGACCAACCGCAAAGTGTGGATCAGCGGAGCACTCAACTTCTCTACGGGCCGCTTCCACTCGGTGAGCGGGCCGCGCAAAAACGATGAGCTGTTTTTGAAACTGCTCGAAGAGCTTAGAAGGATCTACCGCTGCCACCGAAGCTTGCATCTGGCCATAGACAACGATCGTAGCCACACAAGCGGACGGGTTGAGGAATATGTGAAAGCGAGCGGAGGGCGAGTGCGCTTGTATGCGCTGCCGGCATGGAGCCCACAGAGCAATCCTGTCGAGCTTATCTGGTGGGGAGTGCACGAGGCGGTAAGCCGCAACCATGGCTGCAAGGATCTGAGTGAGCTTGTGGAGTTTGCGGAGCGTTATCTGGAGGAAGGGCAACCCTTCCATCCAAAGTTGGGAGCGGACTACGAACAGTTGGAAAGGTCGCCGCCTTGAGCGACCAGTGTCCATTTATCTCGTGCACCTATCTAGCCGGCCCGTGTTCGCGGTGAGCCTCTCGGCCTGCTGCACGGCGCGCCGATCACGATCAAGGAGTGGTTCCTGGTCGCCGGTACGCCGACCACGGCGGGTCTTCCAAGCTGCAGGTGACCTCAGCCTTCTGCTGGTACGGTTGGCAGGGATCCCCCGGCGTCCGCGAGCACGTACTCTTCGAACATCTTCTTCACCCTCTCGGGGTCGGTCGCGGCGATGTCGTGGTGCATGTCTGGATCCGACAACACATCGAAGAGCTTGGCCTCCGAGCCGTCGTTGCGGCCGAACATGACGTATTGGTCGTCTTGCGTCCGGCTGTAGATGCCGTAGCCCAGAGTGAAGTGGTTCCGCGGCTCGGGGCTCCTCCCCTCCAGCAGCACACAGAGGTTCTGGCCGTCCATAGGGTGGGGCGGCTCTATGCCCAAGAATCCGAGGATGGTGGGCGCCACGTCGTGGGTCGAGGCGAAGTAGTCGCTCTCCTCCCCTGCCCGCTTCCCCTCCGGATGGCGAACCATCAACACGATGTCCGTCAGCTCGGGGTAGAGCGCGTGGTTGAGCTTGCCTGTGTAGCCGTGCTCCCCGAGGAGGTGGCCGTGGTCGGAGATGACCATGAGCAGGGTGTTCTCGAAGAGGTTCAGTTCTTCCACCTTGTCCAGGAAGCGCCCTAGCCAGTGGTCGGCCATGGTCACCTCGGCCGAGTACAGGGCGCGCATCCGCAGAAGCTGGCGCTCCGTGAGGTAGCTGTCTTCACCGTACCTCGGGTTGAAAGGTTCCGAGCCCTCGTAGCCGTCGGGGTCGTGGAGGCTTACGTACTCCGCAGGCGGGTCCCAGGGTTCGTGGGGGTCGTAGCAGTCCGCTACCAGGAAGAACGGCCCCCCCTTGCTGGCCGACTCTAGCAACTCCATCGCGTTCAAAAATACCGTGGGAGCGAACCAGTCCTCCTCGGAGTTGCGGTCCTGGGTGTTGGCGAGGTACTGGCGGATCTCATCTGGCTGGATCTGCAGATACTTTTCCATCTCCTCCTCGGAGACCGAAGAAGGGTCCTTTAAGGTGTCGTTCTCCTGGCCCCGGATCCCCCGGAACGTGCCGAACCCCCGCTGGAAGTTCATAGGGGGCATGAACTCGTGGTAGGTGTCGGTGACCAGTATTGTCC
>JALZHG010000129.1 GCA_030914045.1 Chloroflexota bacterium | reverse complement strand
ACGCAGTATTACCTCATTAACTGGCTAATCTTCATCAACCGCCGTGTGTTCAGCTTGCAGAAAGCCCCTGGTTCTTATGCCCTGGCTTGATGCACCACTTCATGAAGTTGAGGGTTGCAAGCTCGGGTGCAAACTGACATCAAGCTACAACAGGCCCAACTCGCGGGCACGCGCGATGGCCTCGGTGCGACTCTGGACTTGTAGCTTGTCGAAGATTTTGCGGTTGTGTCCTTTGACCGTGTCCAGGGCGAGGAAGAGTCTCTCGCTAATGTCACGGTTCGAGAGGCCCTGAGCGATGAGTTGCAGTACTTCTAGTTCGCGCTGGCTTAGTGGCTCGACAAGGGGCTGAGGGCGGGGAACTAGATGAAGAGGAGATTGGCCCGCGCTCCCAGGTTTCTCAGGCTCAAACGCTGCCAGGAGCCTGCTCGCGTAGGCAGACATAATCCCTCTAGTGATTGCCTCGGCCAGTAATTGAGCCATTGGAGCGCCTTCGTCCACGAAGATACGGATGAAGCCACCAGGTTCCGACATGGACATAGCCTCACCCAGCAGTTGCAGTGCCTCGTCCTTTTCGCCTTGTGCGCGGAGCGCGACCGCCTGTAGCAACATGACCTTGAGCCGTTCGTCCTCCCAGGCTTTTGCCTCTACCTCCCTGCGCAATGGCTCTAGGACCGCCAGCGCCGCGGACGCATCACCCTGGGCCAGGTGTACGCGGGCCATGCCGACAGGCAGATTGTGAGCCTGGGCGATATGAGCGGCCTCCGCCACCTTGCCCTGGCGAAGCAAGGCCACGACCTGCGCGGCAGCAACTTCAGGGATGCGATGCACGAAGTTCTTCTCGCGGGCGGTCTGGGCGGTCTGAGCTAGCATTGCGACAGCGCCATCCACATCAGCATGGGCCAGTTTCAGGCGCGCAAGAAACACCTCACCGATAATGAACCTGTCAATAACTTTATCGTACTGACGCGCCAGGTAGAGGCTCTGTTGCCCGTGCTGCTCGGCAGCCTCCAGGTCGTTCCATTCGTAGAGCACGCGGGCCAGACCAAGATGCGCCTCGGCGATAATCTGAAGCGGCTGGTCGCCCGCCACCTGCAGGACGCGGCGGTATGTCTCGGCGGCTTGATAGAGCTGGTTATCTGCTTCCTGTACTTGGCCCAGCCCGATTGTCGCCAAAATGTTGGTGAAAACACTCCGAGATGCCTGGCTGAGAGATATGGATTCACTAAGGGCCTGGCGAGCCGCGGCGCGGTCACCCTGGAGCAGGTATGCAAACCCGAGCGTCCAGTATGCGTTGGCGCGCAAAGTCAGGTGCTTCGGGTGCAAGTACTCCAGGGCACGGTGGGACTGAGTAAGCAGGGTTTCTACGTCGTACCGAGTGATAGCCAGTGTAGCCCTGGCGGCAGCGATTTGCCCGACAAGGTATTGTGTATCTTCGCCCACCTCGGTGCCTTGCAGGGCATCTTCGGCAGCTTGTAGCTTCTCTTCCACGCCGGTTGTTTGGCCCCCAACCAGCAACAACGCGCCGTGCCGCCACCAAAGCGAGGGCCTCGCATTTTTCACTGCCGGGGGCAGGGACTCCAACCAACCGAGTATAGTAGTCACCGCGCCCCGGAAGTGCAGAGGAATCCCCTTGCCGTCAACCAGACGCTCGGCGCGCGGAATATCATTGGCGGCGGCAGCATGTTGGAAGGCTTCAATATCGAGGCCGTTGTCCTCATACCACTGGCTGGCACGTATGTGTAATTCGGCTACGCGCTTCGATCCATCCCCTGTAGAGGAGGCGACACTCTGGTGCAGCCGCTGCCGCAGCAAATCAGCGAAGAGATGGTGGTAACGGTACCAGCGCCGCTCGTCGTCCAAGGGAATGATGAACAGGTTGGAGCGCTCGAGGTATTCCAGGGTTACTTGCCCGGAGGCTGCCGCGTCGAGTAGCACGGCCTCGCAAAGGGGGCCGCACAGGCGGTCGAGAATAGATGTGCGCAGCAAGAAAGCCTGGACGCTTTCGGGTTGTTGCTGCAAGACTTCTTCAACCAGGTAGTCCATCACGAAATGATGGCTACCGGTAAAAGATTTGATGAAGCTGGTGGGGGCCTGATGTCCCTGTAGAGAAATCGCGGCCAATTGCAGGCCCGCAATCCAGCCTTCGGTGCGCGTTTCCAGTGCTGTGACATCCTCCGCTGAGAGGTCCAGGCCCATCCCGTGGAGAAATCCGGCAGCTTCGGAGGGGGTAAAGCGCAGGTCCATGACGCGCAGCTCGCTCAACTGGCCTCGGGCGCGTAGCCGGGCCAGAGGTAGTTGTGGGTCCTCGCGTGTGGCGATAACCAGGTGCATCTGCGGTGGCAGGTGCTCGATCAGAAAGGTGAGGGCCTGGTCCACCGGCGTGGCGTCAATAACGTGGTAATCGTCAAGAACAAGGAGGAAATTCTCCTGTATGGTGGTAATCTCGTTCAGGAGAGCAGTCAGAACCGTCTCGGGCGGCGGGGGCTGAGGAGATTGGTGCATCGCCAGTACGCTTGCTCCAATACCAGGTACAATCTTCTGCAAAGCCACAACAAAGTACGTAATAAAACGTGCGGGGTCGTTATCTCCTTCGTCCAGCGACAGCCACGCGACCTGCCGGTCACAACCGGCCACCCATTCGCTGACTAGCGTGGTTTTGCCAAAGCCCGCGGGGGCAGAGATGAGGGTAAGCTTGCGATGCAGACCCTCGTTCAGCCGCTCGACCAGGCGGGGGCGGTGGATCACCTTGGGCCGAGGCGGGGGGATATAAAGTTTGGTGGCTAAAACCGGGGTGGACATTTGATTATTATAGAACACTCCCGAAACTCAAGAAGCGTCCTCAAATGGGTCGGGACACCTCTGCACCAAACGTCGATACCATTTTAATCCAGGACAGGTGGGCACAAAACTCACAGGCCGCATTCGCGTCCCTCCCCCGCTTTCGTATGGCTCCGGCCGTCAGATTGCTGACAGCGTGCTCACTTTAGAGTGGTCTCCCCTACGATTTCCTTTGCCAGGATTGTTTTCAGTCATAGTTACGCAAGCGGGACCAGGAGGGTCGCAAGATTGGCGCTACAATTTTCGCGCGGGGACTTTACTGCCCACCAGACCCGCCAGTACGTCCAGTCCGCCGCCGGTGACATCCTTAGCCCAGTGCCACAGTGGTCCAGGCTCCCTTGCTATCTCAGCGAGCAGGTACGCTGTATTCTTCAGGCTGGCCGACCCCCATTGTAGCAGATCGCCGGTATTCAGCGAGGTAGCACCTATGAGCCTCGGGTACGTGCTGGGAGTGTGCAGCAGGGTCTTCAATACGAAACCGACCGACAGGCTTCTGCGCGTCGGCACAACCCCGGCCAGGACCCCGGTTATCACACCGGCATATGCCTTGTCGCGGTTCGCGGTTCTCCCCACCAGACCGAGCAAGGCAAGCCACACCCCCATAAGCGAACGATTCCCCGCTAAGGTCACATAGAGGTCAGCAATGCTCAAGTCGAGGCCGAACGCGGTCTGCCAGCGGTGGTCGTAGCGAGCCAGGAAGGAGGCGCTCAAATCATCGGCCCGAAGTGCCTCGTCTGCCACGCGTGCAGCTATCTGCCCACTTTCCAGGGCTGTATGTATGCCTTCGCCGTTGAGGGGATCGACCAGGTTGGCGGCATCACCGACGAGCAACAGCCTGTGGCCGTACCGGCGGGTCGTGGGAGAGTACGTGTTCAGCGGCCAGCCTACGGTGCGGCCCACCTGGCGAGCGTCGTGGAGTCGCGCCTGGGCCGCAGGGTCGTGTTCCAGCCAATGGGCAAAGGTCTCACGCAGGTTGAGCCGCTCCTTGTGATACGGGTCCATTACCATGCCCATACCTACGTTGGCACGGCCACCACCCAGCGGAAATATCCAGGCGTAGCCGGGGAAGAAACTCCTGTCGAACAGGATGTCCACCCGCGAGCTATCTCCCACGACACCTTCAAAGTAGGCCCTCAGGGCAAAAGAGCGATTCTTCCCCTTGCTGCCTTCAGGGTTCAAGGCGCGAGATACCAGTGAGTGGGCACCGTCGGCCCCAATTACCAACCTCCCCCGATAGGTGTGTGGTCGGCCTCCGCGTTGTGCTAAGATGCTCACTCCAGCGGCTTGTATATTGACTTCTTTGACTTCGCAGCGCTCGACCGTTTCCACACCCACTGCCTGGGCGCGGCGAAAGACGATTTCATCAAGGACCATGCGTGGCAGCACAAGACCGTAATCAGTCAGTCCCCTGACCTTCGGCACCCTGGCTGTTAGTAGCTTCTCACCACCCAGGTAGAAGGCCCCGGAGTGCACGCGGTGCGGAGAGGCAGATTCGAGGGCGGGGGAACAACCTAACTTGCGAAGCGCACGCTGGGAGCGAGGGCTGATCATATCGCCGCACACCTTGTCGCGTGGAAAGCTGGCTTTGTCGAGGAGCAGCACCCGCCAACCCGAGTGCGCCAGCGTTATGGCTGTCGCGCTCCCGCCAGGCCCAGATCCTACGACGATTACGTCCCAGGCTTGCTCAGACATCTTTGTCCTCCCACCATGAGTATACCACAACATGTGATATAATTCACAAAGCGGTGGGAGGTGCAGTGCAAGGGTTCAGATGTATATGCGATTTGTTCGTATAGTAGGGTGCAACGCGATAGACCTAACAATTTGGGTCCGATGTAAACTCGTGTGGTAGCGAGGACGTGACAAAGTAGGCGAGCAGCATACCGTTGGCCCTTGCTTTCCACATCCGACTCTGATACAGCCGTAGCTAGGACGTTGGACCTATTGAAACAAGGGGCAATCGAATGTAGACTATTAATATAGGGGGCCGCTGGTTCCGCTGCGCATTAGGAGAGAGCACTAATTAACAGGATCCGGCGGCCTCCTATGTAATCACAGTAAGCCTACCCCTGCGGTTCAGGCGAAGGCACATTCCTCCCCACCTATTTCATGCTCTATAGAGGCTACTATCGCCATGCATGACGTCACCAAGCGATTCTCCACCAGGGTAGAGAACTACATCCGATACCGGCCCCACTACCCACCTGAGGTGCTGGAAACGCTGGTGGAGAAGTGCGCGCTCACTCAAGACTCAGTCGTGGCGGACGTGGGGTCGGGCACCGGAATCCTGTCGGAGGTGTTTCTGCGCAACGGCAACAGGGTTTATGGGATAGAGCCGAATCAGGAGATGAGGGAAGCCGCCGAGCGGTTGCTGTCCGACTACGCCAACTTCCACAGCCTGGACGCAAGGGCCGAGGCCACTACCCTCCCCACGCGGAGCGTCGATTTCGTTACGGCGGGGCAGGCTTACCACTGGTTCGACCGGGAGGGAGCACGCGCCGAGTTCGCCCGCATTCTCAGGCCGGGAGGCTGGATCGCCCTGGTCTGGAATCTGCGGCAGACAGGCACTACGCCCTTCCTGCGGGACTACGAAGCGCTGCTCAATACCTACGGCACCGACTACGCCGAGGTCCACTTCAGGGGCGACGACAGCGAGGACTCGCTGCACGACTTCTACGGCGGCCATGCCCCGCAGATCGCCACCTTCTCTAACAGCCAACACTTCGACTTCGATGGATTGAAGGGTCGCCTGCTCTCGTCCTCCTACGCCCCTGAACCCGGCCACCCCAACCACGAACCGATGCTCAGCCAACTGCGGGCCATCTTCGACGAACACCAGGCAGACGGCAAAGTGGCGTTCCTCTACAACACCAGGCTGTATTACGGGCGGCTAGGTTAGAGGGCATAAGAGGAGACGAAACCGCCAAGACGCCAAGGACGCCAAGAGCGCGCCAAGGTTACTGTTGTTTAGATAGTACAAGAAGGACCAGGGTACAACATTGTGTACTCTGGTCCTTCTGCTTAGAACACCATCCTTAACCTTGGCGCGCTCTTGGCGTCCTTGGCGTCTTGGCGGTTCCGTCTTTACCCCTCTAGCACTGGCAGGCGACGCCGCACCTGGCTGAGATTTCAGTGTCGTACACGTCTACTATCTGCGAGGCGATGTTGGACCAGGAGAACTGTAGCGCGTGCTCGGCTGCCTGGCGGCCCAACTGCTCGCGCACTTCGGGGTTCTTGAGCAGGTGGTGCACCTGCTCGGCCAGCACAAAATGATTCTCCTCCGGCACCAGGTAGCCCGTGACGCCGTCCTTCACCGTGTACGACAGCCCGCCCACGTTCGAGGCGATTACCGGGGTGCCGGAGGCCATCGACTCGACCGCCACCATGCCGAACGACTCGTAGTGCGAAGGCATCACCGTGACATCCGCCGCCGAGTAGTACAGGGGCAGCATCTCCTGGGGCTTGGAGCCTACGAACTCCACCTGGTCCTCCAGGTTCAGGTCCTGGTGCAACTGCCAGATGCGGCGTATCTCGGCGTTCTCCTCCTGGGTCTGCCCGCCCCCGCCAACGATGAGCACCTTGAGGTCGCGCCCGGCGCAGGTGCGGCTCACCACCGCCGCCGACTCCAGCAGGGTGTCTATGCCCTTTAACCGCTCGATGCGGCCCACGAACAGCAGGATAGGCGTATCCAACGGCAAGCCCAACTGGCGGCGCACCTCGGCCTTGTCCCTGGGGTAGAAGTGCTCGGTGTCCACGCCCGCCGGGATGACAGCAATCTTGTCGTCGTCCGCCGAGTAGCAGTAGAGCATCTGGTTCTTGTCGAGGGGAGTGGCGGCGATGATGCGGTCGGCCCAGTCCATCACCTGCCGCTCTATCTGCATCCGCTCTTCCACCTCCCTGTCGGCCCCCGACTTGGCGACGAGGTTCTTCATCACGCCCAGCGTGTGGAACATCTGCACCATCGGCAGGCCCCACTTGCGCTGTAGCTCGTGAGCCACCAGCCCGGACACCCAGTAGTGGCCGTGCACCAGGTCGTAGCGGATGCCCTCCCTCAATGCGAACCGCTCTATCTGCGCCACAAACTCGTCAACGTGGTTCGGCAGCAGGTTCTTATCGTAAGGAGCTTTAGGCCCGGCTTCCAGGTGGATGACCCTCGCGCCGTCGCCAAGCTCGTGGATGGGCTCGGTGTTGGGGTCCTGGTAGCGGGTGAACACGTCCACCTTCTTGCCGCGCCTGCTAAGCTCCAGGCTAAGCTCGCGTATGTAGACGTTCATGCCGCCCGTCTCGCGCCCGCCCAGGAGGTTGTCGGGGCAGGCCTGCGGGCAGGTATGCATGCTAATCATTGCTATATTGCACATTTATCTAATTTTTCCTACTAAGTTTGTATACATTTTCCAACACGATGGTTAAAGTCCTGCATTGGCCCTATTCCTTGGCCGTCTGGCCGTACTAACCTACGGAACGCACCATTAGCAGGTTACAAGCCACACTAGCGACCTAGGTGCCACGCACGGCAGTTTCTGTAGCAATCGCGGCAACCACGTTTCCCCTGTCATCCTGAGCGTAGCGAAGGATCTCAGATGCCGCTTCTACTCCAAAGTTGAAGCCTTGCCACCGAGTCCCGTAACGTACAGCAGCATCCCTACTCCCCTTATTGAGATCCTTCGCTGCGCTCAGGATGACAGAAAGGGGCTTTAGACTTCTCTGTCCTACACCAATACAGCCGCAACTCACAACTCATCACTCGTCACCCTTAGCACCGCCCGGTAGACGTAAGTGTCTTTGGCCCCAAAGTCGTACTTGTACTCTTCGTCGCCGCGCAGGAAGTCGAAGGTCGTTATGCCTTGCAGGATGGCCTTGTGGATGCGGTAGGCGAGCAGGGCCACACCCGCGCTGTAGGCGGCATACTTGGGATCGTACCCCGAGTTGTAGAGATAGAGGCGGCCGTTGTAATTGAATGACAGGTACGCGGCGGCAGGCTCGTCGTGTACCGCAAGGATAGCCAGGTCCAGCCAACCGCTGCCAGACATGCGCGCAGCCATCTCCATGAACGCCTCGGCCCGGCGGTCGTCCATGAACTGCGCCTTGTCCAGGCCGCTGGAGCGGTGGAGCGCGATGAAGGCGCGCATGCCCTTCTCCAACTCGGATGGGTCGCCGGTCTTCACCAGGTACCAGCGGACGTCGTCGCGGCCCTCAAGCTTGCGCACCTTGCGCCGCAACTCGTGTCGGTCCTTCTTGCGCAGGCTCATCAGGTAAGTCTCCCAATCGCCAGGCAATTCCAGTACGGGGCATACGTCCTCCGGCACCACCTCTACCGACAGACGCTTTTCCGCCGCCAAATCTACCAGCGCCTCCCTCGATGGGGAGAACTCCGGCAGCGAGTGGAGGTCCAAAACATCCCAGTCGCGGTGCCGCAACAGGTGGTCGAGCAGCGCGGACCACACTTCCCGCGCCATGCCTGTGGGGGCAATTATGTCAAGGTAATCGGCCACTTCGACGCCACCCACGAAGCGCAGCAACCGCAGCGGCTCTCCCTCGCCATGTTCAGGCCTGGGTACCCCCCGCTCGTAGGCCTGCATCGGCGGAAGGGGTGTCTGCTCAACAAAAAAAGGAGCGATGCCCACAAGCGCTCCTCCGTCTGTCCGGACCGAAATTATCTTGAGCTGGCAACAGTGCTCCGAGGCGAAGCTATCCCACCACGTCTGCTGCCACTCCTTCGTGAGAAACACCACGCTGGAAGCGGCCTCGCGCAGCAAAGCGTCCCACTCAGCCTGGCCGGGAGCCGACGCGAAGCTATCCGCAACCTCTACCTTCAACGCTGAAGACACTGACACCATTCCGTGCTTTCCTTTAGCCTGTACCACTCTAAATACGCCTTAAATTAGTTTACGGTTCAACGGTTTAATTATAACCTATTGTCACGGCCCCTCCCAATAGGTCTGAGGAACTATATTGACAGAGCAGTCCGCGTGCCGCCGACACCTGAGCCTATGAATATGAGAGCGAGATAACAGCAACCGAGTTGGACCCTGTCATTTCGAACGCAGTGAGAAATCTCGTCCCTCACCACCCAAGGCCCCACTTTCCGTTTAGCCATGCAGTGCTGTAGTATCGTAAGCTAAGAAGGAACATTGTTCTGAAGGACGAGATTTCTCACTGCGTTCGAAATGACAATGTGGGGCTTTGGGTGCAGATTTTAACCTGTGTTTAGTGGGCTGATTTCCAGGCTCACAACACGTCAGCCCAGCCGGAAGGGATATCATGCAAGTTGTCACCGAGCATCTCATCCTCAGAGAGTTCAAGGAGAGTGACTTTGAGGCTATGTTGGCCTACCAGTCCGACCCGCGCTACCAGCGTTACTACGAGCAGATGACAGCCGACCAGCGGGCCGAGTTGGCCCAACGACTGTTGCGAATGTTCCTCGACAACCAGCAGGAGCAGCCCCGCACGAAGTTCCAGTTGGCGATTACGTTGCGCGACGGCGGCACGCTGATTGGCAACGTAGGCGTGCGCAAGGCGAGCGCCGGTGCCACCGAGGGCGACATGGGCTGCGAGCTTTCGCCCGAGCATTGGAACCTGGGCTACGCCACCGAGGCCACCGGCGCCATGCTGGCATTCGGCTTCGAGCAGCTTGGCCTGCACCGCATCTCGGCCTCTACTATGTCGGCCAACACGGGTGCGTGGCGCGTGCTCGAAAAGCTGGGGATGACCCGCGAGGGCGAACTGCGCGAGACCACTCTGCTGGCGGATGGCTGGGCCAACTCGGTGATATACGGCATCCTGGAGCACGAATGGCGCGCCCTAAATAAACTGCCGTAGCACCCAGGCCGCGCCCACACCCACCCCAATCGCCAGCAGCAGGTTGTGAGTGCGGGCGGTCACCAGGGCGGTAATCCCGGCAGCCAGTGCGTCGGCGGGACCGTTGCTCAGGGCGAGGGGCGTGACAATCGAGACGAGCACCGCGCCTGGTATGTTGTGCAGCCACGCTTCTAGGCGGCGCGAGGGAGTCACCTTACCCATCAGCCACAGCCCACCGGCTCGCGTGGCGTAGGTAACCAGGCCCATCGCTACGATGGTGAACAGCGAAACGGGATCAATCTCCATCGCGGAACGCCCCGACAATGCTCCCCGCAAGCCCGCCCAGCAGTATGTACCAGCGCGTGCCAGGCAGCAGCAAGTACGCACCAAACGACACCACCGCCGCCACGGCCCACGGCACCAGGTCCGACTTACCCCGCCACAGCGACACCGCTAGCGCCACGAATACCGCCGTCACCACAAAGTCCAGGCTCCACGCGACCAGGTCCTGCGAGCTAATGCCCGCGCCCAGGAGATGCCCCGCAGCCGTGCCGCTGACCCATAGCACGAACAAGGTAAGCCCGCTCCCCATGAGGAAGGCCGCGTCGCGCCCGCCGTTCTTGAACTCGCGAATGGCTAACGCCCAGCTTTCATCGGTGATAAAGTGGGCCGAGGTGTAGGTCTTGAGCGGGCCGAGCCTGGAGAACCAGGGCCGCAGGGCCGCACCCATCATCAGGTGGCGGAGATTGACTATCAGCGTGGTGAGCACAAGCGTGAACACCGGCACAGGCGTGGCCCACAGCCCCACCGCAATAAGCTGAGAAGCCCCGGCAAACACCAGCACGCTCATCAACACAATTTCCAGCATTGACATGCCCGCCTGCCGCGCCAGCACCCCCATGACAATAGCGAACGGCACGTCTATCAACGCGATAGGCAGCATTTTTATCGCACCCTGGACAAGCCCCTGCCGGGTGAATGTAACTTGGTCGTTCATGCTTTCTCCGGACGAGTGGTTAGTGGTTAGTGGTTAGAAGCTATCCAAAGACAACACTGTCAAACATCCCCACCAAAGTCCCACATTGTCATTTCGAACGCAGTGAGAAATCTCGTCCTGCACCCCGATGGCTCCTCTTTCTAACAGTACCCTATGGCTGAAGGAAAGGGGTTACCATGTGCTGAGGGACGAGATTTCTCACTACGTTCGAAATGACAAGGGGGAGCCATGTGCTCATATCCAGGTCAGTCATTTTACTGTCATTTTTGAGATGGTTTCTAATTGTTATCCAACAATCCTAATCTTTGCGCGTCCTTAGCGTCCTTTGCGTCTTTGCGTTTTCGACTCCTATCGTCCATCGTCCAGCGTCCATCGTCCCCAACTAGGCTGCTATTTCTACCACGCTCGAATCTTCCTCATGCCTGGGCTGCTCCTGCGTGGGCGGTTCGAGGTCGGACAGCTTGCGGAGGCGCGGCACCGGGGAGAAGAGCACCCATAGCCAGGCCAGGGACATCCCGGCCGCACCTACCACCAGCGCCGCCCGCAGGCCGATCACTTCACCCAGGAAGCCGCCGAGCAACGCCCCAATGGGGATGACGCCCCAGGTGATGAACCGGTAGCTGCCGTTCATGCGCCCCAGCAGGTGCCCAGGCGTGACCGTCTGCCGCAGGCTCACCACGTGCACCACCGATGCCGTGACCCCCAGCCCACCCACGAAGAAGGACGCGCCCACCAGCCAGGGGCCGATCACCCCATCTCCGGCCAGCGGTATCAGCAGCGTGCTGACGCAGGAGATAGCCATCGAGACAGTGATCGCCCGTCCGACGCCGAAGCGGTCCGCCCACCTAGCGGCTACGAGCGCGCCCAGCAGCGACCCGATGCTACCCAGCGAAAAGACCAGGCCGATCACCAGTGGCGACGCCCCAAGCTCGCGCACAGCATATAGTATATACACTGCTTCTATCAGGTTCCAGAAGAAATTATAGGAGGCGGCCTCCAGGGCGAACACTCTGAGGTAGGCGTTCTTGAAAACGATCGAGATGCCCCCACCAATCTCGCGCCTGAAGCTACCCTTCGCGTGCGGCCGTTGCGGCTGCGGTTCCGGCGTGCGGATGCGCAGCATCATGACCGCCGACACCAGGAAAGATACAGCGTCGGCCAGCAGCGCGAAAGGGGCTGAAAGCACCTCCAACAACAGTCCCGCTATGCCAGGTCCGCCAATGCTGGACATGGAGGCGCTCATCTGGAGCTTGCTGTTGCCCTCCACCAGTGCGTCCTTACTGACCAGCGTGGGCAGGTACGACTGGTAGGCAAGCTCGAAAAAGACGGTGAGCGAGCCTACCAGCAGGGAGATAACGTATAGCTGCGGCATACTGAGCCAGCCGAACAGGGCCGAGAGTGGTATGAGCGCCAGCAGCACAGCCCGGCCCGCGTTGGCGAATACCAAAATCGGCCTGCGCCGCTTGCGGTCCACCCACACGCCCGCGAACAATGTGAGGAGCAGGAATGGGGCGAATCCCGCCGCATGCAAGACTCCCATCTCTCCCGGTTCAGCGTGCAGCACCAGGGCGGCTGTGAGGGGTATCGCGATGTATGTAACCTGCGAGCCAAACATGGAGATAGTCTCGCCCGCCCACATCCGCATGAAGTCAGGATTGCCGGAGAGTCTCCCCAGCCGACGGCCCAGCCTGTTGCCCACGGTTGCAGGTAGAGGTGGTTCCTGGGCCGTCACTGTGTCGCTGTCTTGCGCGCTTGGTCCTGCTCCCGCCATGAAAGTTCCTCCGCCGTCAGAGAATTTTCGCGTATCAAGAGGGGTATTTAGAACTGATCTAAGGGCCCAAAGAGGGACGTTGTAGGGGCAGGCCCCCGTGCCTGCCCGGTGCCGATCTCCAATGAGGGCAGGCACGGGGGCCTGCCCCTACAACCTCTTGAAATTAGTTCTCGCTGTTCTCTAAATCTCACCAGGACCGAGGGTGGTCGTACTTGCAGCCGTGCCTGAAGCGACTATCGAAGCCTCGCCGCACCGCAGCCACGTCCACAACTACTAACCCCACCAACAAGATCACCAGTGTCACTATTTGCATCCCTTCCATCTCCAACCTCCTAGAAGCGCGGGCGGCCTCGAACGGCAGCCTGCGACTACCCCTATTACGCGACCTTCCTGAGTGACTCTCTGCCATTCTGCCGCGAGACCCTGGTTTCCCGGCCCGCCAGGAACACCAGACTGCCACCTGGGGCGGGTGTAGCGCCGGACCTGCTCTGTAACCATCGCCCCGCGCTCACCAGCCGGGCACCAAGCGAGCACAACGTCCGGCTGCGCCAATTCGACCGTTTTTCCTCATGACCGTACGCTTCGGCTACGAGCCTGTATTGTTGCGCGTCATCGAGCATCTCGCGCTGCCTCTGCATAGCCATCTCAGTACACCAATCGAACATTGCCACACCTCCTTGTGTCCGTACCTATCCGCATCGCTACTGTGGGGGGTTTCTCTCGCCAGCGCCTTTTGTTATGAAGGGCCTATTGACAACCACAATATAACTAGCTATAATTCCTTTTGATGGTTAGATTGTACACCAAAAACTCTAACCTGTCAATACCTATTTTGGTGGTTAGATCATGGATTTGCAACAGATAATCGAGGAGCAACGGTCGGAGCCGGGCTATACCTTTTCCCACAGCGGGGGCCACCTGGCCCTGGACTTTATAAACACCGTCTCGACGGCGGGCGTGTACCACGACATGCGGTACGAGGCCGACCCGAAGTACGCGGGCGACCATCTTGGCAAGTACGTTGATATGGTCGAGTGGGGCAGGCAGTTGCGGCTGATTAAGGACGCGGAAGCCGAGAGGCTGCTGGCGAGGGCTGGAGAGCACCCTGACCAGGCGGAGGAAGCCGTCGCCGCCGCCCGCAAGTTGCGCCACGCCCTATATCGCGTGTTCACGGCCTACTCGCTGGGCTTGCCCGTGAGCGAGGACGCGCTGGATGCTCTAAATGCTGAGTTGCCTGCCGCGCTGTCACACATGCGCGTGCGCAGGCGCACGGACGGCTTTCAGTGGGGCTGGGATGAAGGGAGCGATGAGCTTACCAAGATGCTGTGGCCGGTGGCGAAGTCGGCGGTCGATCTGCTAACGGAGGAGGGGCGCAAGCTGGAGAGGGTGCACCAGTGCGCGGCCAGCGACTGCGGCTGGCTCTTCCTCGACATGAGCAAGAACCGCAGCCGCCGCTGGTGCGACATGAGTAACTGCGGCAACCAGGCCAAGGCACGCCGGCACTACCACCGCAAGAAGGGGCACAAGGTCGAGGAATAACGTGAAGTGGCAATAAAAGCCCCCTCTCCAGCAGCCCTTACTTCCACCGAAAAGTTCTGCTGGACGCCTGGAAAGCCCGTGTGCCCGCTAACTTCCACAAGACATACCTGCCGAGTAATGAAGAAGAGCCTTGCTGAGGACCAAGCCCCACCCTGTCATTTCGAACGCAGTGAGAAATCTCGTCCCTTAGCACCCAAATCTCATCTTTCTTTGGGCCGCACTCTACCATAAGAAAAG
>JALZHG010000320.1 GCA_030914045.1 Chloroflexota bacterium | reverse complement strand
CTGGTGCGTTGCTCGTGGGCGGAGGTCTCGTGGCCCGCAGGCTCGCCCGGTAGCAGTAGCTAACCGGACGCGCAGGTCTTTTGAGGTGGGTCCCTTCGGGGCCCGCCTTTTTAGTGCTCACGTGCGAGAGCCGGGAGGCATCGAGCTCACTTCTTTATTCCACGCGAGGAGTGGGCTTGCTCTGCTGACGCAAAAGCGATACGAAGCCGTAGGCCAAGACCGCGGCACCGATGATCGTCGTCACGTGGATGCCGTACTCTATGTACAGGAGCTCCTGCAGGTTTTCGCCCACCACCTGGTGCAGGTGGCGGTGAGGCAACCACGAGACCAACAGCCAGCCTATGCTCAAGTACATAGCCCATACCATTAGCCTCGAGTTCGGGGAGGCCCTACGCATGGTGGGCAGCCCGAACAGCAAGAAAGAGACACCCAAACCGAATGCCAAGGACTGGATCGCCTCCAAGAGTATAAAGTAGACCAGCTGTCCGACAGGATGGATAAAGGCCGAAGGACGCCGGCGGCGACGAGCAAGTCTTAGTCGAACACCCAGCGGGTGGCAGTATGAGGGAAGCCGCTTGCGGTCCAGGCGAACACGACGCGCGGGCGCACAGCGTACGACCCCTCGATATTGCGGGAACCCATACCATACTTAGCGGTGGAGGCAGCGGAGACCCGTTCTGCGAGCGCAGGGCCGGGGTCGGTGACCGTCTCGGCCACACCCTCGACGATGACCACGTCGTCACCCTCAGGGTGTGCCGCGATGTGTGGATTCCTGGCGACGTTTCGGGCCTTGCGCGTCTGTGGCCCGCTACCGAAGTAAAACACTCCCTCCACCCACAAACCCCACACCGGGGTGAGGTGTGGTCTTCCGGAGGGGAGTACCGTTGCAACCCAGTAATTGCGGGCGGCAGTCATGCGCTCTTCGACAAAGCTCCAGGGCAACATTCCTCGGGGGTTCGACGGAATGCCGTAGCCTGGAGCGTAAGGACGGGTGCGCTCGGCGCGTGGTCCTGGCAACCCTCGCTCTGACATACTTTGCCCTTTCCTCGACTCTCCCATTAACTTAGTCGCCACTCCTGCGATTGTACGGATGTTCCTACGTTTTTGACCCCTGGGCCTTCCAGGCACGAAAACGAGCCGGGCCCCCTTAAAGGACCCCGGCCCTGCACCGGCTCACCCGCTTTTCTCTAGCTACTGCCCGTGGTGAAGAACCACTCCATAGGTTGATCTTTGGGCCGCTTGCGGTCCTGGTCGAGGCGGTTTTCCGCCACGTCCTTGGCCCCCGTGCTCACCACAGCCTCGTACTTGGTGTTGGCCCCCAGCGTGCTGTCTGGGTCTAGTGTTGCCTTCAGGCCATCGGTACTCGAGCTCACAGATACGGCTCGGATCTGCGTTGTGCTCCCATCCCTGTTGACCTTGAAGAGCTTGAAGGTAGCTTTATTGAGCGTGGCGCGGTTCATCCTCTCCGAGAAGTTGGCCGTAAGGTCAGTGTTGCGCTTGACCCCCCTCTTGCCAGCGGTGGGCGTCATGGTGTTGACCTTGGGAGGGGTAAGGTCGCTTCGCTCGAAGGAACCTGTGTCGCATACTACCGTGCCGTTCTTGTCACCGTCCTTGCGCACAATGGCGCGCTGGTCGCGCTCTGGGCAGGCGGTTGCGTTTGCTGCGTCGATTGCGGGGCTGCCAGGAAGGAGGGCGTGGGTGTTGGTGGGTCCGCCGTTGTCTTGCAGAGGACCAAGCAAGGGATCAGTGTTCTGTTTGTCGGCGGGTTTGGTGAAGGGGCAGCTATCGTCGCTGCTTATGTTGTTGCCCTGCGATGAGATGACCCCGCCGAACTGCGCGGCGTTGCAGTTTTCTACCGTGTTGCCTGCGACGATGGTGTTCTTCACGAAGACGGCAGCACCAAGCTGGGTCATGATACCGCCACCCAGCCGAGAAGACTCGTTGTTGGCGATTGTCGAGTTCAGTATGTTCATTGTGGTGTCGCCGTCGAGGAAGGCGGAGAAGACGCCGCCGCTGACCTGGGTCGCCTTGTTGCCGCTGATCGTGGTGTTAGTGATGTTGGCGGTGCCGCCTAGCTGGAGAACGCCTGCCTGATTGGTTGACGAATTGCCAGACACCGTGCTGTCTGTGAGGTTGAGCGTGCCTTTAAAACCGTAGACCCCTCCAACGAACGCGGCGAGATCCGCGGTGTTGCCCGTGACGGCCACCCGGTCGAGCGTAAGGTCACCCTCGTTATTTGTGACGCCCCCGTCGCCGCCGGTAACGGTGAGGTCGGTTATGGTCGTCTTGGCGCCTGCATGATTCTCGAAGATCTGGTCGTCGAACGGCGCCGGCCCGCCAGCCACGCTCGTCGCGCGAGCCCCCGCTCCCGTGATGGTCAACTCGTCCGTTACGTCAAGGTCACCGGTGGAGGCGGCGTCCTCGTTCACGCCTTCCCTACTCAGGGTGTAGGTCTCCGCCGCCAAGGTTATGCCGTCCGCCCCGGAGGCGGCGTTCGTAGCGACTATCGCGCCGCGCAACGAGCAGTCTGAGGGGGCGGCTGTGCAGGCTTTGGCTATTGCGGGATCTGGGTCGTCGTTCCTGTCGACAGTAAAGGTTGCGGCGTGGGCGGGTTTGGCCACCAGCAGCAGGCACAAGGCCATGATCGCCGCCGCGAAAAAGCCCACGGTCGCCACCACGGTCCTACTCCTACTGCTCATCAGCAGGGCTCGCCATATGTGCACCTTTCGGGTGAGGCTGGCGCTTTTGGCATGCTCCACAAGCAGCGGATGGCGCTCGTAGTAGAGTTTGGTTGGGTTCTCTTTTACGTAGTAGTACATCTTCTTCTTAGCCTCCTTCTTGGCTTTAGGGGGAGAGGGGATGTGCTCCCTACTCCGTCCGTTTGACAGTCTCTGGAGAGCAGCGTAGAAGGAGGTGCTCTCGGGAATGCTTTCGCAAGCGCTCTCGGAAACGCTCAACTTTGAGAGAGATCAGAAAAAAGTTAGGGAAAAGTTGAAAAGTTGGCGAGAAAATGCTCCAGCTGTAGATTGGAAGGCAGTTTCCTCCCTCCTCGCGGATCCGGTTATTCTACGCATGACCTGCGGACCAGGATCTAGCAAGAGCGGAAGGCCCACGGCGACCCGGACGCGGAGGCCATGACGCTGGATGAGCTCGAAGCCGAGCTAGAGGTGCTCAAAGAAACGCGCGAACCTCGGAGAGAGAACTCGCGGCGTTGGCCGGTAGGCGCGGCAAGCTACAGGCGATGGAGCGGGACAGGGGGCTCATCCTCGAGTCCTTTGCAACCTTCGCCCCCTTGGGCTTCAGAAGTGTTTTCTCCAGAGGAACGCCGCAAGGTATACGTTATACTTAATCTCACCGTCGAGGCTTTTGCAGACGGTAGTTTAAAGATGAGCTGTGCGTTCGGAGAGGAGACCCCGGTTTGGGAAGACGGCAGAACGTCAACAAGATGATGCAACAGGTCCAGCAGATGCAGCAGCAGATGCAGCAGGCCCAGGAGGAAC
>JALZHG010000319.1 GCA_030914045.1 Chloroflexota bacterium | reverse complement strand
GTCGACGAGCTTCAGCCCAGAGGGGATGGTGCCTTCCGAGAACAGGCGCTTGCCCGACCCGATGACGAGGGGAAAGACCCACAGACGGAATTGGTCGACAAGGTTGTGGCGCAACAGCGTCTGGATGAGGTTCCCGCTGCCATGCACCTGCAGCTCGGGCCCATCTTCCTTCTTGAGCGCCGCGATGCCTTCGGCCGCATCTCCCTCGATCAGGACCGAGTTGCTCCACTCCAGCGTGGGATGACTCCGCGACGCGACGTACTTGATGGCGTCGTTCAATGGCTTGGCGCCGGCCTCCTCCGGGGCGTGCGGCCAGTACGCGGCGAAGATCTCGTAGGTCTTGCGTCCGAGAACGAGGTCGAACGGCGTGCTCATCGCCTCGCCCATGACCTGACCCATCAGATCGTCCCAATAGTTCACCGACCAGCCACCGTGCGCGAACCCGCCGCTGTCGTCCTCTCCAGGTCCGCCCGGGGCCTGCATGACCCCGTCGAGGGTCAAGAAGGTGCTCACGATCAGCTTTCTCACCTCTCGTACTCCTTCCTCTCGTTTCCGTCCCACGCACAGTTCGTACATCTCTCCGAACGTCCCGAGATCAGGAAGTCACCCCGCCAGGTTGTTAGCGTGCTCAAGATCCGCCGACAAACAGGGGTAATACTTCCGTCACCTCGGCGTCGATCATCTCCACTCCCTGGTAGCCGGCCACGCTCACGCGGTGGTTGCCATCCTCAACAAAGTAGCAACTGCCCAGCTTGTAGAGCCTAACCGGCGGCAGCTCCTCCCCACCATGGAACGCCCGATCCACCCGCTCCCACTTCCTCTTCAGGCTCTCCTTGACAGGCATGAACCCGCGATCGAAGTCTCGGTGGCGACCTACGCTGCCCACTATCGTCGAGGTCTCGACGACCCTCCTACCCAAACAAAGCTGGTTAAGCGCACGGTGGGCCTTCCTGACCTCTTCGAAGCTCGACAGCCGGTCGCACTCCCCCCGAATGCGGGCCGCAATTCGCCCGAAGAAGGCCCGGCGCCGGGCGCGCAGGAAGTCTGCCTCAACCTGCTCCTCGAGGCTCATGTACCCGATCATCGAACGACCTCCTCAGGCTCTGTGTCCCACCCGACACTCGGCAACCTAATTATCTCCGTGAGGCTCTCCTTCGCATCGGCGAAGTTGCGAGAATGCGCTTTCTAACCTCTTCGCTGAATAGGGTGCATAGCCCCGGTCTGATCTGCCTAGGAGTAGCCGTGTGATGGGGAACATCCAGGAGGTATTACGGCGAAGTCAGGATAATATCCGGGGGCAGCCGATCTCCGCCCGGGGACGGCTATAAGCGTTGGACCAGGGCTATACGGACTTCCCAGAATTTCATCTTCCACGACATCCTCTGAACACGTGGCACCCTCCGCCATGCACCTAGCGTGCGCGCAGGAGAGGTGCGATCATCCCAACCTGCGTCGCTAGCGAAGAAGGAGGTCCTTCGGATGTCCGCTTACGTGTTGGTCGGCGGTGGTTGGCTCGGCGGCTGGTGTTGGCAAAGAGTCGCCCGCCAGCTCAGAGAGGAGGGGCACGATGCCTATCCCGTCACCCTCACCGGTCTGGGCGAGCGGGTGCACCTCGCCTCTCCCCAAGTCGACCTCGAAACCCATATCACCGACGTGGTCAATCTCATCGAGTTCGAGGATCTCCACGATGTCGTGCTCCTGGGGCACAGCTACGCAGGCATCGTGGTTACGGGCGTGGGCGACCGGGTGCCCGATCGCATCTCCCAGCTGGTCTATCTTGACACCGGAATACTCCCTGACGGTACCGCCATCATAGATACTTTCCCGGCCGAAGTTAGAAGGCACATCGAGCGGCAGGTAGATGAGTTAGGAGACGGCTGGCGGTTCCCTATGCCGCCAAAAGAAGAGCTGGCCACCTTCGGCAGTCTGGAAGGGTTGGATGACGCCCGGCTAGAACTGCTGCGCTCACGGGCCGTGGACCAGCCGTTCGCAACCTTTACGCAGCCGCTGCGGTTGAAGAACCCTGCCAGGGAAGCGCTGCCGAAGGTGGGAATCCTGTGCAGCTTCTCGCTCGAACAGGTACAGGCGATCATCGCCAGCGGCAACCCAGTGTTCCGCGAAATGGCGAGCTCGAAATGGCGGTTCATCGAGATCCCCACAGGTCACTATCCGATGTTCTCAAGGCCAGATGATCTGGCGGCGGTGCTCCACGATCTCTCTTCGGGTGTGTCTATCCAAGACGACGGCGAGCGCAGCACCTAAGGGTAACCCCGATCAAGAGGAGCCCTAGAGGCGGCTTTTGCAGGAGCCTTCGGACGCTGAGCGCAAGAAGGAGGAGTACGTGCCAGTGGGTTGCAGTAAGTTAGTCCCAGACTTGGCGCCAAGTCCTCGTTAGATTCTGGAGTTTTACCTGCAAATCGGCACAAAAAGAGAGCCGACGAGCGGACTTAAGAACCGCTGACCTGCTCCAGCTACGAGTTTGCTTGCGCACGTTCTAGTGTGTCCTGGTGCGTCCGGAAATAGCGCTTGTTTAGGCGGTTTTCGATGATCTGGGGGTGTCCCTTTGTCCATTGCGTACCAGTGCGTACTAGCCCGGTTGCAGTACGGTTGCAGTACGGCTGTGAACGTCGCATCTACCTGTGTTTACAGGACAGATTGCGGCGCTGGAATCGGGGACACCATGATTTTCTGTTACGCGGCTGACGTTTACGGTCGTTGCTCACTTTTGAGCAATCCGCTTGCTTAAACCAATTCGCCGGATATGGCGTTTGTCGCCGTTCACGACGTTTCTAGTGGGTTGGTGTACTAATTGGTGTAGTTCGCCGTGCGCTGCGTTTCATATCCGAGGTGAAGGTTCACAGTTATTCGACCTGCTATCAGGTTCCTACACTGCTGTTGAGGATGCTGGCAGGACTGGAACCTGGTAGCTTCTGATTCGTAGCCATCTTACGCTGGCCTCAAACCGTTCGCCGCGGGTGAATAGCCTCCGTCCGCCACGAGTACCCCAGTCTATGGTGCCGAGGGATTCTCTACCCGAGTACGGATGAGGGCTGCCAATACCGCTATCCCTGCGAAGGCCCAAAACGTGGCTACCAGTCCCACAGCCCCGGCCACCGCCCCCGCTATGGGCGCACCGAAGACTTGCCCGACAGCGATGAGCAGGAAGGCTGCACCGAGCCCCGCCGATGGCCGCTCGTGGAAGACCGAGACGGACCAGACAAGGATAATCCCCGTGAGCATGATGTAGGTCGAGCCGAAGAGCGCCCCGCTGAGGTATGCCGAGAGAAGGGCGCCCGGAGCGGCGGCCAACAGCCCGATCGCTGCAGCCATGCCCAGGAGCGAGGCGCGAAACGCCATGACTAGCCCGAACCGGCGCACGAGGTCGCCGGCGAGTCCGCCGGCAAGACCTGAGACGCCTATGACTGTCCAAAAAAGGGTAGAGCCGGCCATGGAGAGATCACCGGCTCGCATAATCAGATCCCTGGAGAACGTCCAGTAGGC
>JALZHG010000128.1 GCA_030914045.1 Chloroflexota bacterium | reverse complement strand
GTCGAAGAGGGGGCCGGTGTGGGTGCCGTGGACGTGCGACTCCTCCACCACGTAGTGCTCGTCGGCCACGCGGGAGCGCAGGTCCAGCTTCACGTCTGGCATGGCGGTCCAGAGCATGTGGTAGAACTCGCGTATCTCTTCCTTGCCCCGCCAGAACTTCTTGAGGGGCACGATCTCGTACACCGCATCGTCGGCTAACGTGTCTATTAGCCGCTCGAGGTCGCGCCGGTTCTCCGCCAGCACGTGCTCCATCCACTTGCGCAGGTTCTTCTCGGTGGCGCTTCTGGTCATAGAGACTCCTGTTTATACCAGCGTTACGACTACAGGACGCCCTTTGGTGATTATGATTGTGTGTTCGTACTGAGCTAGTAGACTGCCATCCGGGGTCTTCAACGTCCAGCCGTCTTTAGCCTCCATCACGAAATCGGCCCCTGTCGAGAGAAAAGGCTCAATAGTGAGTACAAGACCTTCGCTGAGCTTCCTCTTTTCCAGGCCGTTGTAATAGTTGAGCACCATGCTCGGCTGTTCGTGAAGACTTCTACCGACCCCATGTCCTGCGAGGTTTTTGATGATGGTGAAGCCGCAACGTCTGGCTTGGGCTTCCACCGCCTGGCCTATGACGCTGATGGACTGGTCCGACCTGGCTGCGGCGATAGCATTGTTGAGGGCCGCTTTCGTGCAGTCCATGAGTTTCTGCTTTGTTGGCGATATTGGCGGTACCGCAAAAGTGGCCCCGGTATCTGTGATGTAACCGTCCAGTTCAGCCGATACATCTATGTTGACCAGGTCGCCGGGTTGGATGACGCGGTTGCCCGGTATGCCGTGGGCAGCCTCGTCATTGATACTGATGCAGGTCGCACCTGGGAAGTTGTAGGTCAGCTTCGGGGCGGAACGCGCTCCATGCTTGAGGAGGAACTCCTCACCAATCCGGTCCAGTTCTCCCGTGGTGATGCCCGGCCTCACATGGCGGGACATTTCGCGCAAGGTCAGTCCGACAATTCTCCCGCACTTTCTCAAACCTACTACATCTTCTTCCGACTCGATGGACATTCGTCCCCAACCTCTCGCGGCGGATTTCTTACCGGCTCTCTGCTAAACTTCCAACTCCGCAAGTCGCAGTCCCATTATACTGCTGCCGCAAAGGAATTAACCTGCGCCAGGAAGTTGGAGAGCAGAGCTTTACCGGACTGGGTGAGCATCGACTCGGGGTGGAATTGCACGCCCTCTATGGGCAGGTGCTTGTGCCGCAGACCCATTATGAGGCCGTCGCCGGTCCAGGCGGTGACTTCAAGCTCGCGGGGGCAGGTGGCGGCGTCCACAATTAGCGAGTGGTAGCGAGTGGCTACGAAGGGGGAGGGGAGGCCTGTAAAGACGCCCTTGCCGGTGTGGTAGATTTGCGAGGTCTTGCCGTGCCGGAGCTCGGGGGCGCGCACGATCTTGCCGCCGTAAAGCTGCCCGATGCTCTGGTGGCCCAGGCACACGCCCAGGATTGGCACCTTGCCCGCGAACGCCTTTATCGCCTGCAACGACACTCCCGCGCTGTCGGGCGCTCCTGGGCCAGGGGAGATTACCACGCCGTCGGGGCGCATTAGCTCAAGCTCGGCCACGCTCATGGCGTCGTTGCGCACCACCTCCACGCGGCTGCCTAGCTCGCCCAGGAACTGGTACAGGTTGTAGGTGAACGAGTCGTAATTGTCGATGAGAAGTATCACTTGCTTGCTCCTTCCGGTTCCAGTTCGTCGTGGGTCGCATATTCCAGGGCCGTGTGCTCGCTTTCCATCTCTTCCGCCAGGTCAATCGCCGCCATGAGCACTTTGGCCTTGGCTAGCGTCTCGCGGTACTCCATCTCAGGCACGCTGTCGGCTACGATGCCCGCGCCCGCCTGCAAGTGCGCCATGCCGTGCCTGACGACGATAGTGCGGATAATGATGGCCGTGTCCATGTTGCCGCTGTAGCTGATGTAGCCCGCAGCGCCTCCGTATGGCCCCCGGCGGTCCCGCTCTAGCTCGGAGATAATCTGCATCGCCCTCACCTTGGGCGCGCCCGACAGCGTACCGGCTGGCAGGCAGGCCCGTAGCGCGTCTACCGCCCCTAGCTCGGGCCGCAGGTCGCCCGTCACCTCCGACACCAGGTGCATGACGTGGGAGTATTGCTCCACCTCCATGAAGCGGGGCACCTTCACCGAGCCGATGCGGGAGATGCGGCCAATGTCGTTGCGCCCCAGGTCCACCAGCATGACGTGCTCGGCGCGCTCCTTCTCGTCGGAGGCGAGTTCCTTCTCCAGCCGCGCGTCCTCCTTCGCGTCCTGCCCTCTGGGGCGAGTGCCCGCGATGGGGTGCATGGCTACCTTGCCCTCCTGCGCCTGCACCAGCATCTCAGGCGAGGCCCCGACCAGGCACGTGTCGCCAAATTGCAGGAAGAACATGTAGGGGGAGGGGTTCACCATGCGCAGCGCGCGGTAGATGCTGAACGGGTCCGCGCCCGTAGGCCGGTCGAAACGCTGCGACAACACCACCTGTATGATGTTGCCCGCCGCGATGTGCTCCCGCGCCTGCTCCACGATCCCCTCGTACTCCGCTTGCGTGAAGTTGTTCCTGGTGGGGACGTTGCGGGTCATCTGCCCGTTCCGGTGGTGTCCGTTGGTTACGGGCAGCGGCCTGCGCAGGTCTCGGACCACCTGCTCTATCCTCTCAACCGCTTGTGCGTACTCAACGTCCGCGTCTCCCGCGAGTGAAGCGAGGCTATAGACCCTGGCGCTACGCTGTGCGTGGTCGAACACCAGGAAGGTGTCGTAGAAGGCGAATGACATGTCGGGCAGGCCGAGCACGTCGTTGGCGGCGGGGCGCACAGGCTCCAGGGTGCAGGCGGTCTCGTACCCGGCATAGCCGACCGCGCCACCCGCGAACCTGGGCGCGGGCGCTCCCTCCGGCAAGACCAGCCGCCTTGCAGCCAGCAGCGCATCCAGCTCGCCCAGCGGGTCGGTGCTCGCAACCAGGGGGCCTTGCCCCTCAGGGGACTCGATGCGCGATATGCCGTCCTTCACCGTGAATAAGGACCTTGGCCCCGTGCCCAGGAACGAGTAGCGCCCCACCTGGCTACCGCGCTCTACGCTTTCCAGCAGGAAGCAGTGCTCTCCGCGCCGTATCTTGAGCAGGGCCGAAACGGGCGTCTCCAGGTCGGCGGGTATCTGCCTGCTGACGAGCGTGTACGGCTCCGCGCCCGCCTCAGTATTTGTCCGGTGTTCCTGCGCCAGGGTCCTGAACGCCTCCCGGTTTGGCGTGTATGCTTGCGCCACTGTTAGTCCCCTTTCTCCACCGCCCGCACGCGCACGGTGTCTCGTGCACTACGCTCTATTCCAAGAATCAAAAAAGCCCAACGTCCGCAAGGGACGAAGGACTAAGCTTCGTGGTGCCACCCTTTTTCCGCCGGTCGTCCGGCGCTCCGCAGATACCTAGTCACGACACATCCGCGCCATGTCTGCCGATATCCCGCTCCCTGGTAACGGTGGAGTCGCCGGCACAGTCTACTTTCCTGAGTGTTGAGTTTTGAGTGCTGAGTTTTGAGTTAGGTAAGAAGAACTCAAAACTCATAATTCACAACTCAAAACTCCCCAAGGGTTTCGGTGTGCAACTCACAGCTCCATTCACAGGTCGCGCCGCTGTTGGACTTCCACCGCCGCCAACTCTCTGATGCTCGCCTGACCTGTTACTCGTGCTGGTCGTAGTTGTTCTGCCTATTCGGTTATTGAGTAGTCTACAGGCAAACAGGGGCGCTGTCAAGAGGTAGCGAGGGTGCAACAGCCAGGGTGACGCCATTCTCGTCAAAGCGAGACAATAGGTGATAGTGAGGGCCAGGAATGCTACATGCTGCCAAAGGACGCCGGTTGATTTCAATCGACGGGCGTCGGCCTTCGCACTCGGAATCTTGTACCAGATCAATAGACGGCTGTCCCTTGCCGAGAATGCCACACCCTGAGCACTAGCATTCCACCTGCCGACGGATATACGATGCCAGGAAATGCGCTACACTACGAACAACCAACCAACCACCGCCGAACTTCATACCCGAACGAGCGCGTATGCCCGCTAATGATCTGCTCCCCTATATCTTCCCGAACACGCGGCTCCCGCTCGCGGTGCAATTCGCGCAGTGGGTACAGGCGTCGCCCCGCTTTCGCGCCTTCGCCGAGACTTACCGCGATAAAATCCGTAAGAAGGTGCGCACCATCACGGAGGCCGAGGGCTATGGCGACCTGCAAGCGGAGTTGGCTACCGCCTATTTCCTGGTGCAGGAACGGCGCTTTCTGGTGGAGTATGAGAAGTACGGCACAGGCAAGCAGCGCGGACCCGACTTCTCCGTCACCTACAAGACTCATACCCGCTTCGATGTAGAAGTGACGCGGCTGCGTGGGGGCCAGGCAGGAGAAGCTCCAGAGGCGGGCAAGCTGGCGAACACGCTCTGCGCCAAGTTGCAGCAACTCCCGCCCAGTATGATCAATATCCTCGTCATGTCTGCGGACGACGCTTTGTACAGCGAGGACGATCTGACTAGCGGATTGAGGCTGTTGCAAGAGCGGGCCGAGCGCAAAGACGACGACTTCTTTACCCGGCGAGGCTTCCTCGGCGCACGTGACTTTCTCAGGCACTTTGGTCGCCTCAGCGCGATACGGCTGGTAGTTGCGGGCGCGTCACCCGTCTTCCGGCTCCAGCCCCAGGCCCGGCACCCACTGCCACCTGACCTCGCCGCCATTCTGCGCCGGTAGGTCCGCCGTGGCACGCTCTATGTTGATGGTAAGCCACTTTACACGCTATCACGCAGGAATCTATCGCAAGGATTGGGCATAGCCTCGGCCACTTCGGAGTCGATTAGCCAACTAAACCGCACGGAGGTTGCATGGAACCAACGCTGCTACTGTCAGCCGACACCCGGAGCACCGCCGGGGTCATTCTACTAACAATCGTTGCCATCGAGTATGGCGGGGTATTCATGCTGCGTATCGTCAGGGGCCAGCACCCGGCGACACCTTTCCAGGCGACGTTCGCCCGCGCCGGGCACGCACACGCCGGGGTGCTGGTCACGCTGGCCCTGGTGTGCCAGATTCTCGCTGATGCAGCCGCCATGAGCGGTCCGCTGGCGCTCCTGGCACGCAACGGCATACCCCTGGCCGCTATACTCATGCCGGCAGGGTTTTTCTTCTCGTCTATGGGCCGGGGCGTCACCCAGCCTAACAGGTGGATTGTGCTGCTCTATGCCGGTGCCATATCGCTGGCTGTGGGAGTCGTCTCCCTCGGTATCGCCTTGCTAAGTACCTAGTGCCGCTTGTTGCCCGGCAGGTTGGGTGCCCTGGGCAATCTCCAGGACGTGAACGCAGCCATCCAGGTGCGCGCAACCGCACTGCAAAGTCGCTTCCAACAACTGCTTGCGGGCCTGCAACTCGGCAATCAAGGCATCCACCGCGTTCAGTTTGGGACCGGACATGGCCTGCCAGCGTTCCGAAGGCGGTGTGTCTGCCGTGAAGCCATTGAGCAGCGTCTTGATTTCAGCGACACTGAAGCCCGCTTGCTGGGCTAGCCGCACGACCGCCAGTGTGCTCAACACAACTACGCTATAGCGACGGCGGCCGTTGATCCTCCGTGGCCGGGGCAGGACACCTATGCTCTCGTAGTAACGTATCGCAGAGGCTCGGATACCTGCCTGGCGAGCTACTTCCCCTATCGTCAATTCGTCCACTTGATTCGTCTCTCCCTCTTGACTTAAAGCGCACTTCAAGTGTTAGCATAAAGCTATGACCGGGGTACAGGCAAGGAGGTAGCACAATTGAGTGATCAAGCAGCACTAACGGCAGAGGATATGGCGATAGCATGCAAGCTATCTGAGGCGGAACAGGCTCTTAGAGAAGAGGAGTTAGCGAGGGACATTTTCAGCAACTGCCAGGAAGTAACTGATCTGGCAGATGGCTACGCATTCAGGTTCCCAGGCGATGGCGAGTGGGCCGCAAAGCTGGTAGCGTTCATCGCCCTGGAGCGAAAATGCTGCCCGTTCTTCACCTTTGAGCTGGCATTTGAGCCTCAAGAAGGCCCCATGTGGCTGCGTCTGAGGGGGCCGGAAGGCGTAAAGACCTTCATCGAACAGAGCTTCATAACGACCGGCGGGCAAGCGTTTGCAACGTGATTTTATGTCTGTCCTGCGGTTGGGGCTTGTATTTTGCCTTTGACTATGTTAGACTTGGCAACACAGTCGAATAGCGGCATATGCCGCAGGCCCGCGATGAGGGGAATTAGTAACCGAGCAGGATGCTTGCAGCGAATCGGGAGATGGTGAAAGCCCGAGAAGCCCCAACGGTGAACCGGTCCGTGAGCGGCCCGCCGAAGAAAGCCACAATGTGGTGAGCAAGTAGGATGGGGTGGTTGGTAACCACGCAGCAAATAACCACGAGCGGTCACAGGCCACAAATGTGACAAGAAGGGTGGTACCGCGGGAGCTATGCTCTCGTCCCTTGTTTGGGACGGGAGTTTTTTGTTTGCCTTGAAATAGACGATGGACGATGGACGATGGACGAGTGGCACGTAACGCGTAATTCGTAATTGCTGAGTCCCGAAGGGGGAGAGACATGCAAGTAATGCTGGACAAGATAGCTTCGGTCACGGGTAGGCTGAACCTCGGGCACGAGGTGGAAGTAGCCGAGTACGTGCGCGCCGAGCGTGGCACCGTGCTGGTTGTCGAGGCCCTTGAAGAGAAGGCGGTGTATGGCGAGCTTGAGTTGAGGGGCGGCAGGATGGCCCGCATCATCAAGGGCGACATCATAGCCGGGGTGCTGGGTGAGCGTCAGGCCCTCAAGGGCTTCGTAGGCTCCATACCTGCGCACATCGAGCCGGGCGACACCCTGCACATCCTCAACATGGGCGGCGTGATAGGCATTTGCAGCTCGGCCAACTCCGACTTCGGTACGCCGCTACAGGTGCGCGTCATCGGCTCGGTGATGCACGACGGGCAGCCCGCCAACATCATGGACAATGCCGTGCCGTGGCAGAAGTCTCTCCGCGAGTCCGCTCCCATTATCCTGGTGTCCGGCACCTGCATGAACGCGGGCAAGACCACCGCCGCGTGCGAGATAGTGCGCGAGCTGACCAGCCGGGGCTACCGGGTGGCCACCGCCAAGCTGGCCGGGGTGGCTACCCAGCGCGACCTGCTCAACATGCAGGACCACGGGGCGGTATGCGCCCTGTCGTTTAGCGACGCGGGGTTGCCCTCCACCACCCGCACCGATAGCTGCCTGGTGCCCGCCGCCAAGGGTGTGCTCTCGGCCCTCAGCGCCTGCAACCCCGACGCTATTATCGTGGAGTTCGGTGACGGTATCATGGGGCATTACGGCGTGGACATCCTGCTACGCGACCGCGAGCTAATGAGCCACGTGCGCGCGCATATCCTGTGCGCTAACGACCTGGTAGCCGCGTGGGGCGGCCTGCGCTACCTGGAGGAGATGGGCGTGAGCGTGGATTGCGTGTCCGGCCCCGCCACCGACAACAGCGCGGGCGTGGACTACATCACAGGGCACTTCAACATAGACGCCGCGAACGGTCGCACAGAGGCCGCACGGTTGGCGGGCATGGTGGAGCAGTTGGTGTTCGCCGAGACCCGCGTGCTGACAGAGGTGGTGGCCTGATGCGGGGAATGCAGACCGGCGGCAATACCGTGCGGGTAGCGATCATGGGCGCTTCGGGCTACATCGGCGGTGAGGCGCTGCGCCTCCTGCTGGGCCACCCTTGCGTGGAAGTAGCAGCCGCCACGTCGCCGTCGCACGCGGGCAAGCCCATCACCGAGGTACTGCCGCACCTCAGCAAACTGACGGACCTCAATTTCACCGCCGACATCTCTAGCGAGGAAGCTGCGGGCTACGACGCTATATTCATGGCGCTGCCGCACGGTGCCGCCATGCAGCGCGTGCCGGAGATACTCGCCGCCGGGGGCAAGGGAGGCCCGCGCGGCGGCGGCCCCATCCTGCTCGACATGAGCGCCGACTTCCGCATCAAGGACGCGGCTCAATTCGCCAGGTTCTACGGGTTGGAGCACACAGCCAACGAGCTAGCTACGTCGGCGGCATACGGGCTGACCGAGTGGAACCGGGAGGCGATACAGGAGGCGCGTCTGGTGGCCTGTCCCGGCTGCTTCCCTACCGGGTCGCTGCTGGCGCTGACGCCTCTTGCCAGGGCTGGGCTGCTTGAGGGGCCTGTGGTGATCGACTCCAAAACCGGCTCGTCAGGTTCGGGCAAGGAGCCGGGCGAAGGCACCCACCACCCGGTACGCTCGCAGGACTTCCGCGCCTACAACCTCCTCAAGCACCGCCACCAGCCGGAGATAGCCCAGGAACTCGCCAAGTGGCAGGGTGCGGAGGAGAGCAGCATGCGGGTGGTGTTTACGCCCCACTCAGCGCCCATGATACGAGGCATCTTCACCACTGCTTACGCCTTCCCTTCCCGCCAGGTGAGCAAGAGCGAGTTGCAGGACATTTACAGGGAGGCATACGAGAAGGAGAACTTCGTTCGCCTGGTGGACAACCCCAGGGTGGCGGTGGTCACCCACTCGAACTTCTGCGATATATCGGCGGCCACCGACGGCGAGGGCACCATCATAGTCACCAGCGCCATAGACAACCTGGTGAAGGGCGGCGCGGGACAGGCTGTGCAGAACCTCAACGTGGCGTTCGGCTGGCCGGAGAAGCTGGGGCTGACCTTTCCGGGGACGATGCCATAGATAGACACACTGCCGTAGCTGCCTGGATACTGAGGACCAAGCCCCTCCCTCGTCATTCTGAACGCAGTGAAGAATCAGGTGGCTATGTATATTGTTGAATTGCTACGACCAAGCCCCTTCTTTGTCATTCTGAGCGCAGCGAAGAATCTCGTCCCTCAGTACAGGGTAACACCCTTCTTCGCTAGACCAAGACCTAAATATCTAATGCCAACAAGGTAATAAAGAAAAGGGTAACACCTGCGTGAGGGACGAGATTCTTCACTGCGTTCAGAATGACAAATAGGGGGCCTGGTCGTCGCAGTTCAACAGCATCGTTACCTAACTGATTCTTCGCTGCGCTCAGAATGACAAAGAAGGGGCTTGGTTCTAGACATCAAGCACAGGGGCAAAGGCAGGCAGTCACACGACGCAACCTTCTAATCCTTAAACAGGACAGAAAGCAGGAGCAATCATGCTAACTACACAGGACGTACAGGTAGACCGCCAGGCCGTGATAGACGAAGAGACGAGCGCCCAGCTAGGCACCTACGCCAAGCTGCCAATCGTCGCAGTGCGGGGCGAGGGCATCATGCTGTACGACGCCTCCGGCAAAGCCTACCACGACTTCTACTGCGGGCACGCGGTCACGCTGACGGGGCACTGCCACCCAAAGGTCGTGCGGGCCATACAGGAGCAGGCCGAGACGCTGATCTTCTACTCCAACATCGTCTACAGCGAGGTGCGGGCGAAGTACGCGAGCATGTTGGTGGGAGTGGCCCCCGCAGGCTACGGGCAGGTCTTCTTCTGCAATTCGGGCGCTGAGGCCAATGAGACCGCGCTCAAGCTGGCCCGCAAGTTTACTGGGCGACCTACTATCGTGGCGATGGAGGGTGGCTTCCACGGGCGGACGATGGGTGCGCTCGCCATGACCGCCAACCCCAAGTACAAGCAGGGCTTTGAGCCGCTGCTGCCGGGGGTGGAGTTCGCACCCTTTGCCGACCTGGCCGTTGTCGAACGGCTAATGGAGCAGCAGGAAGTGGCCGCCGTCATAATCGAACCGATACAGAGCATCGCGGGCGTGCGCATGGCCGAGGCTGACTATTACCGGGGCCTGCGCGAATTGTGCGACAGGAACGGCTCGCTGCTTATCTTCGATGAGATACAGACGGGCCTGGGGCGCACGGGCACACTGTGGGCGGGCGAGCACTGGGGCGTCACGCCGGACATCATCACGCTGGCGAAGGGCATTGCTTCGGGCGTATCTATGGGCGCGACCCTCATCTCCACCCGCATAGCCGAGACGGTGCACCTGGACGAACATGGCTCCACCTTCGGGGGCAGCCCCATCGCCTGCGCCGCCGCCACCGCCACCCTGGGCGTCATCCTCGAAGACGGCATGCTGGCCCACGCCGCCGCGATGGGCGACCTGATGAAGTCCCGCCTATCGGGGCTACCCCACGTGGTTGAGGTGCGCGGCCTTGGATTGCTCCTCGGTCTGCGCCTTGACGTGCCCGCGAAGGACGTGCAGGCTGCCGCGTTGGAGCAGGGGATCATCCTGGGCACCTCCGGCGACCCCAACGTGCTGAGAGTCATGCCGCCTATGGTAGTTACTACAGAGGACGTGGAGCGCCTGGTATCGGTGCTGGGCAGCGTGCTTGGTGGCCTCTAGCGTGGCACAGCCCAAGGGGACTGCCGGCGTGGAATTGGAAAGTTACAGGGGCAAACGCTTCGTCGTAAAACTGGGCGGCGAGGTCATGCAGAACGGGGCGGGCCTCCGTGCCATGTCCGCCGACATAGCCCAACTGTCGTCGCGGGGCATAAGCGTGGTTGTGGTGCATGGTGGTGGGCCGCAGGCAGACGCGCTGACCCAACAACTGGGACACACCGTGCGCAAGGTACAGGGACGGCGTGTCACGGACGATGCGGCCCTGGAAGTCATCAAGATGGTTTACGGCGGCAGCATCAACATTGAGATGCTGGCGGCGTTACGCGCAAGTGGGGCCAGGGGAGTGGGGCTGTCGGGCGTGGACGCGGGCCTCATCACCGTCACCCGCCGCCCGCCTACCCTGGTGCGCGACCCGCAAACCGGCAGCGAAGAACTGGTCGATTACGGGCACGTAGGCGACCTGGCCTCTGTTGACGTGGCCGTGCTGGACCTGCTCCTGGGTGCCGGTTACGTGCCCGTGGTGGCTTCGCTGGCCGCCGATGCCCAGGGCAACATCTACAACATCAACGCCGACACGGTAGCCACCATATTAGCCAAGGCCCTGGACGCCGAGGGCCTGTACTTGGTGACCAACGTACCCGGCATCCTCCGCGACCCCTCGGACCGCTCCTCCCTTATACCTGTTTGCACCGCTTCCGAAGCCAGGACTTTGATAGACGGCGGCATAGTGTCGGGCGGCATGCTGCCCAAGGTGCAGAACTGCCTCAGCGCCCTGCGAGGCGGCGTCAAGCAGGTGCGCATCCTCGACGGCTCCAAAGAGGAGTCGCTGCTGCTCCAAAGCCTTACCACCTCCGGCGTCGGCACGGTGCTCGTCAACGATAGGTGATAGAATAGACCCAATAACAGTGCCATGCCTACCACCAACGAGTCGTTAATCCAAAATCCAAAATCCAAAATCGAAAATCGTGCAGAGCCTATAGACCGTCTGCGCGATTACGTGCGCCTGCTTGGCGAGTTGGTGGGTGACGTATTGCGCGAGCAGGGCGGCGAGGGGCTGCTGGAAGCGGTGGAGCACCTGCGCACTTCCGCTATCGCCTTGCGATCTCCGTCAGGCGAGCATGAGACCCAGGAACAGGCCCTGCTAGATTGGGTGCATAGCCAGTCCACACAACGCTTGCAGCAGTTGGTGCGGGCCTTCAGCGTCTACTTCCACCTCATCAACCTGGCCGAGCAGCACCACCGCGTGCGCACCCTCATGGAGCGCGAGCAGACCGAGCACCCCCTGCGCGAGTCTATCGCCGACGCTATCGCTACCTTGCGCTCGCACGGGCTGGACGCAGAGGAGGTGCTGGAGAGCATCGCCCGGCTAGACGTGCACCCGGTCTTCACCGCGCACCCGTCGGAGGCCCGCCGCCGCACGCTGTTGCAGCACCTGGAGCGCACTGCCGCCGATATAGCCCGGCTAAACAACCCGCAGGTGCCGGGCGGGGAGGCCGCTACCCTGGACGACCTGCGCACGCGCATCACCCTTCTCTGGCAGACGGCGGAGACTCGCATGGAGCGTCCCAGCGTGCTGGACGAGGTGCGTAGCGTGCTTTACTTCGCCGCCGGGACCGCCTACAACGTGGCCCCCCAGGTGCAAAGGGCGCTGGCGGTTGCGGTGGTCGGGGCCTACGACGGCGCTATTGCCCACGCGGGGGACCTGAAACCAATATTGAGGTTGGGCACCTGGGTGGGAGGCGACCGGGACGGCAACCCGGCGGTCACCCCGGAGATTACGCGGGCGGCGGCGCGCATGTCGAGGGCGGCTATTTTGAGGCGCTACCGCAACGAGGTTGGCACGTTGGGCAGGGAATTGAGCGTATCGGCGCGGCTGAGTGGCCTTTCGGGCGAGCTAACGCGGTCAATCGAGCGCGACCGGGAACGGCTCGGTTTGCAGCCGGTCAGCCAGTGGGCCGACGAGCCTTACAGGCGCAAGCTCGGCCTTATCGGGGAGAGGCTGCGGCGCACCGAGGAGGGCGGGCCGGGCGAGTACGAGTCGCCGGGCGATTTGCTGGCAGACCTGAGGGAGATAGAGCGCAGCCTGCGGGAGCACGGCGGTGGGCGGGTGGCGGACGGCCCCCTGCTCGACCTCATCCGCCGGGTGGAGATATTCGGCTTCCACCTGGCGGAGCTTGAGATTCGCCAACACGCCGAGATGCACACCGCTGCCGTGGCCGAGCTGCTGGGCCTTGCGGGACTCCCCGGCTACGAGAGCCTGCCCTACGATGAACGGCAGGCGGTGCTTGAGGAAAGGCTGGCGGGACAGGCGATATCGCCCCAGCCGGACGCGCTATCCGCCGCCACCCGCGAGGTGCTGGACACCTTCAGGGCGATGTCCGATATTCAACAGATGGGCGGGCCTGCTGCCTGCCAGACCTGCATAGTGTCTATGACCCGGCACGCGAGCGACGTTCTGTCGGTGCTATTGCTGGCGCGAGAGGCGGGGCTGTTCCTGTGGCCGGGAGGAAGGCAGGCCGCCACGTCTAGGCTGGATGTGGTGCCGCTGTTCGAGCAGATACACGAACTGGAGACCTGCGGCGAAATCATGCGAAGCCTCTACAATAGCCGCCCCTACAAGGCCCACCTGCGGGCGCGTAAGAAGCGGCAGCAGGTGATGCTCGGCTACTCGGACAGCAACAAGGACGGCGGCTATCTCTCGGCCAACTGGCAGATTTACGGGGCGCAGTCGGCCCTCGCACGCACCGCCTCGGAAGCCGGAGTGGCCCTGGTAGTGTTCCACGGCAGGGGTGGCGCGGTGGGGCGTGGAGGGGGGCCGACCGGACGCGCTATCATGGCCCGGCCTCCTGAGGCGCATCTGCCCAACCTCAAAGTGACCGAGCAAGGGGAGGTGATCTTCGCCCGCTACAGCCACCCTGCCATCACCATGCGGCATTTCGAGCAGGTAGTGCACGCCCTGCTGGTGTCGTCCGCCGACGGGAAGGGGGATGCCGCCACGCCCGCTACTCCCGCCGACTGGGTAGAGGCGATGGAGCGCATGGCTGCGGCGTCAATGTCGCGCTACGAGGGGCTAGTGAAAGACTCTCCCGCGTGTCTCGACTTCTTTCGGCAGGCCACGCCCTTCCCGGAGCTTGGCACCCTCAATCTAGCCTCTCGCCCTGTGAGCCGGGTTGGTGCCAAAGCGGACCGCGTGCAACTCGAAGACCTGCGGGCCATCCCGTGGGTATTTAGCTGGACGCAAATACGGGCTAACCTGGCCGGTTGGTTCGGCCTGGGCACCGCGCTTCAATCGGAGATAGAGGCGGGCGGCCTGGAGACGTTACGAGCGATGTACCGGGGCTGGCGCTTCTTCGCCATGTGCCTGGACAACGCCCAGATTAGCCTCGGTACCGCCGACATGCCCACGGTGAAACGCTACTCTACCCTGGCTGACAACGGGGAAGAGGTATTGCGGCAGATAGAGGAAGAATTCGATAAGACGGTTGCGGCGGTGCTGCAAATCACCGGGCAAAAGGAGCTACTGGAGAAGTCGTCCATACTCTCCCGCTCCATCAAGCTGCGCAACCCTTACGTCGATGCGCTGCACCTGGCCCAGGTAGCCCTCCTGCGCCGCTACCGTTCCCTACCCCAACACACGCCCCAGGAAGAACGCGACTCCCTGCTCGATGCCGTTCACCACAGCATCAACGGCATCGCGGCGGGCCTGCAAACCACGGGGTAACGTAGGGGCACGGTGCCTCGTGCCCCGTTGAGCAGTCCTATTCCTCAACCGAAAGAACCAAGCCC
>JALZHG010000318.1 GCA_030914045.1 Chloroflexota bacterium | reverse complement strand
TTTAACCCCAGCGATTATTTTTTGTCCCTCGGCGGGTTAGGATCGTGGCCGTGGCTGTCAGAGCGCTGGATCACGCCGTCCCTGCCGTGGATGACGAGCTCCGTGCCCTGATTCTGGCTGATCTTTCTGCCGGCGTTCTCCGCCTCACGCTTCGTCTCGCGATGAACTGACGCCCGCTGGGCGCCGCCCTTTTTGACGTCCCACCCGCCGCCGGGGCTGGGGACTACGTGATGAGACTTTCTGGTCGCCATAACTTCCCTCCGTTTAGTTTAACCAACCTCATACTTCTCGCGGTATGCCTTGATGTAATCTGAGTCTTGGCAAATACAGAAACCGGACCGATGCTTTCTGATGTGAAGTGACAGGTGGCTACCCAGCGGACGGAGCAGATCGATTTTGGTGGTCACGGGAAAATCTGCCGGCCTCAGACCGCCCGTGTGCGCGATCAACTCGGCGGCCAGCATGATCCCCGCTAGCGCCGACTGGAAAGCCAGCGGGACTGCGGCCGCCCGGTGATTTCCGCCGACAGTTCCGCCGAGACGGAGCACGGCCCCGCCGCACACGGCGCGCGCGTAGAACACGCGAATAGGCTCAGACTCGAACGGGAGCAGAGGCTCCAGCGGCACCCGCATGGCGTCGGCGGCGCGCGCGAGCAGATCTCTGCCTACGGGGCCGTTAGTGTGAAGCAGGGCGCGAACCTCCATATACGCCTCGGGCAGCCCAATTGCCGAAGCAATAATCCGATCAAGGTGTTGCCCCATCTCATCCGGGAAGTAGAGGCACGTCAGACACGCCTCGTCGCCCAGAAATGAGTGCCGCGACACCCCCAAGTCTCCGGGTTGAGTCCAGGCGTTAACCACCCACTTCGGGAGCGCCCCTTGGACGGCCTGCCGATCCTCGGCGTTATCGACCGCTACGGCCACTCTCTCAAACTTCCACGCCGAGACGTGCCGTAGGTACTCGCCCCACTTCTGCTGATGGGGTAGTGCTTTGACGCCCGTCCCGGCGAACTGCCTAGCGGCCAATAGCGCTTTAGGCTCTTCGACGTCTGCCTGGGTAGTCAGCACGTAACGCTGTAAATTTGACAGCTCGACTGTCTCGTGATCGATCAGGTGGAGTGTGCCGGTGAGTCCGGGGGTTCTTGCTAAGGCCCACACGGCCCCGTTGCCGACAGCACCCAGTCCGACCAGATAGCTCTCGCCGAGAGCGACGGGTCTCAGAGGCGGGTTGTATGGCTCAGCCGATTGGGGATCATAATCGAGGAGAGAGAAGGAGAAGAAGTCATCGACATCCCCCCCTTGTAGGTGCGAGCCGAAGAGCTGGCGAAAAACATTAGCCGCGCCGAAGCAGGCCGCAGCGCCGGCGCCAAAGGGATTTAAGCTGTCTCCCGAACCGACGGGGCCTCCGGAAGAAATGCGCGCCACCCACCCTTCTGAGCCCATATAAACGACCGGGGCCGTTGTCTTCGCCGCCGTCTCGCCAACAGCAAGAACCGCCGCGACCGTAGCCGCGTTCGCCCTGACCTCGATCTCGGGATTTATTGAATGAGCGATAGCGATCAAGCTCTCTACTGCTGCTTCAGCGTGGGCACCGTCAGGGATGAAGGCTAGGCGCGGGTATAGTCTGGCGAGCAGATTAACAGCCAGCTCCAACGTCAATTTGCCTTCAGGCCGTGTGACGGCGAGGTCGTCGAACGCTAACCCGACCACCTGGGCTTCGAGAGATGCGGCCAGGGAAGCGTAATCAACACCTTGTAGGGCCTGCGCGGCCGCCACGGCCGCTTTGTCGAAGAAGTTGGCTAGAGCCATATTCTGCTCATTCCGCGAAAACTATTAAGCGTTCGGCCTCATCCTCGGAAAGTTCCACCCACCCGCGCGGCGGAATCAGTCTGTAGACAGCGCAACTCGTCAGAGAGAAAGGGTCGCGGGCGAAATCCGGGATGACTAGCGACAGGCTGCCGGTGGCCGTCGCGATGGGATAAGTGTCGTCCGTGGTGGAGTGATAGGCTTCGCCCGGGTGGCTGTGCATCTGGGCGATGAGCGTCATGCCGTGCTCATAGAGCCAGACGTTGACGCGATGCAACTCGTCCCCGCCGACGACCACGCAGACGCCCAAATCCGACCTCAGGCCGCGCTGCTCGGGGATGATGTTGGCGCGGACGAGGAAAGAGTCGCCGTCCAACTCCCCGGCCCACAGCGCGAACCCTTCGAGCCCCTTCTGTCCAACCCGCCTTAGGTGGGCGTGCGCCTCCTTGACGCATGCCGAGGGGATCACCACCTTCCTAACGTGCGCCAGTCCGCTCATTCAGGTGCTTCCTGCTGCCCGAAACGGATGACCGGCATCATCTGGATGTTATAGGTTTTGATCGGCTGGACGCCGTACTTGTAAAGCTTCTCCAAAATGAAATAGAGCCTGCCCTCCCCGCGGTCGCGGTGCAACAGCCAAGAGTCCCCCGAATGGGCCGGGTGTTCGTGGTACTCACGAATCCCGGGCAGGCACAGGAAAGGCTCGTCCTCAAGCGTATACCACTGCATCAGAGGGTCATCCTGGACGATCTCCGGCACCTCACCGCCCTGCTGCTGGATCATCGCGGCAACCTCGGGCGGCACTTGGCTGACAGTGCGCCGCTTGAGGACGGTCGGCAGCTCTTTCGCCTTGTAAGGCTCCCGCGTGAACGGATCCACCAGCTTGACCGACGGCGCCCACAGATCGTAGTTGCTGAAGTCCAGCAGCGCCCCGAAGATCACGGCCGGCGGCTTCAGCGCCGGGTTGGCGAAGACGACGAACACCTCCGGGTGCTCGGCGCGCAGCATCCACCAGCCGCGGCGCAAGAGGTCGTCTTCGATCTTCCGGTACTCGGCCACCTCGCGCGCGAATTTCGCTCGCGACACCGCCGGGTCGACGAGTAGCTCGGTCTCAGCCACCGACGCCCTCCCTCAGGCTCAGGAACAACTTGGTTCCGCTGACGAAGTTGTAGTCCTCGATCTTCCGGTTCGGGTCGAGCTGGTTGCCGGGCTGATCGAGGATGCGCCAGTTTTCCGGCGGCTGGCCGGTGTTGCCGGTCTCCCGAAGCGCCTCCGGGACGATAGTGTGGAGCGGGGCGTTGACGTTAGCTTCGACATCAGTGTCCCTGCCGTTGACCACCACCGTGAAGTTGATCTTGTTATTCTTCTTCGTTTCCTCAGGTCTCATTTGAGTTTCCCTCTTCATATCGCCCTATCCAGGCTTCAAGGCTGTCCAAATCTGACACTCGCTCGTGCTCGGCAAGCCCCGCCTATAGATCATTTGCTGAACACGCGGACAATTTAGACACCTCTATTGAAAAATTATCCGTGGGCAATATTCTGAGAGGGTGGTAGGTCGGCGGGCGGCTATTTGGAGGGCGTTGGTTATATAAACTGTCTAGCTAAGACATCTTTGCCAAGACAGTAGCTTTAAATCCCGGTAGGCGGGGAGTAAAGGAAAAGCCCACTAACTATCAAAAGATATTCTCACTTACTGAA
>JALZHG010000317.1 GCA_030914045.1 Chloroflexota bacterium | reverse complement strand
CCCTTATCCTCTCCCCGGAGGAGGCGAAGGCTCTGGGCCTACACGCGCTGCGGGACCGTCCGGAGGCGCCCTAAGAACATTTCCTGCGGACGGCGCGAGAGCTCGTCGCCCGAGAGCACATTGCGAGCGTGTTTGGAGAGCCAATTTTGCCGAACGCGAGCGCTGCCCGAAAGGCACTGTATCATGGCAGCCATATTATCCCCCATTGCTCCGTCATACTACTCATCTCCCTCTCAAATAAGTACAAATGTATCCTGCATCTTCGGGAAAACTACGGCTATCTATGCTGCAGACACAGCCCAACACAACCAAAATGGCCCCTGCGAGGATCGAGCGGCCCCTATCTAGAGTCGACCTAATACCCGCTAAGGGCAAAACAGGATCTAAGCGGGCAACAGAGTGTTGCGCGCTTTACGTTGGTGTGCAGAGAGTTTAAAGGTATCTCCAATGCCTTTGTCGTCGCTACCTTTTGCCTGCAAATAAGCCGTTTTAGAGTGGAGCCGAGGGGAGTCGAACCCCTACCCCTCCGCCGTGCAAAGGCGGCAAAATACATTGCTAGAGATTTCTAGTGAGAGATTTCTAGTGCTTTCAAAATGGCTGCAAATTGGACTATTTTTACGTTGACGCTTTTCCCAGCATTTCAGGAGATTTACTTGGGTTGCTGCACGATTGCTGCACATAATGGCATTCTCGCCATCTTGTCACTAGCAGACGATATAAGCGCTCAGAACGGCTTGTACGCGTGCCTGGAGTATATTTTGCCCCCTACCTCGTCGGTGAATCACAGGGCACCAAACTCCTGCCCCCTCCACGCTCCCGCACCGGCGTGGTCTTTGACTCGCGCCTATGCTCTCGCCCCGAACCCCTCGCTGTTGGTTCAGCGCCAATGTGCCCGATACCTCGGCCCGGCATAGGACTCCCCGAAGGAGTGGCGATCGAGATAAATTGGGGACAGTCAGCGATGGTAAGAAGCCCGGTAGTGGTCGGCTCGACCGAAACAATACTATGAGGCCATTAGGGGTAAAGAGAAGGCATCTTGTCGAAGGCTCGAATATGAAACATGTGGGACCGGAGCGAGTGTGCCTGGCAGTCCTCGTGCTGATCTTGGCGTACTTGCTCGCCGCTTGTGGTCCGTTGACAGAAATCGAGAAAACCTCGGAGCGTCCGAACGTGATCCTCATCCTCACCGACGATCTCGACGCCCCCCTTCTGGAGGAGCACTCCGCCAGCTATCCTAACCTCAGGAGGCTGGCGGAGCAAGGCACGACCTTCGAGAACGCCTTCGTTACCGACCCCTTGTGCTGCCCTTCTCGAGCCACTTTTCTGCGCGGCCAGTACTCCCACAACCACCAGATCGTCGGTAACTGGTGGCCGTGGGGTGGCTCCAAGAAATTCCAAGCGCTGGGCCACGAGGAGTCCACCGTGGCTACCTGGTTGCAAGACGGAGGCTATAGGACGGTGCTCATCGGCAAGTACATGAACGACTACTACGGGACCCACGTGCCGCAGGGGTGGGACGATTGGTACGGGATAGCCGGTGGTTACCGCACCGACGAGCTAAACGAGAACGGTCGCATCAAACACTACGATCCCGACCGCTACCACCTCGACGACGTGCTCGCCGAGAAGGCCATCGACTACGTCCGCCGCACGGCAGACCAAGATAAGCCCTTCTTCATTTGGCTGGGCACGAAGGCGCCTCACCTGCCTGCCACACCCGCTCCCCGCCACGAGGACTATTTCTTAGACGAGCCGCTGCCCAAGTCCCCCTCCTTCGACGAGAGGGATGTCTCAGACAAGCCTGACTGGGTGCATGACAACACTCCTCTGGGTCGGGAAGGGGGCGCCGACATAAAGGACCTCTACCGTAAACGCCTGCGCTCGATGCTAGCCGTCGACGAGATGACAGGGCGCTTGTTGGCGACGCTCAAAGAGAGCGGAGAGTTGAAAAACACTTACATCTTCTTCACCTCAGACAACGGTTACCATATTGGCCAGCATAGGCTAACCGCGGGCAAGTGGACGGCCTACGACGAGGACACCAGGGTGCCCTTGATCGTACGCGGTCCAGGGGTGCAAAAAGGTAGAACGCTCTCTCACCTAGTGCTCAACAACGACCTCGCGCCAACCTTCGCCAACCTGGCAGAGGTGTCGTCGCCCCCCTTCGTGGACGGGCGCTCGCTGAGGCCGCTGCTGGGCGAGAATCCTCCTCCCCCTGGGAAGTGGCGCTCCGCCTTCCTCGTTGAGGCCGCCTCGGAACTGGGCGAGGACTCGCAACTGCCACCGCTGAGCGGCGACGCACGGCCCGGAGAGGACCGGCGTGCCGTAACGGGGGAGGATTGGGGCCGACCTGGGCTCGAGGCCGTGAGGACCGCTGACCACCTGTACGTGGAGTATGAGACCGGTGAGCGCGAACTCTACGATCTGAAGGAAGACCCTTACCAGCTGAGAAACCGGTACGACACTGCCGACCCCAACCTGGTCCGACGCATGGAGGAGCGCTTGGGAACGCTGCGAGGATGCGCGGGCGCAACCTGCAGGGCCACAGAGGACGGTCACTGACAAGGGGAGGAGTGCTGACCGGCTAAGCCTGGCTCCGCAAAGTGACGGACCTTTCGAGCCCTTCTCCGAAGGGATTCGGTATTCTTTGGGGTCTAGGAAACACGAGAGGTAGATAGAAGAAGTAGATAGAAGAAGAACTTGAGCACTGGTCACACACGACGGGAGTTTCTTAAGGCTATAGGCGCTGGTAGCGCGTGGATCGCGCTGTTGAATACGCCAGGGTGTAAACCGGCTGAGCGAGGGGAGCAGCCCACCCGACACTCCCAGCAGACCCGCCACTCACTACCCGCACAGCCGAGGCACCTACAACAGGGCTTCCGCTCTCGCCCAGAACTCAGTCCGCCCACAATTGAGGTGACCACGCAAGCGCATGGCACCGCCCCTGGATACATCTTCGTCGCCCCAAAGATCGGTCCCGGGCAGGACGGCCCGATGATCATCGACAACCTCGGACGTCTCGTGTGGTTCATCAAGGACAGGTTCCCGAGGGACTTCAAGGTGCAGCGTTACCGGGGCGAGCCGGTGCTCACCTGGTGGGAGGGCGAGATCGTCCAGGGGCACGGTGTCGGAGAGTATGTGATCTTCGATGACTCTTACCGCGAGGTAACCCGGGTCCAGGCTGGTAACGGCTACCGCGGAGACCTACACGAGTTCTCCATAACTCCTCAGGACACCACGCTGCTTATGGCCTATAACGCGGTGCCCACGAACCTCTCCCGGGTCGGCGGTCCAGGGGAAGGCGCGGTGTGGGATGGCATCGCTCAGGAACTCGACATTGAGACCGGCGAGGTGCTCTTCGAGTGGCACAGCCTCGACCATGTGGCCCTCGAGGAGTCCTACTACAGATTGTCTGGGGATACCGACAATCCCTTCGACTACTTCCACATCAACTCCATAGACGTCGACCACGACGAAAATCTACTCATCTCCGCCCGCAACACCTCCAC